>JANOHN010000266.1:0-4117 GCA_031406505.1 Acidimicrobiia bacterium | reverse complement strand
GGCCAAGGGCGCCTTCAAGAAGTTCACCCCCGGTCCGGAGTCGGGCACGTACGACGCCTTCATCGAGCTCGGGTACCTGGGCATCATGGAGGAGCGCGTTGCCGCCGGGAACGTCACCGACACCATCACGAACGACGATGGTGAGGCGGAGGCGGCCGAGCCGCTCATCTCCGACGGGCAGTTCCCGAACGACAACGACATCGTCAAGGGTGTCGCGAGCGCCAAGAGCGGCATCGGCTTCCTCGGCATCGCGTACTACCTCGAGAACAAGGACAAGGTGAAGTCCGTCGCCATCGAGGACCCGGACACCGGTGACTGCGTGAAGCCAACAATCAAGACCGTGCAGAACGGCACCTACCTGCCGCTCTCGCGCACGCTCTTCATCTACGTGAACAACGAGAAGGCAGCTTCCAACGCCGACCTCAAGGGCTTCGTCGACTTCTACATGACGGAGGAGAACCTGACGACGTCGGTGACGGAGGCGGGCTACGCGCCTCTTCACAAGGACGACGTCGAGGCCGCGATCGACGCTTGGACCTCCGCGAGCTAGTCAGCTCATCACCATCTGAGGAGGCGGCTGGCCGGACCCCCCTGGCCGGCCGCCTCCTCATCTCTTTGGGGGATCATTGAACGGAGCAGGGCGACGAGCGAGGATGCCGACGTGACCGCAGTGGATGCGAGCGTGCTCGGCCTCGAGGGCGACGGTCGACGTGTCCGACGCGAGCGACGGATCCGCATCTTCTTCTGGGCCTCCGGCCTCTCGACGCTCGCGATCAGCATCGCGATCGTCGCCTCGCTCACCGCCAACTCGGTCACGTTCCTGACCAACATCGATCTCAGCGAGCTCTGGACGGTCGACAAGTGGGCGCCGCGCATCGGGAAGTTCGATGTGGCCACGCTCTTCATGGGCTCGTTGCTCGTCACGGCGGTCGCGATGATCATCGCGATCCCACTTGGCCTCGGCGCGGCTATCTACCTCGCGGAGTACGCCAAGCCTCGGGTCCGCCGAGTGCTCAAGCCCATCCTCGAGGTGCTCGCGGGCATCCCCAGCATCGTGCTCGGCTTCTTCGCGATCGCATGGATCGGCCCGCACGTGATCGTCGACCTGCTGAAGGGTCCGAGCGACTTCAGTCTCGCCACCGCAGGGCTCGGTGTGGGCATCCTCGTGACGCCACTCGTGGCGTCGGTGAGCGAGGACGCGATGCGCGCGGTGCCATCCTCCCTGCGGGAGGCGAGCTACGGCATGGGCGCCCGCCGGATGTCGACCGTGGTGCGAGTGGTCATCCCCGCCGCCATCTCCGGCATCGTCGCCGCGCTCATGCTCGCCGCCGCGAGGGCCATCGGTGAGACCATGGTGGTCGCGCTCGCGGGCGGCTCCTACGGTCAATCGCGCTTCAGTGCCAACCCCTTTGACCCGGGCATGACGGTCACCTCGGCGATGGCGTCGCTCGCGAGCGGCACCGACCAGGTTGCCGGTGGCGGCGGATCGGGCGCCGGCCAGGCGTTCAACAGTCTGTTCTTCCTCGGGATGGCGCTGTTTGGCGTCACCCTGTTGCTGAACATGATCGGCAACTTCTTCGTGCGCCGCGTGCGGGAGGCCTACTGATGACCACGGTGGGCACCACGCTTCCTCGCGAGATCACGATCGACCGATCGCTGCGGGGCAAGCGGACCGATGTGCCGGGCCTCGTCTTCCAGCTCGGCCTGCTCGGCTGCCTGTTCGCATGCATCTCCTTCAACGTTCTGCTGCTTGCCACGGTGTTCAGCGACGGCCTCGAGGTGTTCAAGACCCGCGGGTTCGTGATCTCGGCCGTTCCGCACGAGTTCCAGCGGGCGGTCGACGAGACGTGGGCGTTCCTCGTGCACCCGCACGGTGTGGCCGGCTGGATCGTGAGCGCGCTCGTGCTCGCCGGGATCCCCGGGTGTCTGTTCTTGGCCGTGCGAGCGCGCCGCTGGCGGCTCGCGGTCGGGATCGTGGTGGCGATCGTCGTCGCGTTCACGATCGCCGCGCTCATCGGCACGAGCAGCTTCCTCAGCTCGAACATGTCGAGCTCGGCCAGCCGTGCTGGTGTTGCTCAGGCCATCTTCGGAACCGTTGTCCTCGCGCTCATCACGGCGTTGATCGCGTTCCCCCTCGGGATCGCGACTGCGGTCTTCCTCGAGGAGTACGCGCCCGACAACCGCCTCACGCGCCTCGTCCAGCTCAACATCCGCAACCTCGCCGGCGTGCCGTCGGTGGTCTACGGACTGCTCGGGCTCGCCATCTTCGTGAAGCTGCTCGAGGGCGCCACCGGAGGTCGCACGATCATCACCGGTGGGCTCACCCTCGGGATCCTCGTGCTCCCGATCGTGATCATCACGTCGTCCGAGGCCATCCGAGCGGTGCCGAAGTCGCTGCGCGAGGGCGGCTACGGCGTGGGTGCGACCCAGTGGGAGGTCACCAAGACGCTCGTGCTCCCGAACGCGTTCTCCGGGATCCTCACTGGCACGATCCTCTCGCTGTCACGCGCGATCGGCGAGACCGCCCCGCTGCTCCTCGTGGGCGCGTTCTACGGCACCTTCTTCACCACGGGCGACACCGACCTGCTCGGCAAGTTCTCGACGACCTACACCGCGCTCCCGCAGGTGGTCTACAACTGGCGGGGCGAGGCCCAGACCGACTTTGCGATCAGCCTCACGGCGGCCGCGATCATCGTGCTGCTCGCGATCACGTTGCTCGCCAACCTCACCGCGGTGCTGTTGCGCAACCGCTACGAGCAGCGCTGGTAGCGAAGCGCTAGGTGGTCGGTGCCGCGGTTTCGGCCACGGCCTCGACTGCCGCCGCTGGGGCAGGTGCGCTCGGGCTCGCCGCGTCGTCCTCCGCGTAGCCGAGGTCCCACTCGAGGATCAGTCGTTCCCGCTCGGCATCGCGGTTCACCCGCTCGCGGTTGCGGCGGAACTGCGGGTCGTGGGGTGGCAACAGCTGGAGCCGGGCCAGCGCCCGCTGGCGGAACTCGTCGATCACGCGTCCGTCGCCGAACACGCCGCGAACCTCCCAATGGGGGGAGGTCGGGCCCTGGTACACGATCTTCACGTGGCCTTGCGGCGGGAGCTGCTCGAGCTCTTCGGTGCTCATCGACATGACACTGACCTTACCGCGCTTGCCTTCTGCTCTTTATCAGCTTATATTCATATGAATTCATCCTGTTGGAGATTGCCGGATCTCGATGCCTGCGAGCGCAGCCACCACACGATCGATCGACGCCAACGGCCTGTTCCGCACGCTCGGGGAGCCGCTGCGGGCTCGAATCGTCGACCTGTTGGCCGACGAAGACCTCTGCGTGTGCCACCTCACCGAAGAGCTCGGAGTCACCCAAACGCTCGTGAGCCATCACCTGCGCGTCCTGCGCGAGGCCGGTGTCGTCGACACCGAGCGTCACCGCTACTGGACCTACTACAAGCTGCGCACCGACGCCTTCCGCCCGCTGGCCGAGCGCGTTGCGGTCCTGGCGCGTCGGCGCACGGCCAAACGTCGTCGTCCATGCGGCTGAGCCGGCGACGTGGACACGACGCTCCCCCGACGGGCGTTCGCTGAGTTCCTCGGCACCGCGCTCCTCCTCATCGCGGTCATCGGCTCGGGCATCGCGGCAACCCGCCTCAGCCCGGACGACACCGGCCTCCAACTGCTCGAGAACGCGCTCGCTACCGCCGGCGGACTCGCCGCGATCATCATCGCGGTCGGCTCCGTGTCCGGCGCTCATCTGAACCCGGTCGTCACGCTTGTCGACCACGCGCTCGGTGGAATCAGCCGCCGCGCCACGTTCGCCTATGTAGGTGCGCAGACGCTGGGCGCGGCGTTCGGCGTCGTCGTTGCCAACCTGATGTTCGAGCTGCCAATCGTCGAGCTGTCGACCAAAGTGCGCGACGGCAGCGGGCTGTTCCTCGCCGAGGTCGTCGCGACGTTCGGGCTCTTGCTCGTCGTCTTCGGCATGGCCCGGTCGGGTCGACTTGTGCTCGCTCCCTTCGCGGTTGCCGCGTACATCGGTGGCGCGTACTTCTTCACCTCCTCGACGAGCTTCGCCAATCCCGCCGTCACGATCGCCCGCATGCTCTCCGACACGTTTGCCGGCATCCGGCC
>JANOHN010000199.1:0-5490 GCA_031406505.1 Acidimicrobiia bacterium | reverse complement strand
CGCGTCGAGGGCGCCGAGCACTCGGGCGACGGGCACCCGGGATACGGCATGTTCCGCACCGCGGACGACCGCTTCATCGCCCTTGCACCACTCGGCGAGCAGCACCTCTTCGACGGCAGCTGCACCGCGCTCGGGCTCGACGACCTCGCCGGCTTGCCGTTCCTCGACCGACTGGCGCGCACCGATGAGGTGAACGCGAAGGTTTCCGATTCGATCATGAAGCTCGAAGCCGACGACGCGTTCACGAGGTTGCGCAGCGCCGGTGCCCCGGTCTCGTTGGTGCTCACACCTGAGGAGATGGTGCAACACCCGCAGATCCAAGCGCGCGGGATCGTGGCCGACGCGAGCGGCACCGAGGTCATCGCGCTTCCGGCCACGCTCTCGCACAACCCGACGCTGCGCAGTGGGAATCTTCCGAGAATCGGCGAACACCGCGACGGCTTCGCCAACTGACCGATCGGTCAGGCGCGGCGACGTCCGCGGCTATCCGATGAGGGTGGTCTCCTCGACGTTGATCATCCGCGCGTAGAGCACCTGCTCGTTCACTTCGAGGTTATTGATGAGCGACAACGCGGTCGCGATCCCGTGTCCCACGATCTCGCCTTCGATCTCGCCGAACTGCACCTCCAACAGCACGTTGTCGGCTCGCTCGTCGTTCGAGACGCTGTCGGGGTCTTGCCACGTCCCGGCGGCATTGAGCTCGGTCGACGCCTGCATGAAGTCGAGGGCACCGGCCTTGAAGCGCGGGACTGCCATCGTCAACAGCTCCTGTTGGACACGGTCGAGGCGCGTCCCGTTCGATTCGTCGCCGAACAAGAGCGCGAACAGCACGTCCTTCGCTCGCGTGAGGAGCGCGTCTCCGGAATCCGAACGATGCTCCGCGGTGATGATCGCGGTGCCCTTGGCCGGCGCGGTCGCGACGAGATGTCCGCGGGCGATCAGCCCCTCGCGGTCGATGGTTGGGTGCTCGGCGAGGAAGCTCTCCTAGCCGGCTCGGTCAAAGCCGAGCTCACGCACACGTTCGAGCCGCTCGCTCCGGGCCCGAGCCTTTGCTTCCACGACCGACCTGCGGTCGATCTCCTGGAGGCTGTGCGCATCGAGCGTGAGCCGAACGATCTGATCGATGAGCCACTCGCGCTCACAACCGGCGAGCTCGGCCCGCAGCTTCTCTTCGAAGGCCGGGACGAGCTCACGGTTGATGGACTGGACGATGGATTCGATGGTGGCCACGTGTTTCCCCCGAGGTCGGACAGCGCCGCTCATCATTGCGCGCGGGGCTGCTTCGCCGTCGAGCGCGACACGATCGCCTAGCGCGGTCGCTCCACATCGGCGGCGCGACACCGAGCGGGCGCATTCACCGGGTTGCAGCGAGCCGTGCGGTCGTTGGGTAGTCGCACGACATAGTCAGAAATCGCGGCATCCGGGACCGGGTAGTCGGTGCTCACGATCTGCGCGCCGCTGCGGATCGCCGCCCGGCTGCGCGCGACGTCGCCAGCAGTGACCTCCACCCCGTCAGCGTCAGCTCGCGTGCGCACCACGAAGCCGAGTCGAACCAGCCGACGGATCTCGATCTCGTCGGGAGTGTCCCGCTCCAAGAAGGCAGCCGACGGTGCGTACTCGTACGCCGGCACGAACATGGCGCGCCCCTCGAGCGACGGTCGTCCCGCAAGGAACCGCCTCCGCAGCCTGACGCGGTTGAGGACGACCACGAACTTCCCTCGAACCTTGTCGAGGGTTGGCCAACCCTTGTGCACGACCGCGTCGCGCAACGTCGGCGCATCGCCGCGGAGATCGTCGGGCATCACGAGTTTGCTCCGCCCAAGCACCGTGCGCACCTCGGCATCGAGGCGATCGAGGGACTCCGTGTCCCACTCGTCACGCTCGAGATCGAGCACCGCATTCGGATCCTTCGCTTCGATGAGCACGAAGATCGGGATGTGGCGTGGGTGCGCATCCGACCAGCGCCTCAGCCGAGCCAGGCACTTGGCGAGCGGCGTGCAGTTGGTTCGGTCGTCGAAGTACGGATCGTGCTCGACGGCAAAGTCCGGTGTGTTCGAGACGTCAAGCTCGACGCTGCGGATCCCCTCTTCTCCGAGCTGCACATCGAGCGGTGGATGCTCGTAATCGGTCCAGTCCCCGGGGATCTCGGTGGACGGGCGCCGGTGATAGCTGTTGTGCGTGCCCAGCACCTGGATCTGGTTCAACCGCAGGACGTCGTCGAGTGGATACGGATCGCGCGCTCGATGTGCGCGCGGAGCACCGGCGCTGCAGGCCGCGAGCACCACCACCAGCGCCACCAACCCGGCTCGTCGGCCGCGCCACCCCTTCAAAGCGAACTCCACCCCTTGCCCGACCGTCCGATGCTCGCCGCGGTCGAAGGTAGCCGTGTCCGAAGCACCAGGGTGCGCGCGCCATGCCGGTACGGTCGCGAGCACTCGACCGACACGAAGGGCACGCCCGTGAGCGACCCAGCCGACCGGATACGCCCGCTCCACCCGGTCCTCTTGTACGACGACCACTGCAAGTTCTGCCGAGCGAGCGCGGCGCTCGTGCAAGCGTGGGACCGCGAACAGCGCCTCGACTTCCTCCCCCTCTCCGATCCCCTCGCCGCGTCGCTGCTCGCACCGATGGCCGAGGACGAGCGCATGCAGAGCATCCACGTCGTACAACCCGACGGCTCCATCACGAGCGCCGGCGACGCGTTCCTCAGCCTGTGCGCGCTGCTCCCCGCAGCCTCGTGGCTCGCGAACGCGTCGGAGTCGGCCGAACCTGTGGCCTCGGCCACAAAGGCGATCTACCTCGGCGTCGCCAAGATCCGTGGGTCGCTCGCGCACGTCGTGCCCCAGCGCGACCCCATCCGCCGCTGGCGCAGGTGACGAATTGGTGCCGGCATCGGGGAGAATACGAGGCCAGTGCACTGGGTTGTGTAGGTTGACGACTCGGCCCGATTCTCGGGCCACCTCTCGCCCCCACTTCTGGGCATCTCTCGGTCGCTTCGCGACTTGATCGGACAGGATCATGCGTAACCGGATCGTCGCAACATTCATCGGAGCTGCCGTACTGGTCGCGACCCCGTTCGCCAGTAGCGCAACAGCGCAGGATGGCGCGGATGTGGCGGCATTCTGCCAAGCGCGGGTGGATGTTGAGGCGGCCTTTCTGACCGGCGACAAGGCAGCCATCACGACCTCGATCGACGCGCTCAAGACCACCGCGCCGTCCGAGATCGCAACCGATGCAGGTGTCGTGGCCGACCTCCTCGCCAAGAAGGGCGAGAACGCGTTCGAGAACAAGAAGTTCCTCGCCGCGATCGAGCGGACCGATGCGTTCGTGCTCGAGAGCTGCGGTTTCACGCAAGTGGACGTCGTCGGGATCGACTACGAGTTCCAGGGCGTTCCGGCGACGATCCCTGCAGGTACGACCGCGTTCAAGTTCACCAACGATGCGCCCAAAGAGCACCACGAGATCATCATCTTGCGACGCAAGCCCGGGACAACGCAGCCAGTGGATGAGATCCTCTCGCTGCCCGAGAAGAAAGCCGGGAAGCTGGTTGACTTCGTCACCGCTGCGTTCGCCGACCCTGGAGACACGCAGGTGGGCATCACCGAGCTGACGCCCGGCGAGTACGTCGTCGCTTGCTTCATCCCGGTGGGTGGGAAGAAGCACGGCAAGCCGCATTGGGTGAAGGGCATGGTCGCCGAGTTCGAGGTCACGCCGGTCTAGCTACCCAAGCGCGAGGCGCGGTCAAGCCCCCGAAGGCTCGTCGCGTCGCACGCCATCGCCGCGCTCGACGTGCATCCATCGTCGCTTGCCGCCGCAGGCCGCGCCACATCGCATCAACATGCGCTTCCCTCGGCTCCACGCACCGATACGAATGAGGCCGGCGTCGGCAGCCGGGCGAACGTCACCGCACTTCGGGCAGCGGAGCTGCCATCCCGGTGCGTTCCCTCGCAGCGTCATGGTCACCCTTCAGAACGGTTCACTCTGCGAACCGAGAGGGTAGAGCGAAGACCCGCGTGGACGGTGCTGGGAACAGGAATAGGGTTCGCGCGATGAAGGCACGCTGCGTCGGGGTGTTCGCACTCGTGGGTTCCGTCGTGGCCGGCATTGCCACGACGGCCGGCGCCCAGCCAGTCCAACCCGTTCCGTCGAAGCCGCCCACGACACAGACGTTGCTCCGACCACTCGACGCAGTGGCCGGGCAGTCCATTGCCCAGGGGATCAACAATCCCGACGCGCCATACGCGCCCGAGTTCCCGGCACAGGGGCTCGGAGCCGACGGCACGGCGGGAAGCTTCGAGCGAAGCACGCGCCTCGACTCGGGCCACCTCACGTCTGGCGTGATCGTCGACTTCGGCGACACTCGGGGAACTGCGACCGTCAACGTCAACCTCTGCCCGGATCCTGGCGGGTCTGTGAACGGGAACGTCGCGATCGCCATCGGTTCAGGATCAGAGCTCGAGGGCAACCGGAGAGACCAGACGGCGACCGCGAGGTTCACAGGAAGGGTCGACGACGGGGCAAACCTGACCGAGTCATCCGTCGCGACAACGGGATCGAACAACGCTGAGCGGCAGGCACTCAAGCGGTTCGCCGAACAGGCGTTGCGCAACGCCGAGAAGGCCTGGCGCAGTGGCTATTGCGTGAGGATCGAGGTGCTCGAAGGCGCATCGCGTGCTGTGAAGCCGAGGGAAGTCGTGGCCGTGAGCGCGAAGGCGGTCCAACGCTTCGACGGCAGCACCATCAACAAGCCGATGACGGCCACGCTCTCGGGTGAGAAGAAGATCCAGCCTGGGACCAGCGCGGAGACACCCGCGAACTTCACCTACACCGCCCCCAACCGGAGCCCGGGCAGGGGCGATGTCACGCTCAAGTCGGTCTCGCGGCGAGGGATCGGCACCGAGAAGCTCCACTACGTCGCCGGCCAAGACCTCAAGATCGAAGCGGCCATCGGCCCGGCGCGTTTCTCGGCATTGAAGTGTGGCGG
The DNA here is from genome assembly GCA_031406505.1 of Acidimicrobiia bacterium. Lineage (GTDB taxonomy): Bacteria > Actinomycetota > Acidimicrobiia > IMCC26256 > PALSA-555 > SHVJ01. The sequence goes on along the minus strand of JANOHN010000199.1, from coordinate 506 downwards.
ACCGGTCGGCGCCTGGGAGCTGCACGTCGTCGCCGACTTTGGCGGCGTCTCATCCGACGAGACGATCGGGTTCACGCTCTCGGAGGATCTCACCGGGCCGGTCAGCGCCGGTGGTATCGCCTTCGGCCCGCCGGGACAGGTCGGCACCAGCGGCTCAGGGCGCGCAACCTACGACCCAGTCGCCAAGACGCTCACGATCTCACCCGGTGGAAGCGTGCCAGTCACCGAAGGCGACTTCTGCGAGTAGCACTGCACAACAACTGGAGGCGGCGGCGGGAATCGAACCCGCGTCGAGGGATTAGCAGCGGCTCACAAGGTCGTCCGTCGAGTGCCTCGGATATCCGTTGAGGCTGGTCAGACGCGCTTTCGTTCCAGGTGATGATCGCACTTGATGACGCGTATCGCCACGTCTGATTGCCAAGTGATTGCCACAATTCCGTCCGCATACCCTTGTGTTGTGGATTTGCGCCCGCTCACGAGCCTCGAACAAGCGACTCTCGACAAGT
>JANOHN010000121.1:0-36896 GCA_031406505.1 Acidimicrobiia bacterium | reverse complement strand
GCGCGTTGCATGCGTGCTGCTAGTTTCTCCGGATGGTTGACGAGCAGTCTGTCGACGACGCGCCCGGTGAGCGAGGCGTCGCGCGGCAAGTTGCATCGAGCGACGATCGCGACGAACGGCGAAGATTCTGGCGAGTCTTGCTGGTCATCGCGGGTTTGGCCCTGGTGTTTCGGGTCACCTACGTACTGACTGTTGCCAGGTACGACGATCCCACTCGGCAATACGACGCCCACTATTACCTGCAGGTGTCGCAGTCAATCGTCGATGGCGATGGGTTCAAGACGCCCTATGTCGATCAGCCCAGCGCTGCGCAAACACCGATGACCGCGCTTGCGATCGTTCCCGCCACGGCAATCTTCGGCCTGGATGGCACCTACGTTCCGCAGCGCCTGACGATGGCTCTCCTGGGAGCCGCGGTCGTCATCGCAATCGGTCTGGTCGGCCGGGAAATAGCCGGGACGCGCGCCGGGTACCTGGCCGCGGTGGTCGCGGCCCTGTATCCGAACGTCTGGGTATCGCACGGCATCGTGATGGCGGACACGCTCGCCCACTTGTCTGTTGCGCTCGCGTTGCTGTGTGTCTACCGATTCTTGCGCGATCCTCGTTTCGCCAACGCGGCATGGCTCGGGTTGGTCTGCGGCTTTGGCGCGCTCTCACGCGCAGAGCTGATCCTGATGGTCCCATTCCTTGCCGTGCCCGCCGCGGTCCTGGCGCGCGGACCAACGCGAGCGGTACGAGTTCGACTCTTGGCGCTCACGATGGCAGTGTGCATCGTCACCGTGTCGCCGTGGGTCGTGCGCAACTTGGTCACGTTCCGAGAGCCGACGTTCCTCTCGACCGGCGACGGTGCGATCCTGGGCTCGAGTTGTGACAAGACGTACTACGGCAACGAAATCGGGCTCTGGAACTTTGACTGCGCGGTGCAAGCCGAGCCGGCGCGCGATCCCTCCGTGGCGTCCGCCAACCAACGCAAGGCGGCGTTCAAGTACATCGGGAATCACCTTGGAAGATTGCCGGTGGTCATGGCTGTGCGCGTACTTCGGATCTGGGATCTGTACCGACCGTTCCAAGGCGCTCGTTACGCCGAAACCGAAGGGCGCAACATCGTTGTCGGTTGGGTCGGGCTTGTGGTGCATTGGCTCTTCATAGTGTTGGGTTTCATCGGGTTCTTCGCCATGAAGCGACGCGGACTCACACGGTGGCCACTGGTCATGCCCATCGTGTTCATCACGCTGCTCGCGTCCATGACGCAGGGAGCGATCAGGTACCGGGCGCCGGCGGAGGTCGCCGTCGTGCTGCTGGGCTCCTTCGGTCTCCAGGCCGTGTGGTCGTGGTGGCAGCTGCGGCGCGCTGGCGGCGACCCCGACGGAAGAGCATTGAGTGAGGCTTCTGCCCCGTGAGCGCTGAGGCCTAGTGCGTGCGGAGGAACTCCTCGGTCTCGCGGAGCGCCTCTGGAGTGCCCACGCTGTAGAAGCGTTCCTCGACTTCGAACGCGCCGAGTGCGCGCCGCTCGATCAGTGCTTGGATCACGCGCGCGAGGTCGTAGGGAGCTGATGCCGCAGCGAGCTCGAAAGCCTTTCGGGTGAGGATCAACATTCCGTAGTCGATGTGCTCAGCACCTGTCGGCGCTGGGTCCTTGCTGTACCCGACCACGACGTCACCGTCGACGACGACGTTGCTCGGCTCCCATTGGTTGCGATTCCGGAGCACCGTCATCAGTCCGAGCCACTCAGGCTCCCGTTGGTCGAATCGGCGTTCCGCCGCCGGAACGTCGACGCGGAGGAGCGTGTCGCCATACGTCACCCAGAATGCTCGGGGAAGCACGTCGAGCGCCGCTTCCACCGCGCCGCCAGTGCCAAGTGGCGACGCACCATCGGCTCGTGTGTGAATCGTGAGGGCCGACTCGTTGATGTTGCCGACATGGTCGCGAATCGCTTCGGCACCGTGGCCCACCAGCAGGAAGACGTCAGAGCATCCGCTCTCCGCCAAGTTCGCAAGCTTGTGGTCGATGAACGGTCGATCGAGTACGGGCACGAGCGCCTTGGGAAGGCTGGCGCCGGTCACATCTCGCAGCCGAGTACCGAGCCCGCCGCAGAGGACGACCACGGGAAGCGTGGCAAGCCCGCGGCCCGCGATCGGCTGGGGCTCGTCGCTCACGGCGAGAGTGACTCCCACCGGGGTGTGCTCGCGCAGAGCTTTGGATGCGAGACGATCAAGTGCCAGATGACCGCTTGGAGCCCTTCGGTCTGGGCGGTGACACTGTCGGCCGTTGCCGTCGGGATCAAGACGCTCGCGCTCGCACGTTGGCGCAGGGTTCCGCCGTCGCGACCGACAACGCCAACGATGGTCGCGCCGACCTGCTCGGCCAATGTGATCGCGTTCACCAGGTTCGCGCTCACGCCGCGGTCGGCATCACCGCCGCCCACGGAGAACACGAACAGGCAGTCGCTTGCACCGATTCGCGATGCGCGGAGCCACTCGGCGTACGAAGAGTCCCACCCTTCGTCGTTGACGCGCGCCGTGAGCTCGGAGACGTTGTCGCTGACGGAGTACGCCTCGACGTTCGCGAGCTTGCGAAAGTCGCACGCCGCGTGGGATGCGTGACCCGCGCCGCCCCCCGAGCCGCAGAAGAACATTCGGCCACCGGCGTCACGGGTTGTGCGGATCACGTCCACGACGGCCTCTACGTCGTCGTGGGCGACCTGTTCGAGGATCGCAATGGTGTCGTCCAGGAACGTGCGGGCAAAAGTCACGGGTTGGCCTCGCGGCGGCAGTGTGGTGAGCGCGGATTGACGCCCGCGAGCCTACCGGCCCAACTCAACGTTCGAGCTCGCCGAAAAGGGCGTTGTCGATGCGCCGAAGCGTGTAGCGCGAGGTCCCTTCGAGTGCGTCGGCTTCGGTCGCAAGCCGTTCGACGGGATCCCATCGCGCGCTGAGCAAGCGTCCCGTGATGCCCGTCGACCGGTCGTCGAGCAGGAAGTCGAGAAGCGAAGCCACGTCGGGCGTGAGTGGCGCGGGTCCGGTGGACGAAGCGTCCTCGCCCTCGAACATCTTCACCGCGGTCTCGTAGAGCGCCGCGCCCGCCACATCGGGACCGGCGGCCAATACCGGGCGCATCAGCTCGGTGGCGATCGGGCCCGGCGACAACGCGTTGACCCGCACGCCGAGGGGTGCGAGCTCCCGTGCCGTGCTCTCGGTGAGCATGGCGACCGCCGCCTTGGCGGACGTGTACGCGCTGATGAACGACTGCACGCCGTCGCCGCCCACTCCGCCGCCGAGCACGTTGACGACGATGCCGATGCCGGCGCTCACCATCCGAGGCACGAACGCGTGGTACGCGTGCGCGACGCCGACGACGTTGACGTCGAGCGCGTGTCGCCACTCCGCCAGGTCCACCTCGTCGATGCGTCCGATCGGGCCGAGCGCCCCTGCGTTGTTCACGAGTGCATACGGCGGACCGAGCTGCTTCTCGGCGATCGCGGCGAGGCGCTCGAGCGCGGCCGCGTCCGTGACGTCGACTGCTTCCGCTACAACCTCGCATCCGTGACGCTCGCGCAGCATGTCGGCCGTGCGCGCCAGCTCCGCACCCCCGCGCGCGCAGAGCACGAGCGACGCGCCCCTGGCGGCGAAGTGCGCGGCGATCGATGCTCCGATGCCACGGCTCGCCCCGGTGACGACGCACACGCGCCCCTCGAGGGTCATGACCGCGGACTCCCGACTGCGGAGTAGCGAACACGGGGCATCCCCGCGACGTTGGCGAGCAACAACCCCGTGGGATCGACGACGATCGGGCACTCGCTCATCGCCGAGACGTCCTCGGCAGTGATGGAGGCAAAGTCGGGCCACGGCGTGGCGATCACGAGCGCCGTTGCCCCGGTGAGCGAGCCCGTGATCGTGGAGCACCGCTCGACGTCGGCGAGATCGGGAGGAAGCGCATCTGCCGCGGGGTCGTGGGTGCTCACGTGCGCGCCAGCATCCCGCAGGGTGCGACAGAGCTCGACCGCGGCCGACCGCTGGAGCGTGCTCGTCCCCGGCTTGTAGGTGAGGCCGAGGACAGCGATGCGCTGATTCGTGAGGTCGCCCAGCTCGGCCTCGAGCGTACGCAGCGCCCATCCGAGGTGGTGATCGTTGCTGGCGCGCACGCCGTCGAGCAGATGGGTCTCGACGCCGTTGGCCCGACCGAGCGCCGCGAGAGTCGAGACATCTCGCGCAAGCGTCCCACCGGCATATGCCGCGCCGGGGGAGACGTAGGCGCGGGCGCCGATGCGGGGTTCGGAGCGCAACGCACGCTCCACGTCGCGAGCATCGGCACCGACGCGTTCGGCGATCGTTGCGACCTCGTTCGTGAGCGCGAGTGAGGTCGCGAGGAAGGCGTTGATGACGTGCTTCGTCATCTCGGCCGACTCGACTCCCATCCACTCGATCCGATCGGTGATCGGGGCCAAGAGATCTCGGATCCGTTCGCGCGCGCCCTCGTCGAACGTGCCCACCACGACCCGAGACGGCTCGAGGAACGATTCGAGCGCGACCCCGAGGCGCAAGTTCTCCGGCGAGTAGGCGAATGCGATGCTCCCGTCGCGGTGCAACGCATTGCATCGCTCCATGAGGCGCCGGGTCGTGCCGACGGGTACCTGACTCGACACCAGCACCACAGCGCCCGCCTCGAGGTCGGGCATGATCGCCTCGACTCGATCGATCACCCAGTCGACATCGGGTCGGTCGTGCTCGTCGATCGGGCTGTCGAATGCGACCCACACCACCTCGGCACCGCGCATCGCCACACGAGCATCGGAGTTGAGCTCCAGCTGCCCGCTCGCGAGCCCGGTCTGCACGAGATCGGCGAGGCCCGGCTCGTTGACGACCGGATGACCGTCGCGCAGATGCTCGACGAGTGCAGCGTCGGGATCGAAGCCGACGACCGCGTGGCCCACCGAAGCGAGTCCGGCCGCGGTCACGCCGCCGAGATGACCGAGGCCGACCACACACGCTCTCATGCGGCGGGAACCTGGCAGATGAACTTCACGACGTGTCCGAACAGCACGCCGCTGCGCGCGCGGCGCGTGATCTCGAATCGCTCGAGAAGCGCGTCCCACTCCGGGGCGGTTTGGTACTGGAAGCCTCCGTCGAAGACGCGCCAGTACAAGCCCTGGACCCGCTGCTTCACCGAGCCCTCGGACCGCAGGTGGTCGAAGATCACCACGTGATGGCGCGCCACTCGCTGGAACTCGTCGATGGCCTGGTTGAGATCTCCGTGAACATGGTGGAGCAAGAAGGAGGCGAGCACGACATCGAAGGACTTGTCGTCGAAGGGGAGCTCCAACGCGCTCGCTTGTGCGAAGTCGAAGTTGGCTGCAGTGTGCCGTTCTCGGGCGGACAGCACGAAGCTCGCCGACGTGTCGAGACCCACGTAGCGGCGGGCGAACGCGTGACCGTTCTCCGCGTTGGGCAGGTCGAGCGCGGGACCGCAGCCCACATCGAGCACCGACCTGCCCGCGGTGATCTCGTCGACGCCGATGAGGGCGTCTTGGGCGCCCAGCAGCGATTGGAGACGGTACTTTGCCCGAATGCACGACTCGTACCCACGCGGTCGTTCGAAGGTCGCTTGGGCGAGCCCGCTACCGTGCCCGGACTCAGCGCCTTCGAGGTACAGGGGAACTCCATTGATCGTGCGGACGACCCGCGCGCAGTTCGAACACGTCACGGACGTTTCGGTCGCGACAACATCGAGATGATGTCGACATCCGAGGCAGAGGAAGGCAGCGTGGTCGTCCACGGATGTGAGGCTATCGAGCGCGCTCGCTGGTCGGCCTGAATGCGCCGATCGCGTCGGTCACACCGTCGGCTGCCGGCGCTGAGCGAGTCCGTCGGGCCATCGCGACGTCCGCTCGTCAGTGTTCTGATGTCGGTCTACAACGAAGTCGACACGGTCGCGCGCGCGATCGACGAGGTGTTGGCGGTGGAGATCGACGGCGCCGACATCGAGCTGATCATCGTCGAGAGCAACTCGAGTGACGGGTCTCGCGAGATCGTCCAGCGCTACCACGATCGTCCCCGCACGCAGGTGGTCCTTCAAGCGGAGCCTCGGGGCAAGGGCAACGCCGTGCGCGAGGCGTTCCAATCGGCTCGCGGCGACATCTTTCTGATCCAAGACGCTGACCTCGAGTACGACGTGAAGGATTATCCGGCGCTCCTCACGCCCATCATGCGGGGCGAATCGGACTTTGTGCTCGGGACGCGATACCAGCGGGGCAAGCCGATGCGTGAGATCCCGCAGGCCAAGGTCGTCAGCCGGACGCTCAACATCGGTCATTGGGTGTTCGCAACCCTCTTCAATGTGATCTACGGCTCACGCCTGCGCGATCCATTCACGATGTACAAGGTCTTTCGCAGCGAGGCCATCAAGGGCATCAACTTCGTGTCCGATCGCTTCGACTTCGACTACGAGCTCGTCGCGAAGTTGTTGCGCTCGGGCTACGAGCCGCTGGAGGTTCCAGTCAGCTACGTAGCGCGCGGGTTCCACGGCGGCAAGAAGATCCGACTCCTGCGCGACCCACCGGGCTGGGTGGTCGCCTGTCTCCGCTTCCGGTTCACCCGCTTGCGTGATCGATCCAGCGACCGATGAACGAGGTCCACACGTATACTCGTGCCAGAGCGTTCGCATCCATCGGAGTCTGTGCGTGAGCGAATACCTCGACGGTCTCCACATCAAGTTCTTCGCTGATGGCGCGGATCCGAGCGCCATCGCGGCGCAGGTTCGCGACCCTCGCATCCGTGGGTTCACGACGAACCCCACGCTCATGCGCAAGGCGGGCATCAACGACTACGAGCGGTTCGCCCACGAAGTGTTGGCACTCGTTGGCGATCTCCCCGTGTCCTTCGAGGTGTTCGCAGACGACCTTGACGAGATGGAGCGTCAGGCCAAGACCCTCGCGTCGTGGGGACCGCAAGTCTTCGTGAAGATCCCGGTCACGGATCCGATGGGCAGCCCGTCGACCGAGCTGCTCACTCGTCTGGTCGGCGACGGTGTGCAAGTGAACGTGACTGCGATCCTCACGCTCGAGCAGGTTGCGTCGGTCCTGGACGTCCTTCGCGACGGTCCCCGGTGTGTCATCTCCGTCTTCGCCGGACGCATCGCTGACGCCGGCGTCGATCCGGTGCCGATCATGGCGTCGGCCGCCGAGCTGGTGAGTGCAACCAACAACGCCGAGCTGCTCTGGGCGAGCCCGCGCGAGGTGCTCAACGTCGTGCAGGCCGAGGCAATCGGGTGCGACATCATCACGATGACCGAGGACCTGCTCGCGAAGTTGCCGTTGCTCGGTCACGATCTCACGCAGTTCTCACTCGAGACCGTGCAGATGTTCCACCGCGACGCGGCGGCGGCCGGCTACGAGCTCTGACGCTCCGGCGTCCCCAAGATCAGCTCGACCGCTTCGTCGAGGGTTGCAACCCTGGCAGTCGGCTCGAGGTCCACGGGCGGTGTGACCCCGCCTGACGGGCTCCAGCTGTAGGGACGGTCGAGCAAGATCGTTCGCGTTCCCGCCGCGGCACCCGCACCGATATCAACCCATCGGTCGCCGATCACCCAGCTCGCCGCAAGGTCGAGATCGAGGTCGGTCGCGCTGTCGACCAGCATGCCCGGCCGGGGCTTTCGGCACGCGCATTCGCTCCCGTCGTGCCAGCACACCGCCACACTGTCGACCGCGAGCGCCGCGCGTACGACGTCGTTGATCTCCTCGACCGCTTCGCGATCTGTCGCGCCTCGCGCGACGTCGGGCTGGTTCGTGATGATCACCAACGCAAAGCCGGCTCCCTTGAGGCGCGCCGCCGCCGCGGGTGCGTCGTCGATGATCTTCAGCTCGGCCGTCGTGCGCGGTGGGCGGGCGACGCCGGCTTCGACGCGCACCTCGTTGAGCACGCCGTCACGATCGAGGAAGACGGCCGGGCGCACGTCAGCCAACGATGGTGGTGCTGCCGTGATAGTCGAAGCGGAAGCGAACTTCCTCGAGTCCGATCTTCGCCATGGCTTCGCGAACTGCGTTCCATTCTTCCGCGTAGAACAGGAGGAAGCCGCCCCCGCCGGCACCGACGAGCTTGCCGCCCGTCGCCCCCGCGGCGAGCCCGATGCGGATCCACTCGTCGATCTGATCGTGCACCGCGCTCGGGGCCCGTTCGTACTTGAGCTCCCATTGCCGATTCAGCAATGAGCTGAAGAGGTTGAGGTCGCCAGCTTCGAGCGCGTCGCGACTCGCGAGGCCCAGGTCGCGCACTGCGTCGAGGTTGGATCGAGATCCGCCGGGCGTCGCCATGTCGGTGTCGAGGCTCGAGAGCTCATCAGCCGCAGAACGACGAACACCGGTGAAGAACAGCAAGAGGTTCTCCTCGAGGCGATCACGGACGTCGTCGGCCATCGAGACGGGCGTGACCGTCACGCCTTCGTCGGGCGTGAATCCGAACGCCGTGACGCCGCCGACCGACGCGATGTACGGATCCTGCTTGCCGACGGGCGCGCGGAGGCGGTTGATCTCCACGTCGCACGCCAGCTCCGCGAGTTGCCGGGGCGACACGGTTCGCCGGCGAAAGGTGAGCAGCGCACGCAGGACCCCGACGGTGAACGCGCCCGACGAGCCGAGCCCGGTACCCGCGGGCACGTCGGCCATCGCCGAGATCTCCACCGCCTGGTTCACATCCGCGAGCAGCAGCGATTCCCGCAGCAAAGGGTGAACCACTTGCTCAGGAGTGTCTGCCCGTTCGGTTTCGGAGTACTTGAGCAGCAGGTCGCCGTCGAAGTTGTGGTTGAGCGCGATGTACACGTGGCGATCGATGGCGGCCGCCACGAGGAAGCCACCGTCGCCATTCCGGTAGTACGACGGGAGATCGGTGCCGCCGCCGCCGAGCGAGATGCGCAGGGGCGTGCGCGTGATGATCATCGGTCGTACGCCGCTTCCACGATGGTGAGCACCGCTCGCGCGTCATCGAGGTTGGCGCCGATCGTCGGCGCGCCTGTGAGTCCACCGAGGACGTCTTCGAGCTCGAGGCGCCACGATGCATCCGGGTCGCCCCACGTCTCCTCGGTGCTGTCGGGGGGACCCATCTCTGGCGGCATCGCGTGCACGACCAGCCTTTCGGGGCCGTACGAACCCCCCAGCCCCTGAAGGTCGAGACGCGCAGTGGTGAGCGCGATCTCCATCTCGAAGCAGTTCTTCCACTCGGTCCATGACGCGTGCAACCACGCGAACGGCCCGGCGTCCGCGCGGAGGGCGAGGAACGCGTTGTCCTCCACCGGCATGGGCCAGTACGACGTGCGCAGCTCGGCAAACGCGAGCGTGGCGGGACCAACGAGGTGCTGCGTGAGATCGATCAGATGCGAGCCCTGATCGAGGAGCTCGCCGCCACCGGACCGCTCTTTGTCGGCGCGCCACTCCTGCTCGTACCCGGGACGCCCGCCGTGCCCGTACCGTGCCCGCATCCACAGCATCGGACCGAAGCGGCCGTCGCGCACGATGTCGCGGGCCGCGCACACCGCGGGATGGAACCGGTGGTTGTAGCCAACCCGTACCGAGCGGTCGGAAGCCGTAGCTGCGCGTTGCAATTGGTCGAGCTCGTCGACTCGACGACCCCCGGGTTTCTCCAGCAGCACATTGCATCCGTGTGAGACGGCAACCGTCGCCATCTCCGCCAACGCCTCGTGCGTGGTGGCGACGACGGCGAAGTCGGCCAGGTCGGTGTCGCACGCGTCGCTCACTGACTTCGCAACTCGCGGGTGCGACGCCAGCTCGTCGGCGAGCTCACTCGCACGCGCCGGGTCGACGTCGTAGAGCGCGCACACCGGGACACCGAGGGTCTCGAGGGCAAGGGCGCGCTTGCGGCCGACCAACCCGCACCCGATCACGACTGCTGCCGTCATTGTGTCGCCGCCTGCTCCGAGAGGTCGAGCACCCATGGCTCCGCGAGGAGCCAGTCCACCGTCCGAACGATCGACTCTTGGATCGTGCGCGTCGGCTTCCACCCACGCGCCTGGATGCGCCGGGTGTCGAGGTGGATGTGGGGGTTGTCTCCGACCCAACCCCGGTCGCCGCCACTGAACTCGAAGCGGGGTTCGACCCCGAGCCGGTCGGCGATCCAGCCGGCGGAGTCGACGACGCGGCACACCTCGTCCACCCCGAGGTTGAACACACCCACGACGGTGTCGTCATTGAGCGCGAGTGCAATCGCCTCCACACAGTCGTCGACGTCGAAGTAGCTCTTGCGCTGCTGTCCGTCGCCGAGGATGGGCAACACCGTGGGGTCCCGCCGCAAGTGACGCATGAAGTCGATGACATGGCCATGCGTGTACCGAGGCCCCAGTACGGAGACAAAGCGAAAGATCGTTCCCTTGAGTCCCACACCCTCTTGGTATGCCTGGATCATCCCTTCGGCCGCGAGCTTCGAAGCGGCGTACAACGATGTCTGCACGGGGAATGGAGCATCTTCGGGAGTGGGGATCACCGTTGCTTCGCCGTATACCGAGCCCGTCGATGCGTACACGAGCCGGTCGACACCGCTCGTGCGCAACGCTTCGAGCACCGAATGCGTCGCGATCACGTTCTGCTGCAGATCGCGGCTCGGGTGGTCCCAGCCGAAGCGGACGTCAGCGTTGGCCGCGAGGTGCACGACCGCATCGGCGCCCGCGACCGTGTCGTTGAGCCTGTCGGCGGCCTGGAGCAGGTCCATCTCGACGAGCGAGAAGGCCGGGGACTGACTCGCGTCGTCCAGGAACTCCATGCGACCGGTCGAGCAGTTGTCGATGACCGTGACGTCATGGCCATCGCGGAGCAGGCGGTCGACGAGGTTGGAGCCTATGAACCCCGCGCCGCCGGTTACGACGACGCGCATGTCGAGTTCGTGTCGAACCGGTCGTCAAGTCGGTAGAAGCGCATCGGTGTGTCCCAGAGTATGGCGCGCAGGTCGGGCTCGGCCACGCCTTCGGTCTTCTCGAGGAACTCGTCGATCGCGTCGGGGAACGCGGCATCGGGATGTGGGAAGTCGCTGGCCCAGAGCACATGGTCGGCTCCGACCTGGTTGATCACGAACGGTGCGAGCACGTCTTCCGGATCCGACGAGATCGTGCACTGCCGGGCGAAGTACTCGCTTGGCCGCAAGGTGAGGTTCGAGCATTCAGTCTCGTGCATCCACTCGTGGTGGTCGTCGAGGCGCGCCAGCCAATACGGGAGCCAGCCGGTACCCGACTCGAGGAACGCAACGAGGAGCTCGGGATGACGTTCGCACACGCCGCCGAGCAGGATCGCCGCCGCCGCGGTCATCTGTTCGAGCGGGTGCGAGCACGCGTGACGTGCGGCGAACCCCGAGAACCGATCGGAGCCGATGGTCGCGCCCGCGCGCACGCCGAGGGCCTCGTGGATCGCGAGCGCGCCACCGGTCTCTTCGAGCGCGTCGTACAACGGGCTCCACGATGCGCCGTCGAGGTACTCCTCGTCGAGATGGTTCGGCCGCACCGTGACGCCGACCAGATCGAGCTCGGCGGCACGCCGAGCCTCCTCGGCCGCGGCGATCGGGTCGCGCGGCACGATCGCCACCGCGGCGAGCCGGTGCGGGTCGGTCGCGCAGTAGCTCGCGATCCAGTCGTTGTACGAGCGGCACGCGGCCGCCGACTGATCGGCGTCGAGTTCCGGCAGGTACGGCACGAACAACCCGACCGAGGGGTAGAGGACTGCGCCGTCGATGCCCTGTGCATCCATGGCCCGCAGGTATGAGGGCGCGTCGAACCCGTGGTCCAGCTGGTCGCGCAGCTTCTCGAGGTCACCGCACATTTGGAACGGCGTGGTAGCTGGCAGGTCGTAGATCGGCGTGCCGGGCGAGACGAAGTCGGAGAACACGTCACCTGCCTCGACCACGTGCCCGTCGGAGTCGAGCACGCGCATCCCGTTGTGCATCGCTGGACTCAGACGATGCGGCGAGCGGCGAGACCGCCGTCGAGCGGGATCACCGAGCCGCTGAGATAGGTGGACTGGTCGGACGCCAGGAACACCGCCGCGTCGCACACCTCGTCGGGATCGCCGAGCCGCCGCATCGGCATCCCCGCGGCGATCTTGGCGCGCAGACCATCGGGGTCGGGAGCGTTGGCGGTGTGCTTCATGAACAAGCCGGTCGTCATGGCTGACGGCGCGAGCATGTTGACGCGCACGTTGTCGGGTGCGTGCTCGATCGCAGCTTGCTTGCACAGGTTGAGGAGCGCGCCCTTGCTGGCGCAGTACGCCGGATGGCCGGGAGCCGCGATGAGCCCCAGCGTCGAGCCCATCGCAATCACTGAGCCGCCGCCGCCCTCGACCATGTGGGGGATCGCGGCCCTCATGCACAGGAATGGGCCCTTGAGGTTGATGTCCAGCACGCGCTGCCATTCGTCATCGGTGAGGTCAGCGAGGGGCACCAGGCTTTCGACCGCGGCCGAGCACACGAGCACGCCGATGCGGCCGAGGCGCGCCGCCTCGGCCGTCATGGCTTCAACGTCGCCAGCCTTGGTGACATCGCACGTCACGGCCACGGCGTTGCCACCGTCGGCGACGATCGCGTCGGCGACCACGCTGGCTCCGGCCTCGTCGATGTCGGCGACGACAATGGTTGCGCCCTCCCTCGCGAAGCGATGTGAGATCGCGTCGCCGAGTCCCGACGCGCCACCGGCGACGATCGCGACCCGTTCAGCGAGGCTTCGCATCAGCGATAGACCGCCAGGCCGCCGTCGGCGGGGAGTACCGCGCCCGAGATGTACGACGACAGATCGCTGGCCAAGAAGAGCGCGATGCGCGCGACGTCGTCGGCGGTTCCGAGTCGTCGCGCCGGGATGTTCTTCTTCAAGCTCTCGACGAAGTCCTGCGCGCCTGGCGTCTTGTCGAGCACCTTGCGGAACCGGGGAGTGTCGATCGAACCAGGTGCGATCACGTTCGCCCGCACCGCCGGTCCGTACTCCACGGCGATCTGCTTCGTGAGCAGCACGAGGCCGGCCTTGGCCGCGCCGTACGCGGCGTAGCCCTCGGAGCCGATGAGCCCGAGCGTGGACGCGGTGTTGATGATGCTCCCGCCGTCCCCGGCGAGGAGGTGGGGGAGCGCAGCGCGGCACGCCCAGAAGATCGCCGACAGGTTCGTAGCGATCGTGAGATCCCAGTCGGCCTCGGTGCAGTCGACGACTCTCCCCGACATCTGGACGGCCGCGTTGTTGTAGAGCACGTCGAGTCGGCCGTAGCGCTCCATCGTCGCGTCGACCATCGCGGTCGCCTCGACAGCCACGGACACGTCGGCATGGACCGCGAGACCCTCGGAGTTCTGCTCCTCGAGCATCTTCACCGTCTCGGCTGCGCCCTCGTCGTTGAAGTCGGCGACAACCACCTTCGCGCCTTGCGCGCCAAAGAGCAGCGCCGCCGCGCGCCCTTGGCCGGACGCCGCGCCGGTGATGAGCGCAGCCTTGTCGGCGAGCAGGTTCGAGAAGTCGAGGCCCGCAGCGATGGTCACGGCGTCCACGCGTCCACGACCGCGTCGCTCGTGACCCTGGTCGCGAGCGCCGCGAGCGTGTTGTCGATGACGGCCTTCGCGTAGTCCGCGGGGAGGCCGGCCACTGCGTCGGTGACGACGACAACCTCGTATCCAAGGTCGACGGCTCCCATCACCATGCCGAGGATGCCGACGTTCACCGACACGCCGGTGGCGATCACCGTGCGCACACCGAGGTTGCGCAACGTGGCGTCGAGCTCGGTGCCGGGGAACGGCGTGACCCCGTGACGGCGCGCACACACGATGTCCGATGGCTCTGGACCGAGCTCGGCCACGAGGGCAGCCGCGGTACTGCCGGTCACGAAGCGCTCCTCGGACCGGGCGAGCATGCGCAAGAGCGGTGCATTGGTCGACGATCCGGCGCGGTCGGCGCGACCCTCGAACGTGCAATGCACGACTCGAGCGCCCACAGTGCGCGCGGCGCGCACGACCTTCGCCGTGTTCGTGACGACGTTGGCAGCACCCGCGGCGTCGGCCAGCTCGCGCAACGGAGACTCCACACCGACCACGCCGTTCTGGAGCTCCATCGTGAGCACCGCGGTGTGGCTCGGATCGATCAATGCGGCGAGGTCGAGGGGCATAGGGCTGTCGACCCTACCGGCGTCGGTCGCTGACGGTCACTGGGTGTTTCGCGCGCGAGATGCCATTGATCTGGCGCCGCGGCGCTTCGGGCGCCGGGAGCGGGACCGCCGCTACGCTGCCCCATGCAGCCGCAACCCGAGCAACGGGAGGGGACCGCATGGGGGAGCAGAAGCTCTTCTTCGAGGATGTCAAGGAAGGCGACACCGCGCCGGAGTTCAGCCACGAGCTGACCCGGACCGACTTGGTGCAGTACGCCGGCGCGTCAGGCGACTTCAACCCGATGCACACCGACGAGGTGGCCGCGAAGGCCGCAGGGCTGCCGAGCGTGTTCGGCCACGGCATGTTCACGATGGGCATCCTGGGCAAGGCGCTGACCGACTACGTCGGTGTCGGCAACCTCAAGCGGTACCAGGTCAGGTTCACCAAACAGACCTGGCCGGGTGAGCAGCTCACCACCAAGGTCACCGTCGCGAAGAAGTACGAGGACGACGGCGAGCACCGAGTCGATCTGGAGTGCGAGGTGGTCAACCAGGCCGGCGAGGCCAAAGTGTCGGGAGTGGCTACTGCCGCGCTCCCCACGCGCTAGCTCGCAGTCGAGCCGCGTGGTCGTGCCGGCATGACCCATAGAGAGGACTGGAGCTTTCCCTTCGAGGGGCCGCTGCACGAGGTGTTCCCGGCGCTCCACGAGGCGCAGAACGCCTGGATGAGCCAGATCGACTCTCTGCGGGCCCCGGATCGCAAGACCCATGAGCTCATCCGGCTCGTGTGCACGGTGGTGTTACGCAACCATCTCGGCATCGAGCGCCACGCTCGTCTCGCTCGTGAAGTCGGCGCGTCGTGGGACGAGGTGATGGGATCCATCCTGCTCACGTGCCCTGGCTTCGGGCTGCTGCCGGCAGTCGAGGCCATCCCGCACGCGCGGCGCGGGTTCGATGCCGCACCCGAGCCCGAAGCGGACGATGACTGACTCGCGAGCGGGAGCGGAGCCAAGCAAGGAAGTCCCGTTTCGGATCATGCCCGCGCTGTCGGAGCGCAACAAGCACTTCTGGCAGGGCGGTCGCGACGGTGAGTTGCGCTTCCAGCGTTGCCAGGGGTGCGGCTACTACCTCCACCCGCCCAGCGTCATATGCCCGAAGTGCTGGTCGAAGGACATTGGCGTCGAAGCGGTGTCGGGTCGTGCGGAGGTGCTCACGTTCTCGGTGAACGTGCAGCACTGGATGCCTGGTCTCGAGCCGCCGTTCGTGCTTGCGATCGTGCGCTGCCTCGAGCAAGACGACCTGCGGCTCACGACCAACATCGTGAACATCGATCCGTACGACGTCACCATCGGGATGCCGGTGCAGGTGATCTTCGAGCCCCATGTCGAGGACGAGGTGTGGCTCCCGTTGTTCGAGCCAGTCGGGGGAGCGAAGTGAGCGGTGCTGCGAACGGAGCGAATGGAGCGAGCGGAAGTAGCGGAGTGGGAGCAGCACCAAGGGTTGGGGGAGCGAAGTGAGCGAAGCAACCGATCTGATCGGGGAGCGGCGCGCCGTGATCAGCGGCGTCGGCCAGTCCGACATCGGGCGCAGGTTGTTTCGAGACCCGCTCGAGCTCACGCTCGACGCGTGCCTCGCGGCGATCGAGGATGCCGGCCTCACCACCGCCGACATCGATGGTCTCTCCACCTATCCGGGCGCGAACGGACCCAAAGGCTTCTCGGGTGGCGGCATCACCGACGTACACGAGGCACTGCGACTGAGCGTGAACTGGTTCACGGGTGGATTGGAGTACCCCGGCCAGCTCGGCGCAGTCGTCAACGCGTGCCTCGCGGTCTCGGCTGGGCTGTGCAAGCACGTGCTCGTGTGGCGCAGCGTCTTCGAGGGCAGCGCGCAGGGCTCCGGCGGTCGTGCGGCCGTGATGCCCGGCGGTGGCGACCCCAACACGTCGTTCAAGGCAACCGGGTTCATGGAGTGGCTGCTGCCGTTCTCCGTCCCGTCGGCCACCACATGGATCGCGATGTACGCGCAACGGCACTTCCACGACTACGGCACAACGCGTGAGCAGCTCGGTCAGATCGCGGTGAACTCCCGCAAGAACGCAGGCCTCAACCCCAAGGCGATCTACCGCGATCCCATGACCCTCGATGACTATCTGGCGGCGCGCATGATCTCGACACCGCTGTGCTTGTTCGACTGCGACGTTCCGTGCGACGGCGGCACCGCGATGATCGTGTCGCGATCCGACACCGTCGCCGACCTGCGGAAGCCGCCGATCAAGGTGGAGGCCGTCGCTACCGCGCTGCACGGTCGCCCGTCGTGGGACCAGTACCACGACCTCACGTCGATGCCCGCGCAGGATGCCGGCAAAGAGCTCTGGAAGCGCACCGACCTCAAGCCCGCCGACGTCGACGTGGCCGAGATGTACGACGGCTTCTCGTTCATCACCGTCGCGTGGCTCGAGGGCATGGGCTTCTGCAAGAAAGGTGAGGCAGGGCCGTTCCTCGAAGGTGGACAGCGCATCGCGCTCGACGGCGAGCTGCCGCTCAACACAAACGGCGGTCAGCTCTCGGGTGGGCGGCTCCACGGCTTTGGCTTCTTGCACGAGGCATGTGTGCAGCTCTGGGGCGAGGGCGGTGACCGTCAGGTGCCGAACAACCCCGAGGTCGGTGTTGCCTGTGCCGGTGGCGGACCGATGGCCGGCACCTTGCTGCTCACGCAGGGGTGTAGACCCGAGGGCGATGGCGGCCAGCTCTTCGAGCTGGTCCACGGTGCCGCCGCCGGTCTGCTGGAGCGTGAGCAAGCGCTTGTAGAACAAGCCGACGTCATGCTCCCAGGTGAAGCCGATGCCGGCGTGTACCTGCACCGCGCTCGCGCCCACGCCGTACAGCTCGTCGGCGGCGAACGCGAGGGCCATGGTTGCGGCTCGGTGCCGTTCGGCCGCGTCGGCGGCATCAGCCGCCCAACAGGCGTAGTAGCCCGCGGCGCGTGCGAGCTCCACGGCGCGCAACATGTCGGCGCACAGGTGCTGCACGGCTTGGAACGAACCGATGGGCACACCGAACTGCTGACGGTCCTTGGCGTACTCCACTGTGAGCTCGAGCGCGCGCGAAGCCGCGCCTACGCCGTCGACGACCGCGGCGGTGTGCAACCGGTCGACGGTGGTGGCGACAGCGTCCGTGGCGTCGGTCGCGTCGTCTCCACCGAGTCGACGTGCAGTCGCGCCGACCAACTCGACCGCGCCATGTTTCGAGCTGCCGTCGACGGTCGGCGTCGAGGTAGCGGCGACGCCCGACGCGGTTCGCTCGACGGCGAACACGCCAAGCGAGCCGTCGGGCGTGGTGGCGGTGATGATGAGCATGTCGGCCGCCATCGCGTCGGGTACGTGCGCCTTACGCCCGTCGAGTCGCCAGGTGTCGCCGTCCGGTGTCGCGGTCGTGGTGACTTCGCGCCACTCCAGGCGGCGGTCCGGCTCGTAGAGCGCAACCGCGCCCACGCGTTTGCCTGACGCGAGTGCGGGGAGCAGTGCCGCGTGGTCGTCATCGTTGCCGGCATCCACGATGAGTCCGGTCGCGCCGATCGCCGATGCCGCGAATGGGCCCGGGTGCACCGCACGACCCAGCTCTTCGAGCACGACCGCAGCGTCGACCATGCCCATGCCGGCCCCACCGTGCGCCTCGGGCGCGAGCAGACCGACCACGCCCAAGTCAGCGAGGCCTTGCCAGACCGCGTCGGTGGTGCCGCGCTCGTCGTCGTACATCTCGCGCACGTACGCGATCGGCGCGCGGTCGACCAAGAATCGCCGCACGCTGTAGCGCAAGGCCTCTTGATCCTCACTGAACTCAAAGTCCAATTGTCTCGCTCCCGCATCCGTGTTTCGACCCTACCGACTACCGTTCCCGGCGTGCGACTGCGCTATGGCGACGCGGAGGAAGCGTTCCGCGCTGAGCTCGTGGCGTGGCTCGAGGCGAACACGCCGCCGCGCGCGCGGTTCGACGAGCCGAAGCAGTCGAGCGCCTACTTCACCGACTGGTCGCGAGCGTGGCAGCGAACGCTGTTCGATGCCGGCTGGCTCGTGCCGGGCTGGCCACCGGAGCTCGGCGGTCGCAACGCGACTGCGTCGGAACAGATGATCTACTTCGATGAGCTCACGCGGCGCGAGATCCCGCGTACGTCGAACCCCCAGGCCTTGGGCATCGTCTCGCCGTCGCTGCGCGACTACGGCACGCCCGAGCAGCACGAGCGTTGGCTGCTCCCCACGCTGCGGGCCGAGATCGCGTGGTGCCTGGGCATGAGCGAGCCGGGCTCCGGGAGCGACCTTGCGAGCCTCAAGACGCGTGCCGTGCTCGACGGCGACAACTTCATTGTCAACGGTCAGAAGGTATGGACATCGGGCGCTCACCATGCCGACTGGTGCATGTGCTACGTGCGCACCGATCCCAACGTCTCGAAGCACAAGGGCATCAGCGTGCTGCTCGTCGACATGCACAGCCCGGGCGTCGAGGCGCGACCGTTCGCCGAGCTGACCGAGCCCGACTACTACGACTTCAACGAGGTGTTCTTCACCGACGTGGTCGTGCCGAGATCGCACCTGCTCGGTGATCTCAACAACGGGTGGGCGCTCACCCAAGGTTCGCTCTCCCACGAGCGGGCGATGCTGTGGATCGACTACGCCTACCTCGCGCAACGAGCGTTCACCGCCATGACGGCGCTGGGCGACCGACCCGGCCCCGGCGGTCGGCCCTTGCGTGAGGACGCGCGCTTTCGCGACTCGTTGGGGGCGTTCTACGTGGACACGCAGGCGCAGATGCTCATGGGCTACCGCGGGCTGTCGAAGACGATGGCAGGAAAGCCGGCCCCGGAGCACTCGCTCCTCAAGCTCTTCGGCAGTGAGACGCTCCAGAAGCTGCTCCTTGTAGCCAGTGAGGTGCAGGGCCACGACGCGCTCGACTTCAGCGTGCTCGGCCCGAGGATGTGGCGCGACGGCGGATGGGTCGTGCAGTACCTGCGCTCGTTCTCGGGCACGATCCCGGGCGGGACGAGCGAGATCCAGCGCAACATCATCGCCGAGCGCGTGCTCGGTCTCCCCAGGGCGTAGGGGGAACCATGTCCGAGACCCAACGGCAGCTCAGCGCCGACGACATCGATCGGATGAGCACACCGCTCTGGGAGCAGGCCAAGGCTGCGCTCGCACAGGGCAATACCGACGAAGCGGTCGCGCTCATCGACCGGGCGGTCGACCAGTGGAGCGCACTCAAGGACTACTCGATCAACTGGATCACCACGCTGCTGACGTTCATCGGCGAGGAGATGGGAGAGGACGCAGTCGAGCGGGCGCTGCGCAAGACTGGCGACGAGTTCGTGCGCCCACGCCGCAGTACCGGCACCGAATGGGGCTCGCTCCCCGCGTCGGCGCGGGCCAAGGTGATCGCCCGCGCCCTGCTCGGCAACATGGGTGAGGTCGAGGTGGACGAGGACGACGAGAAGATCACGTTGTCGTTCAAGTGCGGAAGCGGCGGCAAGCTCATCGACGACGGCAAGTATGAGGGTGAGCACGCATACCTCAAGCTCGGTGAACGCGGCGGTCGCACCTTCATGCGCGACGAGCTGTGGGTGTATTGCGCGCACTGTTCGGTCAACAACGAGATCCAGCCGGTCGAGTGGGGCGACGCGCCGTCCAGCATCGAGTACCCACCCGAGAAGGCAGGGGAGCGGTGCATCCACCACATCTACAAGGATGTGGCCGACACGCCCGCTGAGGCATACGAGCGAATCGGCAAGACCCCGCCGGCTTGATGAGCGAACGCCGCGCCATCGTGCGCGAGGTGGTGGCCGTGCTCGGCGGCTCCTTCGCCGCCGCCGTCGCCTTCACCTGGCCGCTCGTCTTTCACCTCCAGGCGCGTGTGCGCGACACGGTCGACGCGCTGTACACGGCGTGGAGTCTCGACTGGGTCCAGTACGCGGTCGAGCACGGCAAGAACCCGTATAACGCCAACATCTTCCTGCCCGATACGAAGACGCTGGCGTACTCCGACAGCTTCTTCGGTGTTGCGATCCCGACGTTGCCGCTGCGATGGCTCGGCCTTTCACCGATCGGCGTCCTGAACGCGTCGACGATCCTCGGACTCACGACGATGGCTGCGGGCGCGTACCTGTTCGCTCGGCTCGTCACCGGTTCGAAGCTTGCGGGCGCAGTTGCCGGAGCCACATTTGCATTCGGGCCGTTCGGGTCGATCGTCACCGGCCACTTGAGCATGGCCGCGAGCTGCGGCATCCCGCTCGCCGCCGCGGCGGCGTGGTGGCTGGCGGATCGTGCCCGTGACGAGGGTTCCGTCCGCGGCCCGGCGATCGCGCTCGGTGCCGTCCTCGTCGGGCAGATGACCGTGTCCTTCTATCCGGGTACCTACGCGTCGGTTGCCGCCGGGCTCGTCCTGCTGGTGCGCTTCCGGTCGCTCGGCCGGCGAGGTGTGCTCACGGCCGCAGGTGCGTTGGTCGTGACCGCAGCCTGTGCCGGGCTGCTCGCGATCCCGAACCTCCAGATCTCGTCGCGGGAGCCGACGTACAAGCGACCGCTCGCCGAAGTAGGACCGCAAGGCGCCAACTTCGTCGCGACACAACCCGATCTGGTGGTGTGGGGCGACCTGCTCGGCTTCGAGGCGGGTGAGAAGCCGAACGCCACGTTCCCGGGTGTCACGATCCTCGTATTGGGAGCGATCGGCGCGGTGGCCGGTTGGCGCGCCCGCAACACGCGCCGCACAGTTGCCATCACCGGAGGGGTGCTCACCATCGTGGGCGCCGTGCTGGCGATCGGGACTGCCGCGGAGGGCGCTCGCCAATACGCGCCGTACCGGCTGTTGTACGAGCTCGGGCCCCCGTTCAGTGTGCTGCGCGCGACCGGACGAGCCTGGCTGATCGGGCTCGTCGGGCTCGGTCTGCTCACGGGTCTCGGCGCGATCGCGGTGGCCGACTGGCTGCGGACGCACGCACGCGCGTCGGCGCGCACTGCGGCCATCGCGGTGGGGACGATTGCCGTCGTGTTGATGTTGTTCGAAGGGTTCGAGGGTTGGGGTGGCTTCCCCGACGTGCGCCCGCGTGCAGTCGACGTGGAGCTGGCGCGCCGCCCCGAACCCGGGGCAGTGGTGTACCTCCCGATGAACAAGCGAACGGACAACCAGGTCGACCTCTCGTACTTCGAGCAGCCGATGAACCTTCTGGGCCTGACCGCGCACCACCGGGCGACGCCGAATGGCCTCTCCGGGTTCACGCCGCCGTCGTACTTCGAGACCTCGCGTCGGCTGCGCACCCTTCCCGACGACCGCGCGCTGCGTCGCCTCCGCAAGCTCGGCGTGCGATTCGTGGTCGTGCACCCGAGCGTCGAGGGCAGCGTGTGGGAAGACCTCCTCGACCCCGAACGGGCCGCGCCGCTCCGCTTGCTCGGCACGTTCGACGGCGACCTGCTCTACGAGGTGCCTCGGCCGTAACGCGCGACCTCAACGAGCACATCGCCGCTTGTGAGCACGCTCGCGCTGTCGCCGGGGCGCAACACCAGCGTGGTGAACGGGTACTGCACGATCGCTGGTCCTTCGATCGACGGCCCGGGGCGCAACGTCTCGCCGTCGAACACCGGTGCGTCGTGCGCCGCGTCACCGGTGTGCACCCGTCGCCGGCCGATCGGCTCGGCCGCCGATGCCGACGACTCCAGCGTGATCCGTGCGGGCTGATCGACTTCGCCGGTCGCGATGAGTCGCACGCCGCGCACCATCGGCTCCTGCGACCGGGCCTCGATGAGGCGGGCCTCCTCGTTGCGGCGATGGAACTCGTCGACGCACGCCTGCACATCCGCCATGGAGATCGGCGCGCCGGTCGCCCGGGTGAGCGGTATCGCGTTGTCGAACGTCTGGCCCGGGTACACGAGGTTCAGCACCCACTCGAGGCGCACACGGGCGTCAGGTACGCCCGCAGCGCTGAGCTCACCGCGCGCCGTCGCCTCGAGGTCGTCGGCCAACCCGTTGAGTCGGGCGAGATCGACCTCGCGCCAGTTGCTCAACGCGCTGCGGGTTGCGTCGACCACGTGGTCGGCCGACACGAGCCCGAGGGCGGAGAAGCCGGGTGCAGCGCGCGGCACGAGCACATGCTGCATCCCCAGTGTGGCGGCTTGCGTGGTGGCGTGCACGGCACCCATGCCGCCGAACGCGCAGAGATCGAGCTTGCGAGGGTCGGCGCCCGCGAGTGAGAGCACTCTGCGGATCGCGTCGGACATGTGCGCGTCGACGATGCGAACCACTGCGAGCGCGGCGTCTTCGGTGTCGAGCCCGAGCTCCTTTCCCAACCGTTCGAGGGCGGCGTGCGCGCTGTCGGTGTCGAGCGCGGCGCGCCCGCCCCAGAAGCCCGCGGGGTCGAGGCGGCCGAGCACGAGGTCGGCATCGGTGACCGTCGGCTCGGTCCCGCCGCGGTCGTAGCAGACGGGTCCGGGCTCACTGCCGGCCGATTCGGGGCCGACGTGCAGCGTGCCGGCCTCGACGCGGGCGATCGAGCCACCACCTGCACCGATGGCGTGGATGTCGACCATCGGCAACGCGATGCAGTAGCGGTGACGCCAGTTCCAGTCGCTCTTGAGCTCCGGACGCTGGTTGCGGATGAGGCACACGTCGTAGCTCGTGCCGCCCATGTCGACGCTGACGACGTCGCCGAGCCCGGCGTTGGTGGCGGCATGCGCAGCCGCGACGACACCGCCGGTCGGGCCGGAGCCGATTGTCGCCACGGCGCGTCGTCCGATGGCGTCGGGTGTCGCCACGCCACCGGCTGACGTGGCGATCAGGAGCTCACGTTCGAAACCGGCATCGCGAAGCCGTGATTCGAGTCGGCCGAGGTAGCGGACGATCGGTGGTCCTACGTACGCGTTCACCAACGTGGTGGACGTGCGCTCGAACTCCGGTGGCTTCGGGTACACCTCGTGCGAGAGGGAGATGAGCTCGACGTCGGGATACTCCTCGAGGATCAGCTCGCGTGCCCGCAGCTCGTGTACCGGATTCACGTAAGAGTGGAGGAACACGACGGCAATCGAAGTGACCCCGAACGCACGCAAGCGCCGCGTTGCGGCGCGCACGTCGCTCTCGTCGAGTGGTGTGTCGATCTCGCCCTCGGCGGTCATGCGCTCGGCGACTTCGAGGCGTACGCGGCGCTTGGCGATGGGCTGGGGCGCGGGATACGTCGGATCCCAGATGTCCTCCTTGTAGCAACGACGCAGCTCGATCTCGTCGCGGAAGCCGTGCGTGACGATCAATCCGGTCGGTGCTCCCGACATCTGGATCATCGTGTTGTCGCGGGTGGTCGTGCCGTGCACGATCGACTCCGTCGCCGCGAGCAGCGCGTCGGTCGACGCGAGACCTTCCGCGTCGGCGAGGCGCTGGAGTCCGGCCATCACCCCGTCGGACTGATCAGCCGGCGTGGTCGGCGTCTTCTCCAACAGCACCGACCCGTCCGGCCGCAACGCGACCAAGTCGGTGAACGTCCCCCCAACATCGATGCCAATTCTTAGAGCGGGTTTTGGCGTCACTTTGCGTAACTATTTCGCGCTTTTTGACGCCAAAACATTGGGTTAGCCCCGCTTCCGCTTCTCGGCGCGGAGCTTCTTCGTGGCGGCGGTGTCGAGGGCGAGCGTCATGTCGGCGAGGTTGCCGGTGATGACGACGCCGTACTCCTCGCGGGCGGCGCCGACGGAGACGTACTCGTCCCACACATCCTCGAGCACTGCCTCGGGATCGCGATCGAACGGATCACCCCATCCGCCGCCACCACCGAACTCGTACACGAGCTGATCGCCGGTCTCCATCTGCGCGCCGGCGACGGTCGGCGCCACCTTCACCGCGCGCTCGGTGCCCGCGCTGATCACGCACGAGTCGGGCGAGCCCGATGCGCCACCGGCGATTCCTGGGTGCAGGTGCCGCTGATTCACCACGTACTGGTTGATCGACGTGGGCGTGCGCACCTCCTTGACGAAGTGGCTGCCGGGACCGCCGCGCCATTTCCCGGCACCACCGGAGTCGGTCTGATAGTCGCGGTCGCGCAGGATGTGCGGGAACAGCGACTCGTTGATCTCGGCCGAGGCCTTGATGAGGTTGCCGTTCGACGACACGAGCGCGCCCCACCCGTCGACGCCCTTGACGCCGTTCACCCAACCGGCGTTCACCTCGCCACCGTGGTCGAAGAACGCTTTGCCGGTGCGCGGGTCGAGGTCGCCCCACATCTGGCGGGGCGCGCCGTACTTGTACGTCTGGGGCGCGCACCGGTCGGGGATGATCTGCGACATCGCCACCGCTATCACGTCGCCGACCTCGACGCCCGGATGGTGGGTGCCCGCGCTCACCGGCTTGCCTTCGACTGGGTTCACGCATGTGCCTTCGGGGATCCGAAGGTCGATGCAGTCGAAGAAGCCTTCGTTCTTCGGGATGGTGGGATCCACGAGGCTCGCGAACTGGGCGATCGTGTATCCACGCGTGTTGCCGAAGGTGGACCACGCGTTGATGTGCTGGCGCTCGTCGGAGCCCGCGAAGTCGACGACGAGATCGTCGCCGTCGACCGTGATCGACACGTGCACGTGGATGTCGAGGTTGCCGGCCGGATCGGAGTCGACGTACACGTCGGCGTCGTACGTGCCGTCGGGCCACCGCGCGATCTCCTCCTTGAACCGACGGTGGGTGTCGCCGATCGTCCAATCGACGGCCGACTTGATCGCGTCGGGTCCGTACGCCGAGATCATCTCGCCGAGCCGTGCCGCGCCGAGCTGCGCGGCCCCGACCTGCGAGCGCAGATCGCCAATGAAGCCTGGCAGGCGGTTGTTGGCGCGCATCGTGAGCACCACGTCGCGCCGCTCGCGCCCCGCCTCCACGATCTTCAGGAGCGGATAGCGCGTGCCTTCAGACCAGATGTCCTTGGCGAACACGTTGTAACCACCGGCGAGCGCACCACCGGTGTCGCCGTGGTGGCACTGGATCGACGCCACGAGCAGCAGCTCGCCCCCATCCTCTCGGGTCGGGTCGGAGAACACCGGCGAGAACACATTGAAGTCGGGGAGGTGGCCGCCACCGTGGTACGGGTCGTTGGCCACGAGCACGTCGCCGGGGTAGAGCTCACCTTCGAGGTACTCGAGGCAGAAGCGGATGGGCAGCGTCGACGACAGCATGAACTGCGGGATCCCGACCGAGAGGGCCGCGAGCCGACCCTGGCCGTCGAGGATCGTGGCGTTGCGCTCGTTGCTCTGGTTCAGGATCGGGGTGGTGGCGGTGCGCGACACGTAGGTGGCCATCTCGAAGCAGATGGTCTCCATCCCCGAGCGGATGACTTCGGCAGTGACGACGTCGATCTCGTTTGGTAGATCCTGCGTTGTTGTCACGTCAGACCTCCCGCGCTCCCCGGAAGGGTACAGAGCCTCGCCCCGCCCTGGGCTCGCACGATCCAGCGCGCGTCCGGGTCGGCCAACGGCGGTAGGTCGATGCGACTGAACGGCCCGCCCGCGCCCTTGATCGCCACACCGCCACGGTCGAACACGCCGACGCGAGCGCCGGTGCCCTCGACGAGGACCACGGCACTGCGCACCGGTTGCCCATCTGCGTCGACGCATGCAGCAGTCCGGTCCTCTGGCGCCGCGGGAACGGCCTTGATGCGCATCGCCCGGACGATCACCTCGTCAGCGGCCTGTCGGGCGTCGAGTGGCGCGTCGCGCAGCTCCGCCACGGTGAACGCAGGAGTCCCGTACTCGCGCTCCACCTTGAAGTACGAGCCGGCGGTGACGTCCTTGAGGAATGCCCCGGGTCGGAACGATCCGGGCACCCGATCGGATGAGAGGTCCGTGGCCAGGAGCTGCGCCCGTTCGATGCGCGAGATCCGGCGCAGGCCGTCACCACCATCGCGCATCTCGCCGATGTTCCAGATCACCGCCCAGATGGCGACGACGATGATCACGGCACTCCATCGCGGGGTGGCAACCCGTCCACGGAACAGCTCCCCGATCGCGAGGATCAGCAGCACCGCCGCGGGGTACGAGTACCACGTGGTGACGCCGTATGAACCTTGCGTGGCTGACGCGCGCGCGATGGCCAATGCCGCCGAGTACGCGGCGAGCGCCGTGATGAGGCCGACGAGCCTTGCGGTGACCGGCCGGCCGAGCATGAACCACACCGCAACGAACCCGATGAACGCAACGGCGAGGGCAACGTGGGCCGCGGTGCTGACCTGCTCGCGGCCCGCGGCGTCGACGGTGCCCGGCCCGAGACCGACGAGGGTCGCGACCGTCTTGGCCAGCAGCGCTTCCACGAACCTGAAGATCGTCCCGACGGAGTCGTAGTCGCTCGTGCCCGAGCCATACGAGACGAACCACGCGCCGTACGCGACCACTGGCACCACGACGATCCAGAGGCGTCGCCACGCGCGGCGCATGGCGAGCTCCGCGGCGAGCCCGATCGCGAAGGCCACGGCCACGCTCGTGGACGCCACGCCTACAAGGAGCAGCACCGACGCCGCGATGTCGGCGCGCCGCGTCTCTCGATCGACGAGGAGAAATGCGGCGACGGCGGCGGCGGTGGCGATCGCCCAGCCGAGTGAGATCGGCCACAGGGTGATCGTCCACGCGTATCCGTAGAACGCGAAGACGGCGCACCCGGCCAGCGCCAAGGGCTTGCTGATGCGGTTGCGCAAGTATGTGAACGCCAACCACGCGGTCGTGAGGTGCACCGCGAGCATCGACAACCGATAGGGAAGGTGCGAGTCGATGCCGAACATCCGGTACAGCACCTGGTGGATGCCGATCGGAACCGTCATCCAGTGGTTGTTGAAGGGTTCGAGCAAGCTTGCCTCGCTCGGCGAGTGACGCCCGATGATCCACTGCCACTCGTCGATGAAGAACGTGACGCCGCGCCCCTCGTAGAGCCAAGCTACGGCAGCGAGCGCGAGCACGGCCGCCACCACGACCGGCCACCCCCAATCCCTCGCCGTGTCAGCCCCGCCTGTGCTGTGGTCGCCGTCGGTTGAGACCGCGGCCGCGGTCGGCGTCATGTCAATCCCGGAGGAGCACGCGCCCCGGTCGCGACTCGAGCGCGTCGCTGACCGCTTCGCCGTCGAGCCGGATGGGTGTGCCGTTCACGAGGACGTGGCGCATGCCCTGGGGTTCGTCGGCCACGAGCCGCTCACCGTCGGCGGGGAAGTCGCGAACTCGGTGCAAGCCGCCCGGAGCAATCGTGTCGGGATCAAAGATCGCGAGGTCGGCCTTCATGCCTTCGCGTACGTTGCCGCGATCGGCGAAGCCGAACACGCCCGCGGGCTCACCGGTGAGCTTGCGCACGGCTGCTTCCAATGAGATGACGCCGCGATCGCGCACCCACTTGCCGAGCAAGTCGGTGGGGAGGCACGCGTCACAGAGCTGGCTCACATGCGCGCCGGCGTCGGAGAGACCGATCAACATGCCGTCGGTCACGAGGAGCTTCTCGATCATCTCCTCGTCGTTGTTGGCCAACACGCTCCGGAAGCGCGTGGTGAGGTCTTCCTCGGCTGCGAGCGAGACCATCGCGGCGAGTGGCTCCATGCCGCGCTCAGCAGCGAGCGATGCCACGCTGCGGTCGACGAGCTCCGGGTGGTCGCGGGACTCGGCGATCGTGAGCGACTCCCAGCTCGGGCGGAACATGCGTCCGGTGGCGAGCTCGTCCTGTGCCTGGGTGATCCAGCTTTCGTCGCGGTATGCGGCGAGCCGCTCCTCGACGGGGCGGTCCATCAGGCGCTTGAACGACGGGACCATGTTGAAGGTGAATGGGTCGGCCAACGTCATTTGGAACGTGAGCGGCCGGCACGTGATCTGAGGCCACACATCGGCGCCCGTTGCGCGCTCGCGCGCGTTCATCGCGGCCATGTCCGACGCAAAGGATGAGCCCTTGATCGTGAGCAGCGCCGTCCACGTGAACGGTCGACCCACGCGCCGCTGGAGCTCGTACGCCTCGGCGTGAGTGAACTTCTCGCCCGGCGTGACCGCACCTACGCCGCGGCCGAGCTCGCCCATCGGGGAGTAGAGCGCTTCGTACTCCGCGAAGCCGGCGAGCCGCGACGGGACCGGGCGTCCGCCGTCGCCGTTGTGGGTCGGCGCGCTGCTCGACGCCACGCCGGCCGCACCGGCCGCAACGGCTTCGCGCACGACGTCGGCCATGCGGGCGAGCTCGTTGTCGGTGGCTTCGCGCTCGTAGCCCTCATCGCCCATCACGAACAGTCGCACCGCGGTGTGTCCAACGTACGCGGTGAAGTTGAGAACCGAACCGTGACGCTGCACGGAGTCGAGGTACTCGGGAAACGTCTCGAAGTCCCACGGGATGCCGGCTTCGAGCGTGGGCAAGCTCATGTCCTCGACGTGCATGAGCGTGCGACCGATCAAGCCGCGGTGCTCGGGGCGACACGGCGCGATCGAGAACCCGCAGTTCCCGGCCACGACGGTGGTGACGCCGTGCCACGACGACGGAGTGAGCGCGGGGTCCCAGAACACCTGCGCGTCGTAGTGCGTGTGGATGTCGACGAAGCCCGGCGTGACGACGTGACCACCCGCATCGATCTCACGCGTGCCGCTCAGGCCCTCGCCGATCTCGCTGATGGTGTCGCCCGTGATGCCAACGTCGGCGCGTCGACGGGGTGCGCCCGTCCCGTCGACGACCGTCCCGCCTCGGATCACGATGTCGTTCACATGCGCTCACTCTCTGCGGGCCGGGGTACCCGGCCCGCGGGCGTTCGTTCGCTGGCGAGCTCCTCAGCCCGCTTCGTCGCCGCGTGTCATTCGCAAGTGAAGTCTGCGCTCACGCCGGTGTGGTCGGACACCCACACGATGCCACCCGGTCCATCGGTCGCGGGCTCCGGGAAGAACAATCCGGTGCCGAGTCCGTCGCCGTCGGAGTCGTCGACCGTGTCGAACTCGGGCTCACAGGCGCTCGGCGGCTTCACGAAGATGAAGTCGATCCGCTGTGACTCCTTGGCCGCGGGGTCCTTGAGCGCAACCACACTCTTGTCATCGCGGCCCGACGTGCAGTTCACGCCGGTCGCCTCGACGCACTCGGCATTTCCTGCTGCGAGGTGGCTGTCGATGAAGCCCCCGGCCACGATGCGCTGGTATCGAGCCGAAGTGGGGTCAACGTTGAAGTCGCCCATGAGCACGTGAAAGGCCTTGGGCCCGCCGACAGACTCGGTGAGGTCCACCGCCGCGTCGGTCTGGCAGTCGAAGACGCCCAGGTCCGCTTTGCATGGCGGCTTGCAGATGCGACACGTGGTCGACGGCGTCTCCGGATCACCGTCTTGATGAGTGACGACGAGCACGACCTCCACACCCGGAGACGACAGCACGACGCGCGACGCGGTGCGGAAGCCGCCAAAGAGCTTCAACACCTTCTTGCTCTTCACCTTCAGGGTGGTGAACACGCGCTCGGTGTCACTGCTCTGTGCCTTCCCGCCGAAGACGACCTTGTACTCGCCGTCGCACACGGTCTTGCGAATCCGGTCGAGCTCCTTGCCGATCTGGATGTTCACCTCTTGCAGGCCCACGATCTCCGGGCACTTCGACTCCTCGAGCTGTTGTGCGAACAGGTCGACGCGATCGGATGCCTGGCAGCCGTCGGTCTCAGGGGCGCAGAAGAGCCCGTGGAGGATGTTGAAGTTCACGACCCGGACGCCGGCATCGGCGCCCGCTCCCGCCGTCGTGATCGGCAGCACACTCATCGAGCATGCAACGACAACCAGCACTGTGATGGCGAGCTTGCGCATCGATCCCCCCGATGGCCTGTGGATGTCTCCAAGTTATGCTCTCGGCCGCATGAGCGCCGTCGACACGCCAACATCCATGCGAGCCGCGGTGTATCGCGGTCAGGGAGCGATCGGCGTCGAGGAACGACAAGTTCCCCACGTCGGCCCCAACGACGTGCTGCTCGAAGTGAGTCATTGCGGGATCTGCGGGAGCGACCTGCATTTCGTGCTCGAAGGTTGGGGCGAGCCTGGCTCGGTCGAGGGCCATGAGTGGTCGGGGCAGGTGGTCGCCGTTGGCGATGCCGTCACGCAGTGGAAGGTCGGTGACTTCGCCGTCGGTGGGCCGTCGCCGCGCTGCGGCGCCTGCGAGGCGTGCCTCGCAGGCCGCCCGTCGCTCTGCGCGATGCGGGGCACGCCGGGGACCGGCGGTCACAGCGACGGTGCGTTCGCCGAGTACATCCTCTCTTCTGAGGCTGGCCTCCGACGCGTGCCCGAGGGCATGTCGATGCGAGTTGCCGCGCTGGCCGAGCCGCTCGCGGTCGCGCTCCACGGGCTGACGCGGGGTGGTGTGCGTGCCGGCCAGCGCGTGCTCATCACCGGCGCCGGCCCGATCGGCACGTTGAGCATCGCGGCCGCTCGCGCTCGGGGCGTGACGGACATCGTGGTCAGCGAGCCGCACCCGAGGCGGCGCGCGCTCGCTGAGCGCTTGGGCGCACGCGTCGTCGAGCCCGAGGAGCTGGTCACACCGCCGTCACCGGGCGATGTGGCCACCGAACCCTTCGACGTTGCACTCGAGTGCTCGGGGAACGCCAAGGCGATGGAGTCGGCGCTCGGGCAGCTCAAGCGGGGCGGTACGCTGGTACTCGTCGGCGCGGGCATGCATCGCCCCAAGTTCGACAACAATCGCATCTTGCTCAACGAGATGATGATCACGGGCGCCTTCATCTACGACGCGGACGGCTTCGAGCAAGCGCTCGCGCTGCTCGCACAGCCCGACTTTCCGAGCGATGCGCTCATCGAGCCCGACGACGTGCCGCTCGACGGGATCCTGGGCGCGATCGAGGCGCTGCACGACGGCGATCTCGCCGCCAAGGTCATGATCGTGCCGAACCGGGGGGACAGGGGATGACGCAGATCACGAAGGCGCGCAACCCGCGCTTCAACCACGTGGCGATGAGCCTGCCGTCCACCTTGCTCGACCAAGAGCACCGCGAGCTCATCACGAAGTTCTACGAAGAGGTGTTCGGGTGGAAAGAGCTCCCGATGCTCACCGACGACGAGCATCGGCTGGTGCTCTCCTGCTACACGCACGAGCAGTTCGTCTTCCTCATCGCCGACGACGCGCCGATGACCTGCCCACGTCTCGACCACTACGGGATGTCGGTCGAGACCGAAGCGCAGCTCGACGAGATGCTCGATCGCGCGAAGGCCTTTCAAGCGCGCGATGACCGCGTGGACATCGTCGACAAGAGCGTCGACGACCACGGGATGCTCGCCATCACCAGCTTCTACGTCGGCTACCTGCTTCCGATGATGGTCGAGGTGCAGTGGTGGGACTTCAAGACCGATGACGCTCTGGAGTCCACCGCTTGACGTCACCGGTTGCCTTCGGCGCGTTCGCGCCGCAGGGTTGGAAGCTCGAGTACAGCGGGTGGGGCGCGGCCGAAGCATGGGCCCGCACCATCGAGCTCTCGAAGATCGCGGAACGGGTCGGCTACGACCATCTTTGGGTGTACGACCACGTCGAGACCGTGCCGAGACGTGAGCCCACGCACGTGTTCGAGGCGTTCACCGCGCTGGCTGCGCTCGCCCAGCACACCGAGCGGATCCGGTTGGGACAGCTCGTCACCTGCGCGTCATACCGAAATGCAGGACTGCTCGCCAAGGAAGCCGCGGGCGTGGACGTGATGTCGGGCGGGAGGCTCATACTCGGCCTCGGCGCGGGATGGTACGAGCGCGAGTACTCGGCGTACGGCTACCCGTTTCTCCCGGCGCGAGAGCGCCTGCGCGTCCTCGAAGAGACGATCGTGGTCGTGAAGCGACTCTGGACCGAGGAGACCATCACCTTCGACGGCGCGTACCTGCACTTCGACGGGGCGTACTGCGATCCCAAGCCGCTCCAAGAGCTCCCTGAGATCTGGGTCGGCGGTGGCGGCGAGCGCGTCACGTTGCGGATCGCGGCTGAGCACGCCGACAAGACCAACTGGCAAGTGGGGCTCGATGAGTTCGTGCACAAGTCCAACGTGCTGCGTGAGCATTGCGATCGCATCGGGCGCGACTTCGACAGCATCGTGCGGACCCACGGGCCGGACTGCCGCCTGTTCGACGCCGAGGCCGATCTGCGCGCGTGGCTCGAGACGCCCGATGGTGGCAACCTGTGGGGCCGCGGCGAGGCCGATGCCTACGTTCGCGACAACTTCGTCGGAACGGTGGAGCAAGTGACCGAGAAGGTGCAGGCATTCGTCGACGCCGGCTGTCGGGAGTTCGTGCTCTGGTTCCGCGACTACCCCGAGAGCGAGAGCCTCGAGCGTTTCATGTCCGAAGTCGCTCCGCGCATCCGGTCCTGACGATGGCTCCGAACTCAGAGATGACGACTCGACGGATCACGCTGCTGCCGATCGCCGTGGGTGCGGTGCTGGTGGCGTCGGTCGTCCTGCGGTTCTGGACTCAATCCGACCTGTGGTTCGACGAAGCACTGTCGGTCAACATCGCCAGGCTCCCACTGAGCGAGATCCCCGACGCGCTTCGCCACGACGGGCATCCACCTCTCTATTACTTCCTCTTGCACTTCTGGATCGATGTCTTCGGCATCGGCGACTCGGCCGTGCGCGCACTGTCGGGCGTCCTGGCGGTAGTGACGCTCCCGCTGGCTTGGTTCGCCGGCCGACGCCTCGGCGGCCGACCGGTTGCCTGGACCACCGTCCTCGTCTTCGCCACGTCGCCATACGCGTTCCGCTACGCAACCGAAGCGCGGATGTACTCGCTCGTCATGCTTCTCGTCACGGGGGGCTACCTGGCGCTGCGGCGCGCCCTCGAGGTGCCTTCGCTTGGTCGCCTCGCCCTGGTTGCGGCTATCACGGGTGCGCTCACACTGACGCAGTACTGGAACCTCTACCTGATCGCGGCGGTCGGGGTCGGGCTCCTCTACCTCACCAGGAAAGCGGCCGACGCGGCGGGTCGCCGAGCGCCGCTACGCGTGCTCATCGCGATGGTGATCGGCTCGCTCGCGTTCGTCCCGTGGCTCTCGTCGTTCCTCGAGCAGATGGCGCACACGGGAACGCCGTGGGCGGAGCCGCAGTACCCCTGGGTCAACCTCCCGAACACGCTGATCACGTTCGCAGGGGACGCCAAGGACGGAGAGGCGGCCCTCCTCGGGTTCTTCTTGCTCGTGCTCCCGATGCTCGGCGTGTTCGGTCGCGGGCTCGACCGCCGGCGCCTCGAGCTCGACCTGCACACCCAGCCGGCAGTGCGCTGGGAAGCCGCCGCGATGCTCGGTGCGCTCCTGCTCGGTACGGTCTTCTCCTACCTCACGGGAACCACGTTCCATCCGCGCTACGCCGCAACCATCTTCCCCCTCTTCGTGCTCGTCGCGGCATTCGGGGTCGCGGTGTTCCTCAGCCCGCGCGTTCGGTTCGTCGTGGTCGCGCTCGTCGTGGTCCTGGGCTTCGCGGGCGCGATCCGCAACGTGGTGACGGACCGAACCCAGGCATCGGAGGTGGCCGACGTCATCGCGGCCGAGCACGGAGCCGGCGATCTCGTCGTGTACTGCCCCGACCAGACGGGTCCTTCGGTGAGCCGATTGCTGCGCGACATCACGGACCTGCGCCAGGTCACATTCCCGGCCTTCGCGGCGCCGCAGCGCGTGAACTGGACGGACTACCTCGATCGGATCGACCGGGCCGACCCGCGCGAGTTCGCCGCAGACGTGTTGCGCCGGGCTGACGGGGCCACGATCTGGTACGTCTTGTCGCCGGGGCTCCTCCACCAGGAGAAGTGCGGGGAGATCGCGAACATCCTCGCCGAGAGTCGTCCGAGCGTCGAGAAGGTGACTCCGGATGACTCGACCTACGAGTTCGAAGGCGTCACCGAGTTCCGACCGCAATGATCGACCGCGTCGCTCGTGTCTGGTCGAGCGACTTCGTGCGGCGCGACCTGCGGGTTGCTGCGCTTCCCTGGGCCCTGGCCCGTGTGCTCGTGGTGGGCTCGTTGTGGGTCTCGCGTCACCTGGATGATCGACTGGTGCCGCGCCGACACGGCGGAGCGCCCGGCCTCGGGCTCTTCATCTACGACGGCGATTGGTACCGCAACATCGCCGAGCACGGATACGCCGAGCTCCCGAAGCAAGGTCTGCGGTTCTTCCCGCTCTACCCGCTGCTCGGCCGGTGGCTGGGCACGGTGTTCCTCGACCACACCGGCGTCGCACTCGTCGTGATCGGGAGCGTGGCGGCGCTCGTGCTCGGTGCGCTCACGCATCGCCTCGTGCTGCGCGAGACCGACGACGCTCGCATGGCGATGCGTGCGGCGTGGTTCGTGGCTGTGTTCCCAGCCGCGCTGCCGTTCGTGCTCGCGTACGCCGAGACATTGATGATGGCCGCCGCCGTGGGCATGTTCCTGGCGCTCCGGTCGAAGCGATGGATCCCCGCCGCCGCACTGGGCGTCGTCGTCGGGCTCACGAGACCGGTCGGGCTCCTCTTGATGATCCCGGCCGCGGTCGAAGCCTTGCGCGACTGGCGCGAGGCCACCGGTCGCGACCGGCTGTGGCGGGTTGGTGCGGTGGCGTCACCCGGTGTGGGGATGGCGC
The DNA here is from genome assembly GCA_031406505.1 of Acidimicrobiia bacterium. Classification (GTDB taxonomy): domain Bacteria; phylum Actinomycetota; class Acidimicrobiia; order IMCC26256; family PALSA-555; genus SHVJ01. Next base: position 2,240 of record JANOHN010000121.1, on the reverse strand, counting down.
TCTACCTCGCGTGGGTCGGGGCCGAGTACGACGATCCGCTGCTCCCGTTCAGCGTGCAGAGCCGTCACGACCTGCGCGGGGCAACCATCGATCCGATCACGCACGTGGTCAACTCGGTGGGCGACGTGCTCGACGGAGACCGTTTCGGAGCTGGACTGCACCTGGTCTGGCTGGTGGTGTTCGTCGGCTTGCTCGTGGTCGTCGCCCGGCGTCTGCCTGCGTCGTACACCGCGTACGGCGCGGCAACGCTCGTGCTTGCCACCACGGCGAAGAACATCAGCTCGTTCGATCGTTACGTGTTCAGCACGTTCGTGTTCGCGATCGCGGTCGCCCTGGTCACCGTTCGCGCCGACCTGGAACGGGTTGTGCTCACGCTCGCGGCAGGAGGGCTCGTGGTGTACTCCACCCTTGCCTTCTTCCAGCTGTACGTGCCTTAGCCGCGCCTGGCTTTTGCTGCGCGCGCCTTGCGCGTGCGGCCGCGACGTAGCACGCGATCGCGGAAGCCCCACCAAGTAACGAGGAGGAGCTCCTCGGCGAAGATGCCCCAGGTCATCTTCGAGTGTCCGCGCACGCGGTCGGTGAACACGCTGGGGAGCTCGGTGACGCGTCCGCTCCACCGCCCCACGCGGTATGCGGTCTCGATCTGGAAGCCGTATCCCTTCGAGCGTGTGGACCACACGTCGATCGCCCGGAGCGCTTCCGCGCGCACTGCCCGGTAGCCCGCCGTCGCGTCGCGCACCTTGAGGCCAAGGACGAGCCCGGCGTACCGGTTGCCATAGCGGGAGAGGGCACGCCGGAACCACGGCCAGTGCGGGATGGAGCCGCCGCTCACGTACCGCGACCCGATCACCAGGTCGGCGCCGCCATCGAGCGCCGCCAACATCGCCGGGAGCTCCTTGGCGTCGTGCGACAGGTCGGCGTCCATCTGGACGAGCGCCTCGTAGCCTCGTTCCAAGCCCACCGCGAAACCGGCGCGGTACGCCTCGCCGAGGCCGGTCTTCGCGGGTCGGCTGAGGATCTCGATCTGGCCGAGGCGTTCGGCCGTGGCCTTCGCGATGTCGCCGGTGCCGTCGTCGCTGCTGTCGTCGACGACGAGCACATCGACATCGGGGACAGCGGAGCGCACGCGCTCGAGTGCCTCTTGAACATTCTCTGCTTCGCGATACGTGGGCATCACGACAAGCGTTCGCACCGACGTAGGGTAGCGATCCGTGGCACGCACCGACGTGCCGGCAGGCGGCGTTTTCTCGCTCGGCTACCGGCCTCAGCTCGATGGCATACGCGCCGTCGCGGTGGTCGCGGTCATGTTGTTCCACTCCGCGATCGGCTTCAACGAGCGCGGCAACCTGCTTCCCGGCGGCTACCTCGGCGTCGACGTGTTCTTCGCGTTGAGCGGCTTCCTCATCACGACGATCCTCGCCCAGGAGTGGCTGCGGCGCGGCCGCGTCGATCTCGGTGCGTTCTATGCGCGGCGAGCGCTCCGCTTGCTGCCCGCGATCGTCCTCGTGGTCGTTGTAGTGCTCGTGCTCGCGCAGGTCGTGCTTGAACCCAGCGCCGCACACTTTGCCCGTCGCCAGTCGTTGTGGACCGCGCTCTATGGACAGAACTGGCACGCGGTCGTGTCGCCCGCGCAGTTCCCTGGCTATCTCGATCACGCCTGGTCACTCTCAGTCGAGGAGCAGTTCTACCTGTTCTGGCCGTTGATCCTCTGGGGTGTGCTCTCGCTCCGTCGCTCGGTCAACATGACGTTGATGATCGTGCTCGGCGGCGCAGCGCTCTCGGCGGCAGCGATGGTGGTGATCGGTGAGACTGACCCGTTGCACGCCTTCTACGGGACGGATGCGCGCGTGCAAACCCTTCTGATGGGCGCGGCCCTCGGGCTCGCGGCCGTGTTCGGCAAGCTGCCGACGGGGGAGCGCCGCTGGACGGCAGCGATCGGTTGGATCGGCGCGGGTGCGCTCGTCGCGGCGTTTGCCACCTACGACAACTCGAGCACGTTCAACACGCGCGGCGGCCTCACTCTCGTGGGGATCGCAGCAGTCGCGCTCGTGTTCGGCGTGGTCTGCGCACCCACCTCACCCATGGCCGGCGCGCTCGGCTCGAAGGTGCCGGTCGCCATCGGCCGCATCTCGTACGGCTTGTACCTCTGGCACTACCCGGTGTTCCTCACGCTGACTCGTGACGACGGCGGGCTCACGGTCTGGGCCACGGGCTGGTCGTTCTGGCCCTTGCTCGCCGTG
>JANOHN010000174.1:0-1937 GCA_031406505.1 Acidimicrobiia bacterium | reverse complement strand
GGGCGGCCGATGTAGAAGTCGTAGAGCGGGCGCCCGCCGAACGTGAGGAACGACGCGGGCACCGTCGGCACGATCGATTGCAGGAAGAGGAACACGGCACGCATCGGCGGCGCGAGGCGGGGGATCTCGGGAAGCGGACTGAGCACCGGCATCCAGATGATCAGCGACGCCACGAAGATCACCGCATGGAGCACGAAGTGCGATGGGTGCGAGGACAGGCTCTCGTTCACCACCGCCGGCCAGTGTGTGACGACCAGCACCACGTTGAAGACGAGCAGCGCGGGGAAGAACCGCGACAGCGTGCGGACCGAACGGAACAGCACGCTCGGTGGCCGCAACACCCATCGGGCGAGCCACGTGGGGGTCCCGAGCAGCAGCAACGGCGCGGCGACCATCGCGATCAACAGGTGCTGGACCATGTGCACGCTGTACATGGACGTCTCGGCGAGGTCGTGGATCGGCCAGCTCGACGCCAGCCAGATGGTGCCGACGCCGAGCCCGAAGCACACAGCCTGCAACCGGGTGACGACCGGCGTGCCGGCCGCGACGAACCGCGGACCGATGCGGTGCACCGCGAGCCAGTAACCAGCGCCGAGCAGGATCGTGATGACCCAGGCGTCGGAGTGCGTGTGCCAGGCCGAGAGCACTCCGCCGGCGACGCCCACCGTCACGAGAAACGATCGAGTGTGGAGAGCACGATCAAGTAGAGGATGATCGCAGCGACGATCCCCAGCACGAAGAAGCGCTTGAAGATCGGTAGGTCGGTTCGCAGGTGCATGAACCACGCGGCGACCAGCACGAACTTGAGGACCGCCATGCCGAGCAGGAGCACGACGATGAGCGAGTCGGGGATGTCGCCCTCGGTGTAGGAGACGGCGATCTCGAGCGCGGTGACCACACACAGGATCACCGCGATGATCACGTACTGGAGCGGTGACGGGTGGGGGGACACCTCCCCCGGCAGCAGTCCGGGCGCGTGCTCCATCGCGCCGCCAAGCTCCGCGTGTGCGAGCTCGGACACCTCCTCCTCCACCTTCGCGAGACCGGTCTCGGTGGCCACTTCGGTAGTGGCTGGATCGGTCATGGCGCGGGTTTCCCGGGCTGGGGGACGAGATAGACGACGGTGAAGATCACGATCCACACGACGTCGACGAAGTGCCAGTAGAGGCCGGCGATCTCGACGCGCTCGGCATCCTTCTGCTTGAGGCGACCCTGCGAGGCCAAGCCCCACAGCGACATGAGCCAGATGATGCCGGCGGTCACGTGGGCGCCATGGAAGCCCGTGGTCACGAAGAACGAGGAACCGAACAGGTTCGTGGTGAGGTTCAGACCTTCACGGTTGAACTCCGTGAACTCGAACACCTGGCCGGCGATGAACGTGGCTCCCAGCAGCGCGGTCGCCAGCAACCAGATGCGCAGACGGCGCTCGTCGCCCCGTTGGATGGCCGCGAGCGCGAGCACCATCGTGAGGCTGCTCATCAACAGGATGAACGACGTCGCCGAAGTGAACGGGATGTCGAACAGCTCCTTCGGCCCCACGCCGACGGTGTCTCGCCCTCGATAGAGCAGGTACGTGGCGATGAACGCACCGAAGAACAGGCAATCCGACGCGAGGAACAGCCACATCCCCAACTTCAGGTTGGTGACGCCCGTGGCCGTCGCGTGCGAGTCGTGGCCGGGCGACCCACCGCGGTTCGCAGGGCCGCCGACTTCGGCCGCCTGCTCGATCGTCGCCATCTCAGGCCACCGGCTCGGGCGTGCGTTGCGGCACGACATCAGGGCCGGGCACGGGTCCTGGTCCGGGCTCGGGTTCCGGCTCAGTCGGTGGTTCGATGGCCCACGCGTACAAGCCGAAGAGCAGCACGACCGCGCCGATGCCCAGCCAAACGAAGCTGCGGTACACCGCGGCGTACCCGAGCGGGAGCAACCCGGCCGCC
>JANOHN010000101.1:0-14599 GCA_031406505.1 Acidimicrobiia bacterium | reverse complement strand
CTTGATCCGCTCGCCCGTCAGACCGACGGCAGCGCCACGACCTCACCGGGGTCAATGAGGTTCACGTCTCCCGAGCGGATGCGGGCGCGGTTGGCGTCGCACACGCGAACCCAGTACTCGAGGATGTCGTCGTCAGTGAGCTCGGCACGCTTCCTTCCGCTGGCGTCAGCAAGATGGCGCGCCGCGATGTCCCAGAAGTTGTCGCCAACCGCCACCGTGTACGACGAACCGACGACGGCGGGCGCGGCATTCGGGATCGCAGCGGCCGGTCGGGGGAGTGCAAACGGTGCCGGCGAGGGCGCTCGATCGATGCTCTGATCCGAGCTCCGCTCGGGAGTCGGTTCGCCTGTCGGTGCCGCGGCCGGTGCGGTGGTCGGTGCGGTGGTCGGTGGCGCGACCGTTGGCTTCGGCTCCACGGGGAGCGACGTCGCTGGGGCGGCGGGGAGCGCCGGCTTCTCGCCCACGAGTGGGAGCTCGGGAGCGGTTGCGACCTCGGTGATGGCGGCAGGGTCGCCGACGCGGCCGGTCCGCACCGGCAATTTCGTGGCAGCTTCCTCGACAACGGGCTCGAGCTCGTCGGGCGTGACCGACTCGTCTGGGTCAACCGGCGCCGTCGAGGCGTCGACGACCGGCTCAGCGATCGGTCGCGGCGCGGCAAGCGCGGGTGACGCTCCCACCACGAGCGCACCCGTGAGGATCGAAGCCGCCACCGCACGATCGACGCGTCGCCGAAGCGTGGGCAACGTGACCCGACCCACGACGCGGATCGCGGCAGGGATCCTGGCGAGGCTCGCAAGGAGGTAGATGAGTGTGGAGCTCAAGAGCCACGCGGCAAACCCGAGCCCGATCGGGATGGCAAACCCGGGCTCCCTGATGAACCGGTAGAGCAGTACCACGGCACCGGCTTCGGCAACCAAGGTGGCGACGAGCGGGACAGAGCGGCGCATGACGGGACCTCGTTGAGTTGGGGGATAGGGCCCGGGCATGACCCACCGCTCATCGAAGTGTCACGGCATCCCCGGCGCGGGAACCCTTCCGGTGGTACGTTCCGCGTGACTTCACGCCGCAACAGGGGGTACCGCGAGTGCTGGCCGACATCCAGATCTTCAACGACCTCGGGCCGAACTTCATCGCCCGGTGGGCACACGTACTCTCCGGCATCGCCTGGATCGGGTTGCTCTACTACTTCAACTTCGTACAGGTGCCTGCGTTCGCCGAGCTCGAGGCCGGAACGCGGAGCAGCGCCATCGACAAGCTGGCATCGCGGGCGCTCTGGTGGTTCCGCTGGGCCGCGGCGGCCACGTTCCTCTTCGGGATCTTGCTCGGCCTCATCTCCGAGACCGGGAGCGGCGATGGCGACTTCTTGACGGACGGATACTTCAAGAGCGCCGGCGGTGTCGCGATCGCTACCGGCATGCTCCTCGGCATCACGATGTTCCTGAATGTGTGGCTCGTGATCTGGCCGAACCAGAAGAAGGTGATCGCCAACGCGCGCAACGTGCTTGCTGGCGGCCAAGCCGATCCGGGCGCCGCCGACGCGGGCCGCAGGGCGCTCCTGGCATCGCGACAGAACGCCATCTTCTCGTTTCCGATGTTGCTCTTCATGGTCGGTGCCGCGCACTTCTTCCCCGGAGCATTCGACACCAGCAGTGACCGCGGGATCTATTGGGCGATCACCTTCGTGATCTTCGCCGCGTTGGAGCTGAACTGCCTCTTCAACCGGGGAACCAACCTCGGTACGTGGATCTACGAGAACCACAAGCGCGCGATCGGCGCGGCGACCGTGCTGACCGTCGTCTGGTACGCGCTGTGGGAGCTGATCTTCTAACGAGCTAGCTCTCGAGCAGATCGGCAATGCGGGCGCGGTGATCGGCGGCGGTGCCGAGCAAGAGGCTGTTTGTCTTGGCGCGGCGCACGTAGAGGTGCATGTCGTGCTCCCACGTGTACCCGATGCCGCCGTGGATCTGGATGCCTTCCTTGCTGAGCAGGCGCTCGCAATCGCCTGCGGCTGCCTTCGCCGTTGAGGTGGCCAGCGCACGCCGGTCATCGTCCTCGGCGATCGTGAGCGCGGCGAAGTAGCCGGTGGAGCGGGCGCGCTCGAGCGCGACGAGCATGTCGGCGAACTTGTGCTTGATGGCCTGGAACGAGCCGATCGGCACACCGAACTGCTCACGGTGCTTGGCGTACTCGAGCGTGACGTCGAGGATGGTCTGACAGACGCCGACCGTCTCGAGCGCGAGCGCCACGATCGCCTCCTCGACCCCGCGGCGCACGGCACTGGCCGTCGCCGGACCGGGATCGCCGAGCGCACGGTCGGACGTCACGGTGACGTCGTTCGCGACCACGGTGGCGAGGCTCCGACTCATGTCGAGTGTCTTCAGTGGGGTCACCATCAGGTCGGCGCGTGGCACCACGAACACCCCGATGCCGTCATCGCCTACCGTCCCCTCGACGCGAGCCACGACCGCGACCTCGTCGGCGTCGGCGCCGCCGAGGACTGCGTGCTTCGTGCCGTGCAGGCGCCAGTCCTCGCCACTGCGACGGACCGTCGCGGCCACGCCCGCAGGGTCGTACGCCACGTTGCTCTCGGCGAGGGCGAGCGCGCCGGTTAGCGTGCCGTCGGCGATGGCACCCAGAAAGCGCGTGTGCTGGTCGACCGAGCCGGCCTCGCGGACGACTGCCGCGAACTGCGACACCGTGGGTACGTACGGTCCCGGCGCGATGGCGCGTCCGAGCTCCTCGACGACCACGGCGAGCTCGACGGTGCCCAGCCCGAGTCCGCCGACATCTTCGGCGATCGTGAGGGCCGGCCATCCGAGGTCGACCATCTGCTTCCAAAGGCCGTCAGCCGACCTGGCGTCCTCGACGACCTCGCGCACGAGGCTCATCGGGCACTCGCGGGCGAGCATCGCCCGCACGCCGTCGCGCAGCTCGTCCTGATCGTTCGTGAACTCGAGTTCCACTTGCCGTGCTCCGCTCCCGCTCCGCTACTTACGCAGGCTCCATCCGCGCCGCTCGCTATGCGGCGCGGGCCCGGAACCTACCTGTCGGTGGTGTCAGGCAGGATCAGCGAGGGTCGCGGCGAGCGCCCCGCGGTCGATCTTCTCCATAGCCGTGAGTGGGAGTGACTCGACGACCCGTATGTCCTCGGGGAGCTTGTAGGCCGCGAGACGGTCACCGGCGAACTCCCGCAAGCCCTCGAGCGTCGGAGGCACCGCCGGGTCGCGGGCGACCACGAAGGCGACACCAACCTCGCCCATCACCGGATCGGCGCGGGGGACCACCGCCACCGCCGAGACTGCCGCGTGCGTCGAAAGCACGCCTTCCACTTCGACCGGATACACGTTGTACCCGCCACGCACGTACATCTCTTTGCTGCGCCCGACGAGGCGCAGGCGGCCTTGATCGTCGACCCAGCCGAGGTCGCCGGTCCGCACGAAACCGTCGACCGTGAACGCGGCGCGGGTCGCCTCAGGGTCGCCCCAATAGCCGGTCATCATCGCCGGCGACCGCAGACACACCGCGCCCACCGCACCGGGCTCCACGGGTCGGTCGTCCTCGTCGAATACGCCGAGCTCCACGGCGGGATGCGGGCGGCCCACGCTGACGATGGCGTCCTCATCGGGATCGTCGAACGCGGTGCCGAGTCCGATGCCGGCCTCGGTGCATGAGTAACGGGTCGCCAGCTGCGCACCGAATCGCTCGCGTGCCTCGCGGGCGAGACCGGGTGTAAGCGGGCCGCCGCCCGTCACGATGTGCTGCACGCTGTCGAGGTTGTACTCGTCGAAGTTCGCCTGGCGGAGCATCAGGGCGAGCTGCGTCGGCACGCCGGCGATGGAGGTCATGCGCTCGCGTGCGACGAGCTCCAACGCACCTTGCGCGGTCCAGCGCGTCATGAGGAACGTGAGTCCTCCGCGGCGCAGGTTGCCGGCGAGCTTGGTCATGAAGCCCAGGTGAGCGAAAGACGTGCCGTTGAAGCTCCGGCCGCCGCCGCCCCACTCGTCGCCGATGTCGTTGCGCGTGATGTACGTGAGCTGTCGATTGCAGTACAGCGCACCTCTTGGGGTGCCGGTTGTGCCGGAGGTGAAAATGATCGCGACCGGACGATCGGGATCTTCGGGCAGCTCGGGAACCGCGCCCGTGCCGCGTAGGTCGGTCAACAGCGCGTCGACCGACGAGGCCACCTCGAGCTCGATCGCATCGTGGTGCGTCGGCGTGAAGCCTGGCGCGGCGAGCACGAGGCGAGGCTCGGCGCGGTCGAGCACCTCGTCGCGCTCGGCGCCCGTGAGGCGATCGTTGACGCCGGCAGTGATCGCCCCGACCTTCGCTGCCGCGAGATAGGAGATCAGATACTCGGGCCCGGGCGGGAGGATGAGACCGAGCACGTCGCCCCCACTCACGCCGCGGTCGACGAGTCCCGCCGCGACGAGGTCGGACACGCGATCGAGATCCTCATACGACAGCGTCCAGCCCGCAGCGGCTTCGTAGGCAGGAGAGCTTCCGAATCTTCGGGCAGCCTCGCGTAGGGTGGCGGCGAGCATGTCGTCGGTCGCGTTCGCTCGATTCGGCGGGCGGGAGGTTGTCGGTGAGCGCATCGTACAATTCTGCGGTTGACGAACCGGCAAAGGCAGTCGGCACGCCGGCGCGCCAACGCGAGTTGCGCGCACAAGGCCGACGGACGATGGGCCGACTCCTCGAAGCCGGGTTGCAGGTGTTCGCCGAGCGCGGGTACCACGCGAGTCGCGTCGACGACGTCGTGCGCGCCGCCAAGGCATCGCACGGCACCTTCTACCTCTACTTCACGAACAAGGAAGATCTGCTGCGAGCGCTGGCGGTGGACTGCGCGCAGGATCTCACGGCGCTCGCGGAGACCATCGGTGCGATCACTCCCGACGCGGCGGGCCGCGCCGAGCTCCGACTGTTCCTCGGCCGCTTCATGGACACGTACCGCCGCTACGGCCCGGTGATCCGCGCGTGGATGGAGGATCAGGTCGGCGATCGTGAAGTGGACCGGCTCGGAGTGAAGGCGTTCACCGCGATCGGCGACACCCTCAGGCGCCGTATGCGGGATGCGGGCGTCGACACCGAAGGGTCCGAGCAAGCAGCCGTCGGCGCGCTGATGGCGATGCTCGAGCGGTTCAGCTACGGCGTTGCATCACGCCGAGTCGTGATGGACGACGCGGCCGTGCTCGATACGCTCAGCACGATCGTGCACCGGGGCTTCTTCAACGCTCCCTAGCGCTCACACTGGCGTTGCGTTCGCGATGCCGACCGCGAACGCCCGGCACCACACCAGCACGGTCCACGTTCCAGCGCGTACGTCGGTGCCGATAGGCACGTCGTAGTACTGCGTTCCTTGGTTCCCGCGGAGCGCATCGAGGTACACACCATTGTCACCGGGCTCGCCACGATCGGCTCCCGGCACCACGTACACGTGGTAGTCGGGGCCGGGCTCGATGTCGAAGGCCTCCAATCCCACGAAGAACGAGCCGTCGGGCCGTTCGTAGAGCACTGCGTTGCCGCGTGCGTCGTGCTCGAGGCCGCCGAAGGCTCCTGTCGCGAACGCCACAGGCTCGATCGGCGCAGGGTCGACCGCGGGTTGCGGATCCTCCGCGTCGGGAGCAGTCGGGCGGCCAGCCGAGGACGGGGCGCGGGGGAGCGCCTCGACCACCTTCGTATCGACGAAGGTCGGGAGCACGAGTGCGAACACCAGCGCCAGCGCGACGGCGAGCAGGATCCCGGCGCGCATCCAGGTGTTGGCGACGAGGCGCGGCAGCACGACGAGCCACAGCACGAGCCAGCCGGCCGCGATCCCGAGCGTCACGAGGAACGCCTGCGTCCCCGAGAACACGTCGCGCACGGCGTTCGGGTTCGCGATCGCCTTGGCCGCGAAGGCCACCGCGAGGAGCGCGACCGGGAGCAGCTCCACCCATCGAGGGGCTGAGCGAGCTGGCGCTCTCGCAGGCGCGGTGGGTGCTGTTGCCTCCATCGCCCCGTCTCCGGAGCCGGACCGGTCCGCGGATGACCTGGTCTTCCGCCGCCGATGGCGACGGCTTGCTACCGCTGGATGCGGGCGATGCCCGGGTTCACTGTGTTGAACACGTACTTGTTGAGCGTCGGGCCGATCTCGGCGGGATCCCACTGTGTGGGGTTGCCCTCCTTGTCCTTGCTCAGGAACTGCTCGCCGAGCTCCCACGGCTTGTAGAGCGCGAGGTTGTTGCCCACCACGCGCAGCACCTGCCCGGTGACAGGGATCGAGTCGTCGGATGCGAGGTACACCACGCCGGCTGCGGAGTTGCCGGGGTTCATGGCATCGAACTCCGTGTACTCCTCGGGGTTCTTGAGCTCGATCCCCTCCATCGCCTGGCCGACCATGCGGGTGAACCCACCTGGACCGATGCAGTTGGCTCGCACGCCATATCGAGCCAGCTCCAGGCTGGCGATGATCGTCATCGCGGCGATGCCGGCCTTGGCGGCGCCGTAGTTGGACTGGCTGGCCTGACCCTGGAGCCCTGCGCTCGACACTGTGTTCACGATGGACGCGCGCGGCTGGTTTCCTGCCTTCGACTGCTCACGCCAGTACTTGGAGGCGTGGTGCATGGTGTTCCACGTGCCCTTCATGTGCACGCGAACGACGGAGTCGAAGTCCTCTTCGGCCATCGTGAAGATCATCTTGTCGCGCAGGATGCCGGCGTTGTTCACGAGCACGTCGAAGCCACCGAAGGTCGACACCGCCGCCTTCACGAGGTTCTCAGCACCCTGGTAGTCAGAGATGTCGTCGTAGTTCGACGCGGCTGCGCCGCCGCGCGACTTGATGACATCGACGACCTCGTCGGCCGCGCGCTGGTCGGAGCCTTCACCAGTGACCGTGCCTCCGAGGTCGTTCACCAGAACTTTGGCACCGTGGTCGGCGAGCATGACCGCTTCGCCACGCCCGACGCCGCGTCCGGCGCCCGTGACGATCGCCACCTTGCCATCCAACATCCCTGGCATTTGCGCGTTCCTCCGACTCCGCTGGAAACTGACGCCGGCGTCACGGTACCGCGGCGTCCTGAGCGGTCGTCAAACGAACCTGCGCTGTGCGCGCCGAGGGGGAGCATTCGATGGCGGTTGACAAGAGCTTGATCGGACGGCCCACGAGCGCGAGCCGTGTGCGCATCGAGCGCGGCCCCGTGTCGTTCTTCGCGAGCGCCCTCAAGGACGGCAACGCCGTCTACTCCGATCCAGCCGCGGCCAAGGCGGCGGATTTCGACGACCTTCCCGCCCCTCCCACATTCAGCTTCGCGATGCAGCACATGGGGAAGGCGGGCGAGTCGCAGCCGCCGGACCCGACCAAGGGCAACCACCCCATGAACGAGTTCATGAGCAAGCTCATGGCCCACGGCGGACTCGTGCTGCACGGTGAGCAGGCCTTTGTATTCCACCGCCCGATCGTGGTCGGCGATGTTCTCGTGAGTGAGGGCAAGATCGCCGACGTCTACGAGAAAGAGGCGAAGGGCAAGACGATGACGTTCATCGTCATGGAGACGCTCTGGCGCGACGAGAAGACGAACGAGCCCGTCGTCACCGAGACCTTCAACCTGATCCACCGTCTCTGAGAGCGCGCCGAACGGGTCATCTCGACGGCACGGTCGCGATCATCACCGGCGCCGGGCAGGGCCAGGACGACGCCAAGTTCTGCACCGGGCACCCTCGTCATCGCCGGCGGCCGAAGCAGGAGAGCTGACGACCGAGAGGCAAGAATGCCGAAATGACGGCTGACCTCGTCGGCCGTGTCGAGGAGCTCGCCCTCCTCGAGGCGGCGTTTCTGGGTGACGACCTGTCGGGAGTCGTGATCGCAGGCGAGGCCGGCGTGGGCAAGACGCGCCTCGCTCAGGCGTTTCTTGCCAGGACCGGGCGTGATGCCCGAACGAGTGAGTGGCTGGCGGCCACTGCCTCGCTTTCAGCGATCCCGTTCGGCGTGTTTGCGCACCTGGTGCCACTCGGCTCGGCGGCAACCGATGCACTCGCAGTGTTCCACGCTGTGCGCAACGAGTTGAGCACGCGCGCACCGGGGGCGCGTACCGTGATCGGCGTCGACGATGGGCACTTGCTCGACGAAAGTTCGGCGGCACTGGTGCATCACCTGGCGAACACCCGGAACGCCTTTGTTGTGGTGACCGTACGCACGGGCGTTCCAGCTCCGTCCGCAATCAGTGCCCTGTGGAAGGACGGGCTCGCCGAGCGCGTCGAGCTCCAGGCCTTGTCCATCGACGAGACGACCGCCCTTCTCGGCGATCTCGTCGGTGGCGAAGTGGAGCCATCCACTGTGCACCGCCTCTGGGACAGAGCGCGCGGCAATCCGCTCTTTCTGCGTGAGCTGGTCGAGGTCGGCCGCTCCTCGGGTGCCTTCGACGGGTCGGAGGCCCGGTGGGTCTGGCGTGGCCCGATGACCACCGGCGGTCGATTGTCCGAGTTGCTGCGTGAACGTGTAGTGGCGTCCACCTCGGAAGAGCGCGACGCGCTCGAACTGATTGCAGCGGGCGAGCCGATCGATGTGGTCGCGCTCGCAACGCTGGTGTCACTCGATGCACTCGCCACGCTGGAGCAGCGCGGTCTGGTGACGCTCGAATCGTCGGGTGCTCGCCGATCGATCCGGCTCTCGCATCCGCTCTACGGTGAGGGCCTTCGTGCGGACATGGGTGAGATCCGTGCTGCGCAGCTCCGTCAACGTCTTGCCGATGGCATCGAGGCGAGCGGTGCGCGCCGCATTGGCGACCTGCTCCGTATCGCCACGTGGCGACTCGATGGCGGTGATGTGCTCTCGTCGGCGACGCTGCTCACGGCAGCCCGGCAAGCAGCCGAGCTGGGCGACCGCAGGCTCAGCGAGCGACTCGCTCGTGCCGCTGTCACACACGGGGGAGGCGTCGCAGCCAAGGTCGAGCTCGGGGACGCCCTCTATTGGCTGGATCGCTTCGAAGAGGCGCGCGCGGTGCTCGAAGCGTGCCTCCAAGGAGATGATGTTGGCGACGAGGACCGTGCACAGGTTGCAATTCGCCTGGGGAGCACCTACTTCTTCGGATTCGACGATGCGTCCGCCGCGGACGATGTGCTCGCCCGTATCGCGGAGACGCTGCCCGCGGGCGGCCTGCGCGACGAGGTCGTTGGGGCACGAGCAACCATCGCCGTCTATGCCGGGCATACGGACGAGGCATTGTCGATGGCTGCACCAATCGTCGCGGACGTAGCCGGTGACGAGCGTGCTCGCGCCCGTGCGCTCCACGCCACGGTCTTCGCCGAATCGATCGCGGGCCGGCCCCTACTTGCGCAGCAGCTAGCGACGGCCGCGCTTCCACTCGCGATGAGCGTGGCGTCCGAGATCCCCACTGCGGCCGGCGGGATCGTGATCGGTGGCTACGTCGCGGGATGGATCGGCGGTGACCTCACGTCGAACATTGATGTGATCGAACAGCTCTACCTCGAATCACTTCCTGTCGCGGTCGACGAGTTGCGAGGAACCTGGGCTCACTTCTCGGGTCACAGCTCTCTTGTGCGCGGCCGCGCCTCGAGCGCGGTCGTTCTCCTTCGCGAGGCAGTCGCGGGGCTCTCGAAGCAGGATCCGGGCCGGTTGCTCCCATGGGCGTACGCGTCCCTCGCGCGTGCGTACGTGCTCACGGGCGACACGCGCCGCGCCCGTGATGCGCTCGACCTGAGTCAAGCGAGTGAACTCACTGCGATCCAGATCTATGCGCCCGAGTTGCACATCGCCCGTGCATGGGTGAGTCACGCCGAAGGCGACCCCGACGGCGCTCGCAGTGCGGCGATGGCTGCGGCCGATCATGCCCGAGACCGTGGCCAGCATGGCGTCGAGTTGCTGATGCTGCACGACGCCGCCCGACTGGGCTCGCCGGAGGCGCGCGTGCGCGTGCTCGGCGTCGCGCCGACTGTAGAGGGAAAGTTCGCGATCGCGATCGCAGCGCACGTCGCCGCACTCGTCGCCGACGATGCCGAGGGCCTCGAGCGCGCGGCCGCGGAGTTTGAGGAGATTGGTGCTGACCTCCTCGCCGCGGAGGCTTGGGCCGATGCGGCAGCCGGCCATGCTCGCGGCGGCCTCGCGGCGAGGCGGCTTGTGGCGACCACGCGGGCTCGGGCGTGTGCCGACCGCTGTGAGGGGGCTCACTCCGAGGCGCTGGCGCTCCTCGATGCTCCCAGCGAGGTCGGCAGCCTCACTCGGCGCGAACGGGAGATCGCGGCATTGGTGGCTCGCGGCCTCTCAAACCCAGAGATTGCGGATCGTCTGGTGGTGTCGGTGCGCACGGTGCACAACCACCTGGCCCACGTGTTCACCAAGCTCGGGATCTCCCGGCGATCCGACCTCGGGCCGCTCTTCGAGCCCGCGGAGGCGCCGCGTTCGGAGAAATGAGCAAGCACTTGCTCATGTGCCGAGGAGGAGGGTTTCGTATCGTCGTTTAGACGGTCGCGACCAGCGTTTCGCGAGAAGACCGAAGGGTGGGGGGTGTGATGCGCAGTCGAGAGGCGCAGCGGATTCTCATCGGAGTGCTCGCGTTCGGACTGCTTGTCGTGATGGCGGTTCCGGCGGGGGCCGCGGGCCCGGTGCCGGCGGGGAAGTGGGCCAAGAAGGTGTGTGGCGCGGTGGGCGCGTGGCTGGTCGCGGTCGATGAGGCGGCGAGTGTGGCGCCGGCGCCAGCGGGGGACTTGTTGGCGGTGTCGGCGCAGTTCGATGCGCTGCTCGGCGATACCGGGCAGGCCACGCGCGCGTTGGTGAAGCAGGTGAAGCAGGCCGGGGTACCGGATCTGCCTAAGGGGGCCAAGATCGCCAAGGTCTACCGCGACGCGTACGGGGAGCTCGCGGCCGCGCTAGGCGATACGCACGAGTCGTTGAGCGGCTCGGCCGGGGATTTGGCGGCGCTCACCTCTGCGCAGGCGGCGTTCGAGACCGCGTTGACCGAAGTTCAGGAGCAGATCGATGCCGCGGACGTGCTTGCCTCGAAGCCGTTGACCAAGGCACTGCGCCTGCAGCCGGCCTGCGTGACGATCACCGGATAGGGAAAGGACACGCCATGCGCAGAGGAGCGGTTCGCATCGCCGTCGTTGCCGCGGTGCTCGTCAACTCGATCGTTGCTGCTGGAAGCGCGGGGAACGCGGGAACAGACGAGTACAACTACTGGGGCGTGGTCTCGTACCCGCTCGTTGCTCATCCGGGCTCCGTGGTGCTCGGATTGGGTCCCATCTCGTCGCTTGGCTACGACAACAACTCCACCTCCGGGGGTGCCGCGGGGACAGCCACGCCCATCATTCCGACGACGAGCTCAACCGCGCCATTGCGCGGCCCCCGGCAATCACCCCAAGCAGCGGAGGAGGAGTGTGTCGCTGGCCCGCTCTACGCGAACGTGGTGATCGACCGCTCAGGGCGGACATGGTCGACTCCGCAGGCAAAGTCCCGCTTCAACGTGATCCTCGCTGGTGGCGCGGCGACTGCACCCCACTGGCTTCGTGTCAGCTGCTCTCAGTCGGTGTTCAGGCCGGCGTTCGTGGTCGTGTGCAAGCAATTCGTCGTCGACCCTGCCCTTCCGCAGGCCCGCAACCCCAGGGACGCCAGGATCGCAATCGGCCCAAACGAACCTCCTGGCAGCGGCCGCGCGCTGGTTTCGGATCCATGTCCTCGGGAGGGCGTCGGTCGGATCTTGGCGACCCATATCGCCGTGACGACACTGATTACGGTGGGTACCGCGTTCGAGGCGGCCGGTGCACCGTTCGTCGGGTTGGCGGGGCTGCCACCATTGCCCACGACGTCGACGACGCGACGGGTGGGTGGGGGCGCCATCACCACGACCACAACCAGCGCAACGGCGCCGGACCCGGAAACTCCGCCCACCGAGCCGACTACCACGACCACGTGTCCGATCACGATCAGTTGCGGTCCGTAGCTGTGGAGCGCGAGGACACGAGAGCGGCGCTGACGCCGACATACGCGGAGGCGCTGCCAGTGCGGGCAGCACGCGTTCACTCGCGGCACCCCAATCGGTGGTGGCTCGACCGAGGACGTGGCTGGCGTCGGCCAGAACGCCTACGTCGACATCGACAAGGACCAAGCGACGCGGCGTGCCGAGCAGATCCAGTTGGCCGCGCTGGTGGCCAAGCCGTTGAAGTGACCAGAAGGTTCGTGCACCTGGCCCACGTGTCACCAAGTTGGGGATCTCCCGGCGCTCCATCCCGGCCCGCCGTCATCGATCGGCTGACCCCGGCGTCATGGGCCGAAGCGCCAGACGAGAGGACATGATCCGAGTGCACGCCCTTCGAAAGAGCCGCAGCCGCGCTATGGCCGTCGTACTCGGCATGACGATGGTTTCGCTCGTGCCGGTGCCCGCGGGCGCGGGTGACGGCCGGGTCGTCGCCGGCGACTGGTCCGGCGCCTTCAGCGCGCTCGCCGTGTACGGGTTCCCGGTGGCAGACGGTCGGATCGCCACCACGCTCACCGCAGGTGGCCCACTCGCCTTCACCGTGACCGATGGCGGACGGGTACAGGGGACATGGTCGATCGACGGGTTCGTCATCAGTCGCGTCAGCATCACCGGTGTCGAGCCCTTCAGCACGACGACGAACCTGCGGGCCAACGGCGTGATCGGCGGCGCAGGCTCGGGGCTGACCCTCACCGTCCAAGGAGGTGGGGTCGGGCCAGTGGCGTTCGGGCTCGCGACTGTCGACATGCCGCTCACGTTCGCCACGTGTGACTACGTGGCCGGAACCTGGGGTGTGGTGGAGGGTGCACAGCGCGCCGCGGCACTCGCCTCGGGCTCGGTCAGTGCGAGCGGCACGTGGTACGCGTTCCGACGCGCGAGTCCCGAAGACGCCGAGCGGGCTGCGACGATCGAGCGGCTGGAATTCACGCTGCGTGAAGTGCTGAGTGTCGTGGCAACGCCAGGTGGCGTCCTGGACCGACGGGAGTTCACGCGCATCATCGGTGAGATGGAGCGTGTCCAGGAAAGCCTGCGAGATGCTCGTCGCTGCGTCGGGCGCAACTGGGGGACGCCGTTCGCGGGTGTGATCATGCAGTTCCTCGAGGCCATCGCCAACGGCCGAATCGACGTACGTGCCCAAGACCTCCAGACGCTCATCGAGGGCGGGTTGCGTACGGGCGCGTTCGTCGACGCGCCACCCGAGTTCGAAGGCCTCGTGGTCGGAGTGCTGAGGGTGAAGCTGACCGCGGCGCGCGCCGCGAGGGATGCCAACGCGGCCGAGGCCGTCGGGATCGCGGCGGCGCTGCTCGGAGAGGGTGCTCTGGCCGCGGAAGCCTTCGAGGCGGAGAGGAGCTTCCGATGAGTCACCGCACCGCGCTCGCATCCCTCGTGCTCGTCGCCGGCCTTGCGGGTGGTGCCGCGCCGGTTGCGGCGGCGGTGCCGGTCGGCGGGGGCGGCGATCCCGTGTCCGAAGCGCTTGCGGATCGCGACCTCGCCGCGGTGAAGGTCAAGGTCAAGGACGGCGAGCTCCCGACCTTCTTGTGGACGCGCGTGCGCGGTGCGAGCACCTATCTCGTGTCGGTGCGCACCAAGAAGGGCTCGCCGCTGTGGGCGTGGAGCGGTGAAGAGACGAAGGTTCGCCTCGGCGACGGTCTCGGCCTCGCCGGGCCGCGCATCACCGCCCCCTCGGTGGTGCAGGTGTTCGCGCTCGACGCCGATGGCGCGCTGGTCGGTTTCTCGAAGCCGGTCGCGATCAGGTGAGCGGCGCCGCATGAACCGCGACGAGGCGTTGGCATCGCTCAGTCCGACCTATGCGGAGGCGCTTCGCCTCCGGGCTTCAGGGTGTAGCGACGGGGAGATCGCGACGAAGCTCGAGATCGATGCGGAGTCGGTAGGTGCCCTGCTCTACCTTGCGACAGCCAAGCTCGAGCGTCTCGTGACGAGCACAACACTCGACGAGAGGTGAAGGATCCGCATGCATCACACGATGAGGCGAGTGGGAGTGGTTGGGGTGGTCACCGCGCTGGCGATCGGCGGCATCGTCGGCCCCGCCGCAGCCAAGAAGAAGGTCACGTGTGAGAAGTTGCTGAAGCCGACAGAGATCGAGCGCATCGTGGGGACCGCGGTCGAGTCCCAGAGCTCGAGCGGGACGACCGACTACCTCCAGTGCCTGTGGGTGGTGCCGCCGGGGCAGATCGATGTGAGCGCGGGCACGCCCGAGGCCGTGAACTACGACGGCGCGAAGCTCGTCACGCCTTCCGGCACGACCGACGAGGAAGTCAGCGGCGTGGGGACCGAGGCCTTCGTGCGAGTCGATGCGAGCGGCGCATTCGTGGGCCTCTGGGGTCGGACGAAGAAGTCGGCGTTCTTCGTGTACCTCGTGGACGAGTCGGAGGACCCGTCGGCGATCCGGGACCAGGCGATCGCGCTGGGCAAGCGGATCGTCAAGCGCCTGAAGTAACGGCACCATGGAATGGGTCGGGTGCTGAGCTTCGACCGCGGCTTCGATCAGATCCCGGGGATCGAGCGCCTGTTCTGACGGGCTACTCGAGCGCGCCGTCGGCGCGGAGGCGCTCCTGCTCGTCGGGGCTGAGTCCGAGGAGCTCGCCGAGCACCCATTCGTTGTCCTGACCCAGCGTGGG
>JANOHN010000092.1:0-2732 GCA_031406505.1 Acidimicrobiia bacterium | reverse complement strand
CCCGCGAGACTGTCGCCGAGGCCTTGGAAGAAGGCGTCCATGCCGGCCTTCGACGAGCCGTACACGAAGTTCGATCGGCGCGCGCGCTCGCCCGCCACCGACGACAGCGCGACGATCTGGCCGTGCCCTTGTGTGCGCAGCCGGCGGACGATCGGCAGCGCGATCGACACGCATCCGACGTAGTTCACCTGCGCGACGTCGACCGCCTCGGATGCGTCGCGTTCGGCTGTCTCCTGATCGCCGAGGACCCCGAACGCGAAGAGCACGAGGTCGAAGTCGCCGAACCGGTCGAACCACTCGTCGACGGACGCTTCGTGCGTGGCGGTGTCGGACGCGTCAAACACCACGCTTTCGGCCGTCGTGGCACCGAGCGCGCGGAGCTCGCGTACGGCATCGGCGAGTTCATCAGGTTCGCGGGCTGCGAGCACGACGGTTCGGGTGCGATCACTCACGAGGCGACGCGCGGTTGCCATCGCGATCTCCGAGCCACCGCCGAGCACCAAGAACGATTGCACCGCGCCCAGTGAGTCCTGCATCAGACTCAGATCCCGAGGCGGCGCGCGAGGTCGGACTGGAGCACGCCTGACGGATCGAGCCGCGCTCGAAGCTCGCGGAACGCGTCGAGCTGGGGATACATCGTCGGGAGCAGGCTCGGCATCACGCGCGAGTCCTTCGCGAGGTAGACGCGCCCACCGGCGTCGGCGACGAGCCGGTCGAGCTCGTCGAGCAGCGGGCCGAGCTCGTGTGACGTGGCCGGGATGTCGAGCGCGAGCGTCCAACCAGGAGCCGGGAACGACAGCGGTCCCGGGTTCCCGGGGCCGAAGCGCTTCAGCACCGCGAGGAACGACGCGCATTGCACCGCGCTCAACCGTTCGAGAGTCGTGCGCACGGTCTCGGTCGCGCCGTCGGGAACCACGTACTGGTACTGGAGGAACCCGCGGCTCCCGTACATGCGGTTCCAGTCGCGCACGCCGTCGAGTGGATGGAAGAACGAGCTGATGCGCTCAAGGTGGCCGACACCGTGCAGCGGCGCCTTGCGGAACCACACCTCGTTGAACGCTCGAACCGTGAACTTGTTGAGCAGGCCGTTCGGAACCCACGGTGGCGCGGCGAGCACGGTGTGCGGATCGAAATGCAGCGGGCGCTCCCGCTGCCGGCGCGGCAACGCCTCCAGCGGGGCGTGGTCGCCGCGAGTGAGCACCGATCGCCCCAGTGCCCCACCCGTCGCGAGGCAGTCGACCCACGCGACCGAATAGCGATAGCGGGCGTCACTCTCGATCATTCGCGTCATGAGGGTGTCGAGGTCGGGGACCCGTTCGCTGTCGACGCTGATCAGCGACGTCTCGATCGGAAGCAGTCGCAACGTCGCCTCGGTGATGACGCCGGTGAGTCCCATCCCGCCGGCCGTGCCCCAGAAGATCTCGGGGTCGCGCTCGGGCTTGACCGTGAACGTGCCCTTCGGTGCATGGAGCGTGAAGGACTCGACATGGTTCGCGAAGCTTCCGTCGCCATGGTGGTTCTTGCCGTGGATGTCGGCGGCGATCGCGCCGCCGACCGTGACGAAGCGCGTGCCGGGCGTGACCGGGACGAAGTAGCCGAGTGGTACCAAGAGGCGCATGAGCGCGTCGAGACTGGCGCCACCGTCGACGCGCACCACGCCGCGCTGGAGATCGAGATCGCGGATCTTGGAAAGGAGTGTGGCGTCGATGACGGTGCCACCCGCGTTCTGCGCCGCGTCGCCGTAGCTGCGCCCCAAGCCGCGCGCCACGATGCCGCGACGACTCGCGCGCTGGATCAGGTCGTCCACTGCGTCGGCGTCGTGCGGCGTGGCGACCGTCGCCGTCGTCGGCGCGGTGCGACCCCAGCCGCTCAGCTCTTGCCGCGGGGCTTCCTCGAGCTCAGACATTGACCCCGACCGCGAACGTGGCCAGCCACAGGAAGCCCAGCACTTGGAGCACGCGATCGCCGAGTACGACATCTTCCGGTGCACCGCCACGGCCCTGCTCGACCAGGTGCGCGTACCGGAGGATCGCGAGGACGAACGGGATGATTGAGAGCCGGAAAGCGGTCTCGTCACCGTTGCCAGTGGGGTTCTCGAACGCCCAGAGGCAGTAGGCGGTCACCGTGACGGTGGCGGCAAGTCCGCGCACGAACAGCAAGAAGTTGGCCGAGTACTCCTCGAGCGTGCTGCGATGATCGCCGCCCGAGTCGCCGAGCTCGAGCTGTTCGGCGTGGCGCTTCCCGGTCACCATGAACAGCGACGCGAATGCGGCTACGAGCAAGAACCACTCGGAGATCTCGACGTCGGTCGCAACACCGCCCGCGACGGCGCGCAGCACGAAACCGCCGGCGACCGCGGCGATGTCGACGACGGGCTCGTGCTTGAGCCACAGGCTGTACGACGCGGTGAGGACGATGTAGCCCGCGACCACCATCGCCAGCTCGCCGCGCGTGACCGGCACGGAGATCGCGATCGCGGCGGCGGCCAGCAGCACCGCCATGAAGACCGCGAGTCGGGTGCTCACGTGCCCCGCCGCGATGGGACGGTCCCGCTTGGTGGGATGCGAACGGTCCGCCTCGGCGTCGAGCGCGTCGTTCAGGAAGTACGTGGCGCTCGCAGCGAGGCAGAGCGCGACGAACGCGACCGCGGTGCGCCCGAGCTGGGCCGGATCGTCGAGCACCCCGGCCGCGCCAGGGGCCGCGAACACCAACACGTTCTTGACCCATTGCTT
>JANOHN010000084.1:0-43242 GCA_031406505.1 Acidimicrobiia bacterium | reverse complement strand
GGTCCCCGTGTAGTCCTGAGCGGCCAGCGCGGCAAGTTGTTCCGGCAAGGTGTCGGCGGCGTCAAGCGCAGGGATGATCACGCTGGTGTCGACTCGCGCGGTCATTCGGTCTTCAGGGTCTTGTCGGACTCGGCCTCGCCGGGGGCATCCGCGTCGCTCGCGGTGGGGTCGCCAGGCGACCCGTCGGAATCGGCAAGCGAAGCAGTGAACGACGTCTTGAACTCGGCGACGGCACCCTCAAGCGCCTCGCCCTCGGGGAGCGAGCCGGTGTCTCGGACGGTGGAGAGCAAGCCCCCGTGCCGCCCGCGCATCCACTCGAGTAGCTCTTGCTCGAAGCGGCGCACTTCGGTCGCGGGAATGTCGTCGAGCGCGCCGGACGTGCCGGCGTAGATCGAGACCACTTGCTCCTCGACGGGCATCGGCGAGTTCAGCGGCTGCTTCAGGAGCTCGACCAGGCGCTCACCGCGGTCGAGCTGCGCGCGCGAGACCGCGTCGAGCTCGGAGCCGAACGTGGCGAACGCCTCGAGCTCACGGAACTGCGCGAGATCGAGCTTCAGCGTTCCCGACACGCCCTTCATCGCCTTGATCTGTGCCGCGCCACCCACGCGTGACACCGAGATGCCCACGTCGACAGCCGGGCGCACACCCGACTTGAACAGGTCGTCGATCAGGTAGATCTGACCGTCGGTGATCGAGATGACGTTGGTGGGGATGTACGCGGAGACGTCGCCGGCCTTGGTCTCGATGATCGGCAACGCGGTCAGCGAGCCCGCGCCGAGCGCGTCGTTCAGCTTCGCGGCTCGCTCGAGCAGCCGGCTGTGCAAGTAGAAGACGTCGCCGGGGTACGCCTCGCGGCCCGGCGGGCGGCGCAGCAGCAGGGCGAGCTGGCGGTACGCCTCGGCCTGCTTGGAGAGGTCGTCGTACACGACGAGCGCGTGCTCACCGTTGTCCATCCAGTGCTGGCCCATCGCGCAGCCGGCATAGGGCGCGAGGTACTTGAACACGGCCTCGTCGGCGGCCGGCGCATTCACGACGACCGTGTACTCCATGGCACCGTGCGCCTCGAGCGTTGCGACCGTCTGCGCCACCGACGAGCCCTTTTGCCCGATGGCCACGTAGATGCACTTCACGCCTTGCCCGCGCTGGTTCAGGATCGTGTCGATCGCGACCGTGGTCTTGCCGGTCTTGCGGTCGCCGATGATGAGCTCGCGCTGGCCGCGACCGATCGGTGTCATCGCGTCGATCGCCTTGATGCCGGTCTGGAGCGGCTCGTGCACCGGCTTGCGACCGACGATGCCAGGCGCCTGCACTTCGAGGCGACGGGTCTCGGTGGACGCGATCGGGCCCTTGCCATCGATCGGCAGCCCGAGCGAGTTCACGACCCGCCCGACCAGCGCGTCGCCGACCGGGACCGAGAGGATGCGCCCGGTTGCCTTGACCGCGTGCCCTTCTTCGACGGTGTCGGCCTGACCGAGGATCACCGCACCAATCGACTCCTCGTCGAGGTTGAGCGCGAGGCCGAGGGTGCCGCCGTCGAACTCCAGCAGCTCGTTCACCGAGGTCTCCGGTAGACCGGCGACGCGGGCGATCCCGTCGCCGACCTCGAGCACTCGTCCGACGCGCGCCGCGTCGAGCGACGGCACGAACGACTCGACGTGCTTGCGAAGCGCCGCCGCGATGTCGTCAGCAGAGATAGTCAGTTCCGGCATCTCTATTCGCTCGCTCTCTGCGAGCCGGGATACCCGGCTCGCGGTCGTTCGCTCGCTGGCGAGACTTCGCTCGCATGTGCTCGCTCCGTCCGCGTCTCCAACATCAAATGAGTTCTTTCAACTGGTCCAGCCGATGACGGATGGAGCCGTCGATGACGGTGTCGCCGACCGTGGCCACGATCCCGCCGAGGACCGACGGATCGACGACCACCTTCACCTCGACGTTCTTGCCGGTCGCACGTCCGAGCGCGGCGGCCAGTCGCTCGATCTGTGAATCTTCGAGCGGCACCGCGCTGCGAACCTCGGCGACCTCGTGCTCGCGTTCGGCCGCCGCGAGCTCGACGAACCGGTTGATGATGCCGATGAGATCGCTCGCCTGACCCGCGGCAACCAACATCGACGCAAGCGCCGTGCTGGTTTGGAGCGCCTTGTTGCCCATGAGCTCGTCGACGACCGCGATTCGTCGCTCGATCGGCAGTGCCGGGTCGGTGAGCGCCATGCGCAGCTCGTCGGAGGCCTCATAGGTGCGGGCCAGCCGGAAGAGGTCGTCTTCCACCGCGGCAAGGTGACCCTCGGCGCGCGCCACGACCACGAGTGCCTCGGCATACGCGTCCACCTTCTGGGTCGCTCCGCTCCGCCCTCCCGGCCGTCCGGCCAGGGCTTCGTTGCGCTCTGCCTTGTTGGCGCCGGCCATCGTCAGCCCGCTCGCCCGCTACCGACCGAGGTGATGTAGCTCTCCACGAGCGCGAGCTGCGTGTCGCGATCGAGATTGTGCTCCACGATCTTCTCGGCCAGCTCGATCGAGAGGTCGGCAACCCGGCCCTGGAGATCGCTCATCGCGCGCTCTGCCGCGAGACGAGCATCTTCTTGCGCCCGAGTGCGGATCTCGCCCGCATCGGCCTCGGCCTTCGCGATCAAGTCGCGTCGGACCTGCTCGGCCGCAACCCGTGCTTCCTCGACGATGCCGTTCGCTTGTGCGCGGGCATCACCGAGCTGGGCCTCGTAGCGGGCCTTCTCCTCCTCCGCTTCACGCCGAGCGCGCTCCGCGCCTTCGATGTCGGACTGGATCTTCTCGGAGCGAGCCGCCAGGGACTTCTTGAGACCGGGAAACGCGAACTTCATCAAGGCGATCGCCACGATGGCGAACGCGATGCCGCCCCAGAGAAGCTCGGGCCCCGCCGGGGCGATGATGCTCTTCGACTTGTTGCAGTCTTCGAGCGCGTTCCTGAACCCGAGATAGTCGTGATCGGCAATCCCGGCCTCGTTGTCGTGGAGTGCTTCCTCCACGCATTCGACCAGGTGCTCTCCGAACTCTTCTCCCGGGTCCTGCGCGGACGCGGGCGCGGCCGCGCCGAGCACTGTCATGCCGGCGAGCACGCCGGCGAGCAAAAACCGTCGGATGCGCATCACGCGCTTCCCCTCTCTAGGTGAAGCAATCAGATGAACTTGAGGACGAAGCCGATCAGGGCCAGCGCCTCAGCGAACGCGATGCCGAGGAACATCGTCGTACGGACGGTCCCCTGCATCTCCGGCTGGCGGGCCATGGCCTGGATCGCTTGGCCCACGATCAGGCCGATGCCGATGCCCGGGCCAATGGCCGCGAGCCCGTAGCCCACGGAGCCGAGAGCGCTCTTGAGGTCGCCAGTCACGCCAGGATCAGCGGCCTGGGCGACGATCTGGATCACGCTCCCCACGGTGTCTCCTTCTTTGCTGTCAGGAACTCGAGAACTGGGATCAATGTTCTGGGTGGATCGACTCAGAGATGTAGACGGCGGTCAGGATCGTGAAGATGTAGGCCTGGAGGACCGACACCAGCACTTCGAACGCCGTGAACGCGACGAGACCGAGGAACGGCAACGGCGCGAACACCAGCTGGTAGTCGCCGCTGTTGCGCACCACGGCGAGCTCGTTCACCATGATCGCGAAGATCGTGAGCAGCACGTGTCCCGCGGTCATGTTGGCGAAGAGTCGGATTGCCAGCGAGAAAGGACGCATCAAGAAGATCGAGAAGAACTCGATCGGCACGACGAGAAACTTCAGCGCGAGCGGCACGCCGGATGGGTTGATGGACTTCCAGATGTAGCCAGGGCCCTGGTACTTGAACCCGACGACGATGAAGATCACCCAGCTCAGCAGCGCGAGGAACAACGGGATCGCCAGGCGCGACGTCGCCGGGAACTGGATGCCGGGCACGATCGACCAGATGTTGATGAAGAAGATCCAGAAGAAGAGGGTCGCGAAGAACGGCGTCCACTTCTTGGCTTCCTCGGCACCGACCGTCTGCAGGCTGACGTTCTCCTCGATGGCCACGTAGCCCATCTCCGCGACGTTCTGGATCCCAACCGGCACCAGCGCGCGCTTGCGAGCTCCGAGCCCAAAGATCGCGATGCAGATCGCGGTCGACACGAACGCCATCAGCGCGGTCTTGTTGAACGCGAGCGCGGTGTGCGCGCTGAAGATGTCGCGCCAGTCGAAGATCTCGTTCAGGCTCGGGAGCAGCTCGGCAAGCATCAGGCTTCACCCGCTCCGCTCGAGACGCGGCGACTCGGGACGCGCTTGGGCTTCAGGCCCGGAGACGCCAGGGAGAAGCTCACGTAGCGGAGCTCCCACACCAGCAGCCCCCCATACGCGAGGAGCAGCGCGCCGCAGAACACCGGCCAGTCGACGATGTCGAGGGCCTTCACACCGGCGCCGACCGCGGTGATGAGCGCGAGCCGGCCGATGAACCCGAAGAGCGCCACCCCCATGAGCAGGTTCGGCGAGTTGCGTGCGGCCCAGCCGAGGGTGAGCGCGGCGATGAGCCAGTTGACGACGACGATGCCGACGGCGAGCGCCACCGCACCGGCTGCGTCGATTCCGCGCCAGAGCCCCACGGCGACCATGACGATCGGCGCGACCAGCGCAGCACGGCGAGCGAGGTCGAGCGCGATGCGCAGCTCCACTGCTTCGCCAGCTGGTGTTGCCGGTGCGGTCATCACGTCCTCTCTTGGCGCGGCGCGCCGCGCCGTTCGGGCGCCGGCTCGCTGCGGCGCAGGGTACCTACACCGCCGGCGCTCACCGCTGCGGCGGTTCGCCTGGTCCAGGGCTTGCCCGCGTCGTGGTTGGCGATGCGTTGCTCGTAGCGGTAATAGGCCGACGCGAACGAAGCCGCGACGCCGAAGATTGCGAAGATCAGCAAGAACAATGGTCCGGTTCCGACTCGGCTGTCGAGCAACCAGCCCAGGAGTCCGAAGACCACCGGCGCCGTGATCATCGCGAGACCGTGGCTGAGGGCGTCGCCCTGAGGTGGCGGGATGAACATCGGTCGCTGACGCTGACGGACGCTCATGGCCCCGATTCCCCCTCTCGCCCGGCCGGAGAGCCGCTTGTGAATCTTTTCACAACCTTACCGAGACCCCTTCGGACTGGCAACTCCAAGGCTCTCGGCCTCGGTGCGGCGCACACTTCTAGCCGGAACGCGCCTGGCGGCGCTCCTCGAGGTCGACGATGGCCGCCTCCTGCGCGAGCTCGGCCGCACGAGCCTCGGCGGACGCGGCCTCCTCGTCGCGGCGGGTCTGCACACCGGGGTGGAAGTAGGTGAACAGCAGCAAGGCGAGTGCGGCGAGTGCGAGCGGCACCAGCGAGTTGCCGCGGTTCGTGTAGGTGGGGATGAGTGCGGCGGCCGAGAGCAGCCCGGTCCACAGCCACAGGAGCACGACCGTGCGGCGGGGGCCGTGCCCCAGGCGCATGAGCCGGTGGTGGAGGTGCTCCCGGTCGGCCGTCGAGAACGACTGACGGCGCAGGAGGCGCCGAACGAAGGAGAAACCGGTGTCGACCAACGGCACCGCAAGGATGACCACGGGGATGAGCAGCGGCGCGAAGAAGAAGTAGGTCTGGCCACTGAACTGGTCGGCGGTCCGCCCACCCACGGTGATGGTCGTGACCGCGAGCAGCAAGCCGAGGAACATCGCACCGGCATCGCCCATGAAGATGCGCGCCGGGTGGAAGTTGTGCGGCAGGAACCCGGTGCAGATCGAGACGGCAATCACCGCGACGAGCGGCGCGATGTTCGAGCCGTCGATCAAGCCCGCCTTGAACAGGCGGTCGGAGTACAGGAAGAACGCAGCACCCGCGATGATCACGATCCCTGCTGCGAGCCCGTCGAGCCCGTCGATCAGGTTGAGCGCATTGGCCAGCAGCACCACGGTGAGCACGGTGACCAGCGCGGCCCAGTTGGGAGAGAGAACCACGTAGTCGTAGCTCGCGAACGGCACGCGGAAGAACAGCATCGTCACGCCGAGCAACGACAGCAGGCTGCCGCTCAGCACTTGGCCGGCAACCTTGGCTGGGGGCGACACCTCGCGCAGGTCGTCGAGGGCGCCGACCACGAACATCACACCGGCCGCGAGGACGAGGCCCAACGGCTCCGACGACGACTCGAACATCTGCTTGAACTGGTTCAGCTGGGTGGCAGTGGCGAGCGCAGCGAGGAAGCCAAGGAACATCCCCGCACCGCCGAGCGACGGAGTTGGATACGTGTGCACGCTTCGGGGGCCGGGCATCGACATCGCGCCGATGCGGCGCGCCAGCCGGCGGATCAGGAACGTCGACAGGAAGGTGACAATCGCGCCAACCGCCCCGACGATCAGATAACCACCCATCTCAGGCGCGGCGACCGAAGGGAGCAGAGGGTGCTCGCCAGCGAGCGCAGAGAGCAGTCACGCGAGCTCTTGATAGGGGGTGAACTTCGAGCACAGGCGCGCCGCAGCATCCTTCACATCGTGCGCGACGGACGCGTCCTCCACGGCGCGCAGCACGGTGGCGATGAGCGACGCGATCTCCACCATCTCTGGCTCACCCATACCCGCGGTGGTCACCGACGCGGTTCCGAGTCTCAGGCCGCTGGTGACGAACGGCTTCTCGGGGTCGTTGGGGATCGTGTTCTTGTTGGTCGTGATGCCGGCTCGATCGAGTGCTTCTTGCGCGACTTTGCCGGTGACACCGAACGGTCGGAGGTCGACGAGCATGAGGTGGTTGTCGGTCCCGCCTGACACGATGCGGAAGCCTTCGCCGGTGAGGGCGTCAGCCAGCGCGCTCGCGTTGCGGACGATCTGCGCGGCGTAGTCACGGAACGCCGGCTGGAGCGCCTCGTGGAAAGCCACTGCTTTCGCGGCGATCACGTGCATGAGTGGACCGCCCTGTAGCCCGGGGAACACGCTCTTGTCGATCGCTGTGGCGTATTGCTCGCGGCACACGATCGCGCCCGCTCGTGGCCCACGAAGGGTCTTGTGCGTGGTGAACGTGACGACGTCGGCGTGCGGAACCGGCGACGGGTGCGCGCCGCCTGCCACCAGCCCCGCAATGTGCGCGGCGTCCACGAGCAGCAGAGCGCCGACCTCGTCGGCAACCGCCCGGAACGCGGCGAAGTCGATGACCCGGGGATAGGCCGTCGCGCCGGCCACGATCATCTTCGGCATGCACTCGCGTGCCGTGCGCGCCATCGCGTCGTAATCGAGGAGCTCGGTGGTGTCATCGAGGCCGTACCCGACAAAGTTGAAGAGCTTCGCCGAGAAGTTGGGGGCTGCGCCGTGCGTCAGGTGCCCACCCTGGTCGAGCGGCATGCCCATGACCGTGTCGCCAGGGTCGAGCAGCGCGAAGTAGGCCGCCATGTTGGCGGTGGCCCCCGAGTGCGGCTGCACGTTGGCGTGCTCCGCCCCGAAGAGCTCGCACGCGCGGTTTCGAGCCAGCTCTTCGGCATCGTCGACGACGAAGTTGCCGCCGTAGTAGCGCTTGTGCGGATAGCCCTCGGAGTACTTGTTGGTGAGCACCGTTCCTTGGGCAGCCATCACGGCGAGCGAGGTGAAGTTCTCCGACGCAATGAGCTGGATGGTGGTGTTCTGACGCTCGATCTCACGCCGGACGACGTCCGCGATCTCCGGGTCGGTGACCTGGAGCGCCTCGAAGGGGTCGCTCACTTGCACTCCTCTTGCTCGATTGCGGTGATCTGCTCGATGCGCGCCACGTGTCGGCCGCCTTCGAAGTCGGTCGAGAACCACGTGCGCACGATCTCGTCGGCTAATGCCACCCCGACGACCCTGGCCCCGATGGACAGGACGTTGGCGTCGTTGTGCAGTCGAGAGTACCGAGCCGTGTAGAGGTCGTTGCACAGGGCGGCTCGGACCCCGCGCACCTTGTTGGCCGTGATCTGCTCGCCCTGACCGCTGCCTCCAAGAACGATGCCGCGTTCCGCCCGGCCAGCCGAGACCTCCCGAGCCACAGCGGCGCAGATCGGTGGGTAGTCGACGGGCTCCTCGTTCACCGTCCCGAGGTCGGTGAACGCGTGCCCATCGGCTGCGAGGAGCTCCTTCAGATGCTCCTTCAGCACGAATCCCGCGTGGTCGGAGCCGATCGCGATCCGCATGTTCTCACCAGGGCCGGGAGCGTAGGACGCGGCCAGTCTACGGGGGCGCTACCGGCAGAGGAGCAGGTGAAGCGAGCGTCAGCGAGCGATCTCGTCCACTCCGCCTGCGTCGGTGTGCCGGAACCTTCGACCGCAATCGCACACGAGTGTCTCGGGGAGTCGCCGCCCGCACGTGCAGGCCCAGCCGATCTGGCGGGCTGGGTTCCCCACGACGAACGCATGCGCCGCGACGTCACCGACGACGACGCTGCCGGCGCCCACGAATGCCCGGGTGCCGATCGTGATCCCACATACGATCGTTGCGTTGGCGCCGATCGTCGCCCCCGCGCCGACCCGCGTCGGCACGAACTCGCTTGCCGACTTCTTCAAGTCGGCGCGCGGCGCAAGATCGTTGGTGAAGACGGCTCCTGGACCGACGAAGACGTCGTCCTCGATGGTCACGCCGTCCCACACCATCACCCCGTTCTTGATCGTCGCTCCATCGCCGATGGTTGCGCCTCCCTCGACGAACACGCCGTCACAGAGGTTGCAGCCCGCACCGACGACCGCTCCGGCCAGCACGTGCGCGAATGCCCAGATGCGCGTGCCGGCGCCGACGGCGTCGCTCTCACAGATCGCTTGCGGGTGCACCGAGACCGAAGGGTCAACCACGCCGACCCACCCCCGCCAGGGCCCGATCCGCCAGGTCGATCACGACCTCACCGCGACCAACGTCTCGCGCAGGGCGTCGACGACGCGGTCCTGCTCGGCCTCGGTCATCTCGTGGAACAAGGGCAACACCACCGTGGTGGCCGCGATTCGCTCGGTGATCGGGAGGGCAACCGCCGGATCTCGGTACGCGGGCTCGAGATGGGTGGCCATGATCCCGCGGCGCGTCGACACGCCACGATCTGCCATGCACGCCATCACGCGATCTCGAGCGGTCGCGCCGTCCACGGGGAGCCCCACGCAGTACGACTGGAAGTTCGTCGTCCCGTGCTCGGGGTCACGCGGCAACCGAACCCCATCGATGTCGCCGAGCAACTCCACGTATCTCGTCGCCAGCTCACGACGCCTCGCAACCATCGCATCCAAGCGTCCGATCTGCACGAGACCCACGGCAGCTTGGAGGTCGGTCATTCGGTAGTTGAAGCCGGTCTCGAGGTACTGCTCGACCACCGGAACGTCGCTGCGATGCCGCTCGAGGGCGCTCACCGTCATGCCGTGCTCGCGCAATGCGCGGGACCGGCTGGCGAAGTCCTCGCGGGCGGTCACGAGCATCCCTCCCTCACCCGTCGTGACGACCTTGCGGGGATGGAACGAGAACGTGACCAGCTCGGAGTGAGTCCCGATCAACTGTCCATCGATCGTCGAGCCGATGGCACAGGCCGCGTCTTCGACGAGCTGGATGCTCTTCGGATCGCACACGGCGTGCAATGCGTGCATGTCTGCGGGGCATCCTGCTTGGTGCACCGCGATCACGGCGCGGGTTCGCTCGCTCAACGCGTCGCCGAGCGTGGCCGGGGTGATGTTCTGCGTGTTCTCGTCGACCTCGGCGAACACCGGCACCGCGCCGACATATCGCACGACATTGGCAGTCGCGATGAACGACAGCGATGGCACGACCACTTCGTCACCAGGACCGATTTCGAGGAGCACGAGCGCGAGATGCAGGGCTGCGGTGCACGACGACACCGCGACCGCATGGTTCGCGCCGACCCGGTCCGCGAATGCGCTCTCGAAGCTCTCGACTCGCGGGCCCTGTGCTACCCAGCCCGAGGCGATGACTTCGGCGACTGCCGCCTGCTCGGCGTCGCCCAACCAGGGCCGCATCAGCGGCACTGATTCGCTCACGGGCGCGTTGGAGGGTGGAGCCCGGCCTCAGCGCGAGCCCCGCGCCACCATGCGACGAGCCTTCGCAAGCCATCGTCGAGGCCAACCCGCGCCTCGAACCCCAGCTGCTCCCGAGCTCGGGCAACATCGGCCAGCCGGCGTTGCACGTTGTTCACCGCGCGCTCGGGGCCATGCTCGGGGACGAGCACCGAGCCCATGGCGACGAGCAGCGCATCAGCCAGCTCGCGCAGGCTCGTCTCGGTGCCGCTGCCGATGTTGAACACGGCGTCACTCACCGGAGCCGCCGCGGCGCAGAGGTTGGCACGAGCGACATCCTCGACGTACACGAAGTCCATCGTCTGGGTGCCGTCGCCGAGGATCAGCGGTGGCTCCCCTGCGTCGATGCGCTCCATCCACCGAATCAACACCTCCGTGTAGACGCCGAACGTGTCCATGCGGGGCCCGTACACATTGAAGTATCGAAGAGCCACGTAGTCGAGGCCGTGCATCTCGTTGAAGCTGCGGAGCATGGCTTCGTTAAAGCTCTTCGCGGCCCCGTAGAACGTTCGATCGCCATACGGATGGTGGTCTTCTCGGGTGGGGAACGTCTCCGCCTGGCCATAGATCGAGGCGGACGACGCCAGAATCACGCGTGTTCCGGCGTTTCGCGCGGCCGCCTCCACGACGTTGAACGCCCCGTCGACCATCACCTCGAGCGCGAGGCGCGGATCCTCCGCACATTGCGTGATGCGGATCGCGGCTTCGTGAAACACGAGATCGATGCCCTGCATCGCCTCGGCAACCTGATCGCGGTCGCGAATGTCACCTTCGATCACTTCAACCGGTCGTAGAGCGAGCGCGGGTGCGAGATTCTCGTGTCGGCCGCGGTCGAACACATCGAGCACGCGGATGCACTCGACGGGCTCGGCGCACAGCAAGTCGACGATGGTCGAGCCGATCAGCCCAGCTCCACCGGTCACCAGCACTCGTCGGCCGTCAAGCATGGTGATGCTCTACAGACACGAGGGCGCCATCGGCGGCGGTGCTCTTGCCCGCCGACTCGAGGAGCTCCAGCACGCGAACACCTGACCATCCGTCCGTCAGTGCCGGGCGTCGCTCCATGATCGCGGAGATGAACTCCTCGACCACGAACTCGAGGGCTTCGACGGTCTCGGGCAGCGCAGGGCTCATCATGTCGCCCTTGCGGTAGGAGATCTCGAGCTTGCGACGGCTCTCCTCCGTCGCGTCGCTGATCTCGACACCACAGTCGAAGACGGACAAGCGCTGGTACGGCCGCATGTCGTCCCAGATGATCATCTGCTTGGACCCCGACACGATCATCTGACGGATCTTGGCCGGACTGATCCAACTGGTTGTGACATGCGCGATCGCGCCGTTCGCGAGCGTGAGGGTGAGGTAGCCGATGCACGTCTTGCCGGCACCGATCGGATCGGCGCCGTACGCGCCGACGGCTACAGGTGCGCAGTCGTCGGGGAGCACGAAGTCGAAGATCGCAAGGTCGTGCGACGCAAGGTCCCAGAACACATCGACGTCCGGCCGCACCAAACCGAGGTTCGCCCGAATCGACTCGATGTAGAAGATGTCGCCGACACGACCTTCGCGAACGTAGTCACGCATGGTCCGCACCGCCGGCGTGTAGCAGAACGTGTGATCGTTCATGAGCACGAGCCCACGCGCCTCGGACGTCTCCGACAACACGATGCCATCGGCCGACGTCGTGGCCATGGGCTTCTCGATCAGCACGTGCTTCCCCGCTTCGAGGCATGCCATCCCGAACTCGAAGTGAGTGGACGGAGGTGTGGCGATCGCGACCGCGACGACCTCGGGGTCGTTGAGCACGTCCTCCAACGCACCGGAGACTCGCACGTCGCTTCGGCGGCCGACTACCTGTCGCGCTCGGTCCACATCCTGATCACAGACGTGGACCAACACCGCGCGCGACTCGAGCGAGAAGTTGCGAACGAGGTTTGGGCCCCAATAGCCGGCACCGACGATGGCGATGCCGATCGGCGCTTCGCTCATGTTGACCCAATCGATGCACGGGCCATCACCGAAAGTATACGAGGCACCCTGAAGAGATCGTCGCGAACCGTGGCCGACCTAACCCCTTTTCCCGGTCGAGAACGACAGGCCTGAGCGGGTCCCGCGTTGGACGATCAGTACCACTCTTCCCATTCGTCGTACGCGCCCTCGAGCGCGGCGACGAACAGTCGCTCGTGGTCGTGACGGGTCACGAAGGTGCGGGGAATCGTGCCCTCCGATCGCAAGTGCTCGGATTGGGAGTACACGATGGTGTATCCGACTTGTCCCGCAAGCCTCGTCGCTTCGGTGGTCCAGTTGTTCGATTGCCCAAGTGGAATCGCGAACTCCAGCGCCTCCACTCCAAGCTGCTCGCGGATCCGTTCACGCGATGAGCTGAGCTCGTCGAGCGCGGCCTCCGACGAGAGATGCGCGAAATCAGGGTGCGTCGCCGAATGGCTCCCGATGGCCACTCCGCGCTGTGAGAGCTGACCGATCTCGTCCCAGTCCATGAGGAACTCGTGGCGAGTCTCATGCTCGCCATCGGCCCACTTCGTGACCACGAACATCGTCGAGGGGATGTCGTGGTCCTCGAGGATCGGGACCGCGTGCTCAGCGACGCTGCGCAGCCCGTCGTCAAAGGTCACCGCGATCCGAACCTCGTCGCGCTGTTCGCCACGCGCGATCTCGGCGGCGCTGACGAAGGAGCAACCCCGACGCCTTGCGACATCGAGCTGGCGCTCGAAGTGTCGAGGACGAACGTCGTTGACGCCCCATTCGGGCGTCCCGACCGCGTGATAACAGAGGATTCGATCTCGCATCGTGCTCGTCCGGCGTCGTCTCGCAAGCAGCTCGCGATCGGCGACGAGCCGCGCTGCTGCCAGCCGCGGACGAACAACCGACTCAACGCGTCCGGCGAGACGACGCACCAGCCCGGATCGCGCGTTCACCGGCGCCGACCGAGCCAACGCAGCGACCGTGCAACGGTGCGCCGCGATCGACGCACCATCCCCTTTGCCACCTGCCCACCGACGACCACGAGCGCCATTGGCCCACGGGAGACCGGTCCGGCGGCAACCTCGTCGTAGAACCCCATGAGATCTTCGGCCACGCGATGCACGTCGAATCGCTCCACGACGACATCTCGCGAGAACGCTCCGAGCGCACGCCGTCGGTGTACGTCGGTCAGCAAGGCGCGGAGCTGCTCCTCGAGCTCCGGTGCACCGGTGCGGGGTCCGACACCGTAGAAGCCGGCGGCCATGATGCGATCGCTCGTCAGCTCGTCGAACGTCTCGACATACCCGGATTCACCGACGACGACCGTCGGCTTGCCGAACGACATGGCACGCTCGACCGAGGTACCCATCCCCACCACGATGTCGGCGACGGCATAGGCCGGGCGTGGGTCGGTGGCTGCTCCGAGCACGTGCACGACGCAGCGGCCCACCTGCCGGTTCGCGTCGGCCGCGAGTGCATCGAGCTCTTGACGGGCATCGCCGTCGCCGACCACCAGCAGGTCGACTGCGAACTCGGAGGCGAGCGCCTCCACTGCGCCGACCGTACGGGCGATTCCCTCCCACTTCATGACATGGTCGACCCGCGACACGATCACGATGTGGATGGTGTCGTCATCCAGCCCGTGCAGTGCCCGGAAGTCGCTGATGTCGACCGCTTCCATCCGATCGGTGTCGGATCGGATCGGGGGCTCGAGCACGAAGCTCCGCGCGTCACGCCGGCGATCGAGCTCCGCGATGTCGGCCGTGACGAAGGTGATCGGCATGCGCGGGGGGAGACCCGGCGGCATGTTCATATCGGTGACGCTCCCTAGCACCGGGAGCCCGCGACGCATGTGGGCGGCAAGAAACGCTGCATGGATCGTCTTGGGCTTCCACGCGTGCACGAGATCAGGGTGTCGAGCATCGATCAGCTGGCCGATGGCGCGGACGTGCCGCGTCGTGAGCGCTGGTGGGTCCGACATCGGCGGCATCGGGAGCACCTCGAGGCCGCGGGCGCGCGCGAGCTCGGTCGCCGGGCCAGGCGGACAGGCAAAGGCGACGTCCCATCGACCGCGTGCGGCAACCGTGGCCGCGAGCTCGATCGCGGTGATCTCTGTCCCGCCGAGCACGCCGTGCTCGAGGATCATCAGTGCTCGCCGGTCGGCCCTCCGGCCTGTCTCGGGCTCGCGGACACTGACCGGCGACCGCGCGCTCGATGCGGTGGAACTGGCCCGCGCCATCGAATCTGGGGCCACCGCGAGGTCGACGCCAAGGACCGTCGCGTACACCTGCTCGTACGCTTGAGCCATCGCCACATCGGTGTAGCGCGCCAGGGCGCGAGCACGGCCTGCTGCACCCATGCTTTCGCGCAGGCTGGGAGCATCGAGGAGTCGCTGCAGCGCACCAACCAGCGCCGGCACATCGTCCGGCGGGATGACGAAACCGGTCTCGCCGTCGACGATCGCCACGCCGGCGTCGCCAACGTCGGTGGCAACCACGGGGAGGCCGGCGAGCATCGCCTCGATGGTCGCCAATGGAAACCCTTCCGATCGGGAGGGTAAGGCGAAGACGTCGAACGCAGGAAGGTGGTGGCGAGGTTGCGACGTCCAGCCTACGAACTCGACGCGGTCGCGCACGTCGAGCTCATTGGCCTGGCGCTCAAGCTCTGCACGCTCCGGTCCGTCGCCAACGAGCACGAGGTGGACGTCGGGAATTCGCGAGATCGCCGAGATCAGGTTGTCGAGGCCCTTGTCGTGGTGCAAACGCGCCAGCGAGCCGACCGCGAGCCCGCGAGAGGTGCGTGGCACCGGCGAGAGGGTGACGTCAGGTACTCCGTTGTGGATCACTTGAATGGTTCCCGGGTGGAGTCGCGCCATCGACTCCACCGAACGCGCCACCTCCTCGCCCACCGCCACGTGCGCTGCGAGACGGGTGGACGTCAGCCGCTTGAGCAACCTGAGTCGAGCCGAAGCGGGCACAGTCGGCAGGTGCTCGACCGCGAGCACCCGTGGGTGGCGAATCGTGAGCGCCGCGAGCACCGCGTAACGGCACGCCCAGGGGTTGGCGAGGTTCGCCTGAAAGATGTCGGGCTGCGTAGCCGCGATTCCTCGGCGAAGCGCGCCGATGCCGAGCAAGTCCTCCCTGCCGATGACGGCACGCACCAGGACCGCTTCGGTGTCGGGCCGGGCCGCGGCGAGGCGCTCGACCACGGCGGTGTCGATGCCGACCACGCTCACTCGAATCGAGGGTGACATCGCGCCGAGCAAGTTCTCGAGTGCGATCTCCGCGCCTGCGAACTGACTCGCATCCGTGTACACGGACAGCCGGAATTCCGGCTGCACGTGCACGGACCGTGCCGGCGCGGTCACGGTGCCGTCCTTCCGACCGAGATCGCCGCGCGCATCGCGTCGACGGCTGGTTGTTTCGGCTCGAACTCCCGCGTGACGAGTCCGAAGTTGTCGAAGAGCCGCTGAGGGTTCCTGCCGGCGTCTCGGTACGAGTACCAGAACATCGGACCCGCCCACGACCACCGACGCCATTGCGCGAACGCCTCTTCGATGAAGCGCGCGTGATACCGAGGCGTCATGACGACGCCGGCGACTCGACCCGGGGTTGGAACGCCGATCTCCGTCGCCCAGATCAGCTTGTTGCCATCGCCGTGCTCGACCATCAGCTCGTGCAGCCGCGGTGTCACCCCCGCAAAGGCGTTCGCGTTGAAGTCGACCTCGCTGCGCAAGGGCGAGAACGGATAGTTGTACGGGTGATGCGCGACACCGTCGAAGTGGCCGCCACCACCTGCCGCGTACACCGCGCTGAGGAACGTCACCGGCGCCATCGACGACCCGTCGTCCGCGTCGTATGCGGGGCTCAACCCACCGGTGAGCACCGTCGTCGCCGGATCGACAGCCTTGATCGCCTCCGACGCGCCAACCAGCAACCTCGTGTATCCGACTGGGTCGGGGCGCGGCTGCCAGAACCCGCGGTTCGGCTCGTTCCAGATCTCGTACGCGGCAACCCGGCCCCGATACCGCGTGGCGACGAGTCGCGCGAAGTCTTCGTAGTCGGTCGCGTTCGTGGGCGGATGCTTGTCGCTGGTTGCGGTAGGCCGAGCCCACACTGGCGTGTACGCAATCATCCCCAGCACTTGCATGCCTCGTGCCTGAGCACCATCGACGAGCCGGTCCGGCACCGACCAGTCGTACGAGCCCCGGGTCGCCTCGATGATGGACCAGTCGATGTCGATCCGCAGCCAACGGGCGCCGATGTCCCGCATCCCGTCGAGATGACGCTCGAGCGCGGCGCCCGACTCGCGGTTCAATCCTGATCCCTCGCTGAACCCGACCGGCACGGCTCGCGCGGCCCGCGCCCGTTGGCCTGCCAGTGACTCCCCCTCGGACCCGGTGGAAGCCAGTCCTGCCGCCATGGCTCCCAGCACGACCAAGGGGATGAGCCGAGGATCGAAGATGCGGCGCAGGCCACGACGTCGTAACGAGGCCCGCCCGCGTGTCGGTCCGCGATCGATACCGGGAGCGGATCCACGCAAGCCCTGAACTTTACTGCGGACGATCGCGAAGACCTGGCGCGCCGCGCGCCCGGTGGTATTCGTTGCTAGGTCAGCGCGTCCCGCATTGCGCTGTACGCGGGCTCCTTCGGAACCCAGCTGCGGCTCACGAGCCCGAAGAGCTGTTCGAGGTCGTTCGGGTTCGTGCCCGCGTCTCGGTAGGAGTACCAGAACATCGGGCCAGTCCAGGACCACTGTTGCCATTGCGCGGTGGCCTCGGCGATGTACGTGGCGAGGTACTGCGGCGAGGTGGCAACACCGTTCACCGTCGCCGGCGTCGGTGCGCCGATCTCGGTGGCCCAGATCTTCTTCGCGCTGTCACCGTGGTCGACCATGCTCTGGCGGAGCGCAGGTGTGACTCCCGCGAACGCGTTGTAGTTGTACACATTCTCCGGCCGGAGCGGTGAGAACGGGTAGTTGTAGGGGTGGTGCGCGAGCCCGTCGAAGTGACCGCCGGCGCCCGCTGCGTACATGGCGTTCAAGAACGTGACTGGAGCGATCGCGGACCCGTCGGCTGCGTCGGGCGACGGACTGAACCCGCCGGTGAGCACCGTCGCCGCGGGATCAGCTCCCTTGATGGCGTTGTATGCACCGATCAGCAGCGTCGTGTACCCGACCGGGTCTGGTCGGGGGTGCCAGAAGCCACGGTTGGGCTCGTTCCAGATCTCGTAGGCGCTCACGCGCCCGCGGTAGCGAGCTGCCGCGGCGGCCGCGAAGTTGGCGAAGTCAGCAGGATTCGTAGGGCCGTACTTGTCGTCGGTCCCAGCCGCGCGCGCCCACGCCGGCGAGTACCCGACCATGGCAAGCACGCTCATGCCTCGAGCCCTGGCACCGTCGACGATCCGGTCCGGCACTGACCAGTCGTACGTGCCCTTCGATGGCTCGACGCCCGACCAGTCGATGTCGAACCGCAGCCATGTGGCACCGATGGCGCGCATCCCGTCGAGGTGAGCTGCGAGCTCCGCTCCCGTCTCCCAGTTCAGGCTTGCTCCCTCGGAGAATCCTCCGGCCAGGGGCGGTGCCTGGGGGGCCGTCGGGGGCGGCGCAGGTGCGGTGGTGGAGGGTGCCGCCGGCGCGGTCGCCGTAGGCAATGCCGTCGTGGGCGGCGCGACCGGGGCTGTGGGCGAGGTGACGGGAACCACTGCGGCCCCACTGGGTGCAGCAACGGTACGGGCGGCGGCCGTCTGGACGCTGGCCGAGCCCGACGAAGGCTGCGGCCCCATCTCACAAGCGCTCGCCAGGGTGGCCATGGCGACGGCAAAGACGGCGAGCCCACGCCGGCGCTGGGGGGACGTGGTGCTAGGAAAGGCTCTCCGCATTCCTCTCTATCGGAAAACCACGGAGAGTGCTTGAGTAACGGCAAATCAACGGCGGCACAACACTTTTCGGCCTCTCCCCGGGCCAGAAATCACTCTCCGTGGTTACTTGCTACCTGCTGGGCCAGCTGGGCCACCAGCGGACGGAGGTCGCTCCAGCGGTAGTGGGCGTCGAAGAGGCCATACGCCCCGGTGGCGAGCCGCTCCTGCATCCCAGGGTCGGACAGCACGGCGACGGTGGCTCGGGCGAACTGGTCAGCGGTATCGGCGATCAGCAGATGCTGGCCGTCCTCCACTCCCAGGCCGTCACAGCCGATCGTGGTCGACACCACCGGCACCCGGTGGGCGAACGCTTCGAGCACCTTCAGCCGGGTACCTCCACCGGACCGGATCGGCACGACCTCGACGTCCGCCGCTTGGAGCTCCTCCCCCAGATCCGGCACGAAGTCGCGGAGCACGACACCGGGGACGGCCGCAAGGGGTTGTATCTCGGACGTGACGCGTCCCACGATGCGGAACTCGGCGTTCGGCACCACCTGTCGCACGAGCGGGAGCACTTCTAGGGCGAACCATGACGCCGCGTCATGGTTCGGCTCGTAGCTGAAGACCCCGACCATCGTCATGATGCGGCCAGGTCGGTACGACCGGCGCGGTTCAGCACCCGGCTCCAGCTCGTAGCCGTTCGGGATCACATGCGCGTTGTCGACCCCGAGGCGAACCCGATCGACTTCGCTGCACACCACGATCGCGTCGACGGCTTTCGCGACGCCGCCGTGCAGTCGCTGCCAACGCCGAACATCGATCCGGTCCACCACGCGGCGAGCCCACGATCGGCGCTGCCGTCCGTCGTCCGATGCCCGCAGGAGCTGGAGCAGGCGGCGATCTTCGAGTGTGTCGAGATCCACGATGCGGCGTCCGCTGAGCAGGCTTCCGAGCGCAACGTAGCCATCGACGTGACTGAACCACACCAGGTCATAGGGCTGGCGCACGAAGGCCCGCAAGCGGCTCGGTGCCCGCTTCCAGGACCGCCAGAGCAACCAGAGTGGGGTCCCGGTCGTGAGCCAGCGCAGCGTACGAGATAGCTTGCTCGTCGGCGGAGCGTCACGAACCACTTCCCAGCGCGCGACACCGGGGATCTCGGGAATTGCGGCACGTTCCTCGTCACCGAGGTCGTTCCGCACAAAGAAGCAGTCCACCTCACCCGCGTCGGTGAGCGCGCGGATGACGTTGGCGAGTCGGATGCGATACCCACTGGTCTGCGGCCACGGTACGTCTTCCGCGACAACGAGGATCCGAAGACCCGTGCTCACGTTCCGACCGCCATCCCCGTACAATAAGGGGCTGCAGCGACAGCAAGGTGGCCGTGACACCGAAGAAGCGATCCGTCGACGAGTTCACCTACGACGGAACCAGGCGCGTGTCGTTGCTGACCGCGATCCGTGAGCTCGTCACCTTTCGCGAGTGCATCTGGTCGTTTGCCGCACGCAGCTTTCGGGTCCGCTACAAGCAGACGGTGCTCGGGATGGCGTGGGCCGTGCTCCAGCCGCTCGCGTTCCTCGGGATCTTCGTGGCGTTCTTCGGGGGGCTGGTGCACAAAGGTAGCGGCGCGAGCTATGCCGCATCCGTGCTCGCTGCGCTGATCGCGTGGACGTTCGTGAGCAATGGAGTTGCGTTTGGCGGCGATTCATTGATCGCCGACGGCGATCTCGTCCGCAAGGTGTACTTCCCGCGCGAAGCGCCAGTGCTCGGGGCGATCATCTCCTACATCCCGGATTTCGCGATCGGGTTCGTCATCTTCATGATCGCAGCCCCGCTGACGGACGCTCACCTCGGTTGGTCGCTGGCCTTGGTGCCCCTGTTGTTCGTCGCTCTCATGATTCCGACCGTCGCGATCGCGCTTCCACTCGCCGCGCTCTCGGTGTACTACCGCGACTTCAAGTACGCCCTCCCCTTCGCGATCCAGCTCTGGCTGTTCGCGAGCCCTGTGGCCTATCCCGTCACGCAGATCTCGTCGGATTGGCGGTGGTTGTACGCGCTGGCGAACCCTGTAGTGGGCGTGCTCGACAGCTTCCGACGGACCATGGCAGTCGGCGTCGCACCGTCATGGGACCTGCTCGGCATCAGTCTCGCATCGGGGACGCTCATGCTCCTGGTGGGGTACCGGGTGTTCAAGCAGCTCGAGCGGGAGTTCGCGGATGTCATCTGACATGTCGACGACATCTGACACATGGTCCGTTCGCTTCGAAGACGTCTCCAAGCGATACCGAAAAGGCGGCGCGCGGTACCCGACGATCGGCGCAGAGCTGAGCCAAGCCGTTCGCCGCCTCGCCGTGAGGATGCGCGGCCAGCGTCCTGAGCTCCAAGGCACGATCGCACTCGAGCACGTTTCGTTCGAAGTTCAACCGGGAGAGTCGTTCGCGCTCGTCGGCTCGAATGGGGCCGGGAAGACGACGGCGCTCCGACTCCTAGCGCGCATCTCTGCGCCGACGGGCGGCCGAGT
The DNA here is from genome assembly GCA_031406505.1 of Acidimicrobiia bacterium. Lineage (GTDB taxonomy): Bacteria > Actinomycetota > Acidimicrobiia > IMCC26256 > PALSA-555 > SHVJ01. The sequence goes on along the minus strand of JANOHN010000084.1, from coordinate 22,908 downwards.
CCGAGGGCGTGGCCGCGTGGGCGCCCTGATGGAAGTGGGCTCCGGTTTGCATACCGAGCTGACGGGTCGAGAGAACATCTGGCTGCACGGCAGCATCCTCGGCCTCCCGCGACAGGAGATCCGCCGAAGATTCGATGACATCGTCAGCTTCGCGGAGATTGAGAGCGCGATCGACACGCAAGTGAAGTACTACTCATCAGGGATGCAGCTCCGGCTGGGCTTCTCGGTCGCCGCGCATCTCGAGCCCGACATCTTCGTCGTCGACGAAACGCTCTCCGTCGGCGACGCGTCGTTCCAAGAGAAGTGCGTCGAGAGGATGAGCTCGTTGATCCGTTCGGGAACAACCGTGCTCTTCGTCTCGCACAACCTCCCCGCGATCGAAGCAGTCTGCGACCGAGCCATCATGATCGACCAAGGACGCGAGATCACGCAGGGTCCAGTGAAGGACGTGCTCGCTCGGTACATCGCGTGGATGGAGGATCGTCGCATCGACCTCGGAGCCCTCGACGACAACCAAGGGGCTGTCCGGATCGTCCGCGCGACATGTCACGACGCCACCGGCAACGAACGCTCTCGCTTCGCCCCACATGAGCCCATCGAGATTCGCCTCGAGTTCGAAGGTGATCGGCCGATCGATCAGCCCAACGTTTCGGTCTCGATCAGCGACGGGCGCCCGGGATCGATCATCGAGTGCTCGATGCTCGAAGATGGCAACGCACCCGCGACCGTCGGCCGCAGATGGGAGTGTCGTTTGCACCTCGACACGTTGCCGCTTCGGCCACGCCTGTATCAGATCTGGGTCGAGGTGCAAGAAGCCGGAGGGCGGGGCCAGCTGATGGAATGGCTCGAGGTGAGCGCCTTCCGGATCCACGCGCCGCTCGGGACCGGTCCGCAAGCCGTCGTCGCGGCGGCGATGGGAGGTGCCGTCGACGTGCCCTATCGGTGGGAGGTCGTCGAATGACGACGTTGCCGCGGCGAGGTGTCGCGCCCGGCTACTGCTGCGGCTTCGCTCGGAGTGCGCCCTCGTAGACCTCCACGAGTCCGCGGGCGTGCCCCTCCCACGTCGGGAGCGTGACCACTGGGGCGATGTGGTCCGAGCCTGTGACATTGACGAGCGTCTCGAACCAAGCAGTGCGGTCGTTGGCATCGACGAAGGTGGCGACCCCGTCGCCGATCTCGCGGAGCGCGGCGTCATCGCTCGCCACGACCGGGGCCCCGAGCGCGAGCGCCTCGGCCAGCGGCAGGCCGAAGCCCTCTTCGATCGTCGGACACGCGACGACGGCAGCGAACCTGTAGCACCACGCGAGCTCCGAGTCGTCGATCGTGCCGAGACGAACCGCGAGTCCACGTCCGCAGAGCTCGTCGAGGCGCCGTTGCGTGCGCCGACTCCGCCAACCGGGTGGGCCCGCAACCGCGAGCACCAGCCCATTCGCCGCGGCGTGGACCGACTCCCAGACGTCGAGCAAGACACCGAGGTTCTTGCGCGGGGAGAGGTCGCCGACGACCAGCGCAAAGCGCCGGCCGGCGAGTGCAGGAACCGGGCACGGCACGGCATCGACGAGATCGCGGGACACGCCGTTCTCGACCACCACCGCCTTGGCGTCGGCTCCCGGCACGGCGAGGGAAAGGCGGTCTCGGGTCGCCCGACTCACGGTGACGATGGCGGTCGCATCGCGGATGGACGCCCGGTACTGGCGGGGCAGGAAGATGCGCTTGGCGAGGCCGAACTGGGCTGACCCCGTGAGCGCGAACACGTCGTGCACCGTGAGCACTGCTGGCACGTCTCCACGGGGCACCAGGTGCTTCATTCCGTGCACGACAGATGCGCCCCGGCGCGCGAGGACACGCCCGAGCCGGTGTCGTTGCCAGAGCCCGCGGCTCACGCGGTCATGTCCCCCCATGACGAGGAAATCATCGAGCCGCGAGCCCGCGAGCCGAACCGCAGTGGCCTCGACCGCGGCCGGCGCCACGACGAGGATCTCGAGGTCGGATCGGCTCCCGAGCGCGGCGAGCACCTCGCGCGAGTACCGGGCGATGCCTCCCGTTCCTTCGAGGCCGTCGCCCAGGAAGGCCAGCCTCACGACTTCGTTCGTCCGGAGCGTTCGCGGACCATCGCCGCGGCGCGCCCCGCGTCCTCGTAGGCCGTGAGGATGCGTTCGAGATACATCCCCCAGTTGAGTGCGTCGGAACGCGCGCCTCCGGGAAAGCGCTCGGGTGCCCGCGCGTACTCGAGGAGTCGTTCGGCGAGCTCATCCGCATCACCGGGCTGGAACAGCAAGGCGTCGCACGACTCCGAGACGAGCTCGGGGATGCCACCGATCCGCGATCCGATCACTGGCACACCCCGCGCGGCCGCTTCGTTGAGCACGAGCGGCGCAGGGTCCTTCCACTCCGATGGCACCACCAGGCAATCCACCCGCTCGAAGAAGCGCTCACGCGCGTCGGCATCGAGCCAGCCCTCGATCTCAACACCGTCGGTGCCTTCCGCCGAGAGCTCGGCACGAAGTGGGCCATCGCCTCCGATGATCAGGCGCGCCCCCGGGATGCCCGCCGCGCGGAATGCGGCGAGCAGCGTGTGAACACCCTTCGTCGGGGTGAGCCGGCCGAGGTAGCCGAATGTCGGCAGCGGGCCGACAGGCCGACGGGCCACGGGCACCCGCGATGCGATCGGATTGCGAACGACTCGGAGACACTTCCCCATCCAACCCAATGCAACGTGCTCGGCTGCGATGGCACCCGACACCGCGAGCACAACATGCGGCGGGTGCCGCTCGATCACCCCGTTTCGGAACCGCGAGATCAAGGTGCAGTTGATGCATCGACGGTCACACACCGTGCCATCTCTCGCGACGAGTGACGACCGTTGGCACAGCAGCCAGTAGTCATGGAGAGTGTGGACGTGCCCCACACCGAGACGCGACGGAGCCGCGAGCGCGGTGCTGGAGAGCCCAGCCACGCTGTGCGTGTGCACCACATCCGGACGAAAGGTGCGGATCACCTCCTCGAGGACGTGGGTGGTCTCGCGTCGGTAGAGGTCGCGCACGTGGAAGGCGAGTCGCCGACGGGCGGGCTGGTGCTCGAACTCGTCGAGTCGGTACGGCCGGGGCGTGACCTGGGCGATCACATCGGCGCCGGGTACACCCAGCGTCACGACTCGAACCTCGTGCCCTGCGTCTCGAAGGTGCACGGCTAGCTCGTGCGCGGCTCCCTCCGCGCCGCCGAGCCTGACGGGTGGCCACAGGCTCGACACCATGAGGACGCGCTTATCCGACAACGTCGGTTCCCTGCTCGGCCACTGCGGCCCGCTCGGCTTCGGTCGCCGCGGTGACGCCCAGCAGCAGCCAGAACAACACGTCGAGGGGGAAGATCTCGAAGTACGTAGCCACCATGGACACCGCGAATGCCGCGACCATGCTCGCTGCGACTCCGTCGAAGAACGGCCGGTCTCGCGGAGGAGCACGGCCCGCCGCGACGTGCGTGCAAGCGATTGCCGCGATGAGGAGCAGCAAGAACATCCACAAGCCGAGGACGCCGAGCTCGTAGATGGTCTTGAAGTAGTAGTTGTCGGGTTGATACGCGATGACGTCGCTTTGGCGAAGCGCCTCCGCCTTCTCTCCCGCCGCACCTGCGACCCCGATCCCCACGCCCAACGGGTGAAGCGCGATCTGGCTCAGGTTCTCGGTCCACCCCTGCTCGCGCTCGGCGAGTGATCCGCCGGACCGAAAGAACGTCGTGGCGGATCCACCCAGGACGCCCAGCGAGAGCGCGGCAACGAGCGCGAGGGGCAGCCCTAGCAACAACACCCGGTAGCGCCGAATCCCCAAGTACAGCAATCCAATGCCGAGTCCCAGCATCCCCGCCCGAACGAACGACACGAGCATGCCCGCGACGATCACCGGGGTCATGAGGAGAAAGGCGCGATTTCGCGGACGCGTGACGTCGGACAAGCACACCGGGATGCCGATCAGCAGCACCAACATGAGATACAGGGAGAAGTTGAAGGGAAGCTGGAAGGTCGAGAACGCGCGCAGGTAGCCGCCCGCGAATCGAACGGTCGTGTTGTACTCGTAGCCGAGACGAACCAGCGCGTCGGCACCGACGAGCTCCTGGCCTATGCCGACGATTGCAGTGAGGACCGCCGTGCCCATGAGGATCGACACGAGTCGGTCGCGCTCACGCCGGTCGAGGGGACACCGCCAGACTGCGATCGCGACAAGTACGTAGAAGTAGTTGATCTTCAGGCCGATCAACGCCTCCAGGTCGTGCTTCCACGCCGCTGACGCGACGCCGACCAACACGAACCCGATGAGTGCAGGAGTCCAGCCGGGACGGGTGCGCACCGAGCTCGCCCGTGCACTCTTGGGGCACGCGATCGTCGCGAGGACGACGAACCCGGTGAGCGCTTCCTTCCAACCGAGTGCCCACGGTGGCGTGCCGAGAATAGGCAGGACTCCGACGAACGGGATACCGAGCGCGAGGAGAAGGATCCCGCGCTGCGGTCGGACGATGATGCAACCCAGGATCGGGACGACGATCGCGATCGCCAAGACAACGAGGGCGTATCCGAGCGCCACGAGCACGAACATCCCGACAGCGATCGTGGCGATGACAACGGGAACCGCGTCACGACCGCGCTCCCGAGTGATGAGCACGGAGCGAGCGTACCGGCTGCGCGTTCTGGTTCTCGACCTCTTGTTCTGATTCCTGACCGCTTCGTCGTCGTCATGCGCACCGCGAAGGCGGGTAGCGATCGTATGATGCATCACGCATGGATCTCGCTGATCACTTCCGGGTCATCGCACACAACTGGTGGAGGATCCTGCTTGCGTCGCTCCTCGTCGCCAGCGCGGTGTACTACCTGAGCGCGAGTTCGGCTGACGTGTACGAGTCGAGCACCCAGCTCGGGGTCACAAGCGCACGGGCGTCGGTCGACGCCAACGTGCGTGACGAGACGGTCTTCCTCGCCGAGACCTACGCCGAGCGAGCGAGCACCACCCCGGTCATACGAGAAGCCAAGAAGATCTCGGGACTACCCATCTCGGTCGACGAGGCCATGGATCGGCTGTCGACCACGCCGGTCGGCGACCTCGGATTCCTCGAGCTCACCGCCCGCGGCCCGACGCCACGCGCGGCACGACAGCTCTCTGATGCACTCGCCCAAGCGCTCATCGAGGACGTCAACCGACAACAGGACCTCGCGCTCGACCAGGATCTCCAGTCGGTCAACGCCGAGATCGACGCGCTTGCAGCCGAGCTCGACAGCCTGGCTCCTGACTCCGCCGCGCGACCCGCGATCGAGGCTCGGTACGAAGCACTCGTGCAATCCGCCGTGGAGCGGCGTACGCAACCTCGCAACCGGGTCGAGATCGTCTCGAGCGCGGAGGCTCCGTCGGCGCCGGTCTCACCGACGCCGATTCGAAACAGCGTCCTTGCATTCTTGGTCGCCATGGTCGTCGCCGCCGAGCTCGGTGTGGTCGGGCACGCCCTGTCAGACCGGTTGCCCCGAGGTCGCGACGCCGCGGCGATCGGCCAGCTCGTCGGCTACCCGGTGCTGGCCTCGGTCCCTCGCGGATCCGGCGCTCCGGTCGTCGAGGCATTCCGCACCCTGCGCACGAGCCTCATGGCGCTCCCACCCGGCGAGCGTCCGACGTCGATCGCCATCGTGAGCGCCACCGAGGGTGCCGGGAAGTCGTTCACCGCCATCAACCTCGCGCGTTCGATGGGCGCGCAGGAGGCGGGGGTCCTCCTCATCGACGGCGACCTGCGACGCCCCGCGCTCCACGAGCGGCTGAACCTCGAACGCGACCCTGGGGTCACCGATGTCCTCGAGCACCAAGGCACCCGGGGTGCGGTGCACTCTGTCGGGGTCGGAGCCGAGTACGCCGTGGGCGAGCCGCGTCGGTTCCTCGCGATACCGAGCGGCCACCCGGTCCAGGACCCGGTGGCGACGCTCAGCGGTGATGCGGTGCATCGACTCGTCTCGATCTTGAGCGACCCGCCGCGGCTGACGATCATCGACACCCCACCTGCCGCGCTCTTCGCCGACGCCTTGACGATCGCGGCTCAGTGCGACGCGGTGATCATCGTGCTCGACGCGAAAGCAAGCAGAGTGCGCCAGATCATCGACGTGACGGACGCGGTGACTCGGTCCGGCGCAAGGATCCTGGGCGTGGTCTTGAACCGCGCCGACGTCGCCCGGCAGGGTCGCTACTACGGCTACACCGCAACGGGCCGGTAGCACCGGCAACGGTGCTCACTCGGGCTTTCGTAGACTGCGTCGATGCACGTGCTGCTCGTCTGCACGGCGAACATCTGCCGATCTCCGCTTGCTGCTGCGATGTTGGCCCGGGGTCTCGCAGACGCGGGCGTCGCGGCGTCGGTTGATTCGGCCGGCGTGCTCGACGCCGGACGGCAACCGCCTGACGAGATCCTCGACGAGCTCCGAGCCCGAGGCCTCGACGAGTGGCTAACCCACCAGAGCAGCTCGCTGACACCCGAACGCGTACGCGACGCAGAGCTCATCGTCTGCATGGCCCGCGAGCATCTGCGCGAGGTGGTCGCGGTTGTCCCCGAAGCGCGCCCCTACACGTTCACCCTCAAGGATCTCGTCCGACGCGGCGGCGCGGGCGATGCTCCTCGAGCGACGGGCGGACTCTCGACGTGGCTTGCCGCACTCGACGCAACCCGGACGAGTGCCGACCTCCTGGGGTCGTCGGCCGAGGACGACGTCGAGGACCCGTTCGGACGGTCGCGACGGGCCTACCGACGGACGGCCGCAGAGCTCGATGGCTTGACCGCACAGCTCGCACGGCTCGTGGCCGACGCCACGGCCAGCTGATGCGGGTCGCGATCGTCCACGAACGGTTCACGGAGCTCGGAGGCTCCGAACGCGTCGTCGAAGAGCTGCACAGGATCTGGCCCGACGCCCCTGTCTTCACGCCGATCGCCGATCCAGCCGCCGTACCGCCAGGGATGGCGGGGGCCGAGCTGCGACTCTCGCCGTTGCAACGGCTGTACCGGGGTGGCCGGCAATACGCGCACCTCCTGCCGCTGCTCCCGAGAGCAATGGCCGGCTTCGATCTCTCAGGCTTCGATGTGGTCGTCACCAGCCACCACGCGTTCGCCAACCGCGTGCGCCCGCCCGCAGGGGTCCCGGTCCTCTCGTACACCCACACCCCCGCCCGTTGGATCTGGAGCTCGCGGATGCGACGCGGGGAGCGCGGAGGGATGATCGGCCGCGCTGCGCTGGCCGCATTCGCTGCCACCCAGCGCGCACCCGATCGAGCCGCCGCCGGACGCGTTGCCGGCATCCTCGCGAACTCGAAGACCGTGGCCGGCCGAATCGAGCAGTGGTGGGGCCAGCCGTCCGACGTGGTGCACCCACCGGTCGACGTGTCGTGGTACACGCCGGACCCGAACATCCCGCGCGAGGAGTTCTTCCTCTCTGTGGGACGGCTCGTGGCGTACAAGCGACCCGCGGTCGCGGTGAGCGCGGCCCGGCGGGCCGGTGCGGCCATCGTCGTTGTGGGCGAGGGCCGAGAGCGAGCGGCAGTCGAGCGCGCGGCTGGCCGCGACGCTGAGCTGCTCGGATACGTCGACAACGAGGCGCTGCGTGATCTCTACCGTCGATGCCGAGCCTTGGTGTTCACCGGCGAAGAGGACTTCGGCATCGTTCCCCTCGAGGCCCAAGCCTGCGGGGCGCCCGTCATCGCGTTGGCCGCGGGTGGCGCACTCGAGACCGTCATCGACGGAGTCACCGGTACTTGGTACTCCGACGATCGCGACGGCATTGCCCTGGCTGAGGCCCTCCGTCGCTTCGACCCAGCAGACTTTGACCCACTCGTGATCAGACGTCACGCGGAGAAGTACGCGCCCGATCGATTCCGAGACGAGGTGCGCAAGCGGCTCTCGACGCTGGTTGACGCGCCCAGACCCTGAACGTCAGTGACGTTCAGCGGCGCCCGCCACGCGCGACCTCTGCGAGCGACCGCAACATGATCGTGATGTCGCGCCACAACGTCCAGTGCTCGATGTACTGGTTGTCGTATCGCGCGCGTTGCTGAATCGACGTGTCTCCTCGGAGACCGTGCACCTGGGCCCATCCCGTGAGACCCACGGGGAGGCGATGACGATCGCTGTATCCGTCCACGTCAACGCTGAAACGACGGACAAAGAACGGACGCTCGGGCCGAGGGCCGACGAGCGACATATCGCCCTTGACCACACTCCAGAGCTGCGGCAGCTCGTCGATCGAGGTTCGCCGCATCAGTTCACCGATCCAGGTGACACGCGGGTCGTCGTCGACGCACCACTGCGTGTCGCTCTCGTAGTTGACCCGGAGCGTGCGGAACTTCGGTACGTCGATCTGACGACCGCCCTGCCCGACTCGCTGTTGTCGGAAGAGCACCGGACCCGGACTGCTGAGCTTCACCGCTAGTGCGCACACAACGAGCAGGGGCGCGGCGACCACGAGGACGGTCAGCGCGACGGCCACATCCACGAAGCGCTTGAGGAACCACGCGGGGGCACGGAGCGCGGCGCGGCGCACGCGATACAGCGGGATCCCGCACACGTCGTCGGTGTCGGGACCCTCAGGCGTCACTCCGACATCGAAGAAGCGCGGGACGATGTGCACGTCCACGTCGTGGGTGACCGCGGTGCGGAGGACCCCGACGAGCTCATGCCCGCGTGTCGGCCCGAAAGCCACGATCACGCGGGTGATCTCGAACTCTTCGAGCAGTCGATCGAGCTGATCGACGTCACCGAGAAGCGGGCTCGGCAGGTTGCCAGCCACGCAGTCGAGGAAGCCGACCGGCTTCACGCCGAGCTCGGGGTGCTCGAGGAACGATCGACCGAGCTCGGCACCCACCTCACCTGCGCCGAGGATCAGTGCGGACTCGAGGAGCCGGGATCGACGGCGCGCGGCCCGGATGATCGCGTACGCGCATGCCCGCGTGATCAAGAGGAGCCCGGTCGAGACGAGCGCGACGGCAAGAAGCTGCTCCGCTTCGTTCGCCACGAGCACGGCCACAGGCGCGAGCACGAGGAGCGGCACCGCGAGGCGGGTCGCGAGCCACGGGGTGGCGTCGAGCGCGCGCAGCGTCATGCGGCTCCGGTGCGCGCCCGCCACGGAGAGGTAGAGCAGTGCCAGCGGCGCATAGGCCAACGCCATCGGGTTCGTGGTCCCGACCACGAGAAGCGCGCCGCCGAGCGCCACGCAATCGAACGCGACGAGCACGAGCGGGGTCGCCAAACGGGAGGTCGCACGAACGCGGCGACCTACACCGGGGATCGAGGCGACCCGGCTCGACCCGGCTACCCGAAGGGCACCGGGAGCGGACTGGCTCGTAACGGCCATATCCGTGTATCGGTCGTTATGCGGCGGAGTCTGAGCGCTTACCGACCCACACGAGGCCAACTCCGGCAGCAGCCGCAGCCAGGCCCAGCACGGTCAGCATCGCGACATTCCCACCGGTGAACGGCAGCGAGCTGCCGCCGCGCGGCACGGTCACAGCCGTCCCGCACACCTCAGAACCGTTGCCCGCCAGGCATTGTGTGGTGACTTGCGTGGTGGAAGCAGTCGGATACTGATCCTCCTGCGCCATCGCTGCGGTCGGTAGCATCACCAGCATCAGCATGCCCGCCAACAGCAACAGTCTCCCCAGCCACCGCATCTGCGGTCGTCGAGACATGTTTCGCCCCTTCCAAGGACAGCGACTTCTCTTGGGGTGATCCCCAAAGTCGGGGGATCCCCCCACTGTCGGTGAGGGGTTCCCCCCGAGAGCGGCCTACTGCCCGAAGGCCACGCTCGTAGTCAGAAAGGTACCACGGAGCGTGGGACGAGCGCCAGGGGCTACCACTCCGTGCGTTCGGGCGCCTCGTCGGTCCAGGTTCGACCCTCGAAATGCCAGGTGGTGGCGGGATTCCGGGCCGACGGCTCCACCAGCATGGAGTCGAACCCAGGTGGGAGCAGGAATCTCACCGTGACGACCTGCTCCGCGCCGCGCCCGAGCCGCAAGTACCCGGCCGCCACGACCTTCGTGGGCCCGTCGAACCCGGTGGCCAAGACCGATTCGAGCCCTTCGATCCGGGGCAGGCTCCCCACCCTGGGGGTGTTCACGGCGACGATCCCCTGGTACTCACCTTCCACGAGGTCGGTCGCGGGATGCGGCCCCGCCACGTAGGCCGGGAGACCGGCCGGGGCGTCGTTGCGGATCCGCACCGTCACGGTCGCCACGCTGCCGCCGTCATCCAGCTCCCCCACCTCCAGGCGGGCGTCGAGACGGACGAACTGGTCCAGCTTGTTGCCCCCCATGTTGAGCAGGGAGACGGCGAGCGAGTCGTCGTGCAAAGCGCCGTCGACGCCGCCCGCGGCCCATGCCGCCTGCTCCACGGGATCGCGGGCCCAGGCCAGCACGTGCCGGCCGCGCCCGGCGCCCCCGAACTCACCGACAAGGTCGGCCGACTGCCAGCCCCGGGTGTCGAGGGTGTCGAGCGCGGCGCCGGCGACCGCCCCGAGGAGGTCGCGGCGCCCAGCCTGAGGATCGGCGACATCGACGCCGACGTACTGGTCCACGAGAAGGAAGGAGAGCACGTTGTCGGCAGTGAGCTGTCCGCCCGCCACGTCGATCGGACCTTGGGCGGCGAGGAGCGCGCGCAGCGCGACCGCGTCCACGGCGAGCACCCCGTCCACTTGCTCTCCTGTGGTCGCCAGCCACATGTCGGCCGCGAGCGGCGCGGTCACGTCGAACCGAGGCGTCGTGGCGAGGTTGCGCCACTCCTGACCCGGCTTCAGCCACCCCCACAGCTCCTCGAGCTCCGGAGGAAGTGTGACGGCCCCGGCCGGCGGGTTGAACTCCGGCGTCGGTCGGAGCTCGCCGATCGAGAAGTTGCCGTCGGCAAAGGTGGCGACGCCGACGGAGAGGAGCATCCCAGAGCCGGCGCGCATCTCCGCGTTGTTCGCCGCGAGCACCAAGTATCGCCGCGGGCCCTGGAGCAGCTGCTGCGCTCCGGCGGCCAGCGCCTCCGCACCCTCCAGAGCATCGCGCAGCTGGTCGAGCCGCTCCAGGAAGCGCTCGCGGGCGTCGCCAAGGGGCTGCACGAGGAAGAAGTCGGGGCCGAGATCGATGCGCCGGAGCTGGCGGCTGGCCTTCCCCGTGACCTCCTCCATCCGCGCCAGGAGCTCCAGGCGCTCGGCTCCCGTGGTCGGAGACTTTTCGAGGATCGTGGCCGTCTCGGCCGCGGCCTGCTCGGCCACTGCTGCCACCCGGCTGGCCGCCTTGGTGATGCGCTCCGCCGACTCCACGTTCCCGTTGACGAGCGGGATCACGCTCCACGGCGCGAGGACCACGCTGTTCGCGCGGTCGTGGGCTTCCTCGAAGTCGCGTTGCGCCGCGGCCAGCGCGCCGCGGCCGCCGCCGCGTAGCAGCTCGGTGGCGGTGAGCTCGTCACGCACGTTGTCAAGACGGTCGAGACCGCGGATCGCGCTCGAGCGGGACTGGAACAGCACGACGCCTGACGCGACGATCCAGACCACGATCACGAGGGCGATGACCCGCACGGTCCATCGAACCGGCGCGCCGAAGCGCGACGGACGCTTCTGTCGAGGCACGTCCGAAGTGTAGGGACGAGATCAACGGCTTCCCCGCCACCTTCTTCCCCGCCACCTTCACATTCCGTCATTAGCCTCAACCTGTGACGAGCACGGGCACGACGAACAGCGGAGCCCCAAGAAACGGAGTGGACGACGAGCCGCTCCCCAAGGCGTCGCCATCGCTGTTGCGCAGCGCCGACGATGCGTGCGCCCGGCGATTGCACGCGGAGTTCACGGGGGTGTTCGGTAGCGATGACCCGGTGAACCGCGGCCGAGTGCGCGAGGCGCTTCTCGATGCAATCGGCACCTGGCACGCGACCGGCGCGGTGCCATCGCCGCCCTCGTTCCTCGAACCCGAGGAGCAACGCGTCGTCGCACACGCGATGGGCTGGTATCCGCAGGTCTTCCCCGATCCGGCCGCCGTGACCATCGAGACCCCGATCGACGGACCTACACCGCTTCCGCGCCGCGGCGTCCGCCTCGGCGGGTGGGTCGACCTCTGCGTGACGCACGCCGACGGTCAGCGCGAGCTCCGACACCTCGCGCTCGGTGCGCATCACGTGCCGACACATCCCCTCGATCTCCCACAGATCCGTTTGGCCGTGCTTCGCCTCGCGCAGGTGCGCTGGCTCGACGGGCCGACGCTCGACGTCACCTGGGTCGATCTCCTCAACGGCGCCACGAGCACGTGCACCGTGGAGATCCCGGACGACACCGCGACGCTCGGCGCGTGGCTCGACGAGCGTCTGGCCGTCGTGCGCACGCGGATCGCCACGCCAGATGCCCAACCCGGCCGCGACTGCACGATGTGCCGCTTCGTACCCAAGTGCCCGGCTCACGATGTGAAGGGCTCCATGAAGACGAGGAAGTCCGACCTCGTCCCCGGCATGCTTACGCTGTCACCTACGTCGTTGGACACATGGCGGCGCTGCCGACGCGAGTGGCGCAACCGCGTCTTGCTCAGCCTTCCCCCGAGTGATCCCGAGGGCGGCATGGCCCACGGCCTCTATCTCCACGACATCTTGCGCTTCGTGCATCAGCACGGGTCGTGCCGCGACGAAGCGCGTGTCGCCGAGGTGCTCGACATGCACGGGGCCGATGAGCGGGTCGCCGATGAGATCCGCCGGCATGTGTCGAAGTGCCCGATCGACGCCGAATCGGTGGGTCACGAGGTGGAATGGGTCCGAGCGAATCCCCGTCCGCCTACGTTCCTCGCGAGCGCGCGACTCGACGCCGTGTGGCGACGGGGCGACGTACTCGAGATCCGCGACTACAAGACCGGCCAGCGTGGGACCGACTCACTCGCCGATGACGCGCGGGCTCGACTGCAGGCGTGGGTCGCGGCTCCCGCCGCCGCAGCCGAAGGACTCCGGCTACGGGTGCGGTACGAGTACCTGTCGCGCGAGGTCCAGGATGACCCCGACCCGTGGGAACCCGACCACGAGGACCTCGAACAGATCGATGCCGAGCTCCATGCCGTCGTCACCGAGATGCGCGCCGAGCGCGACTGGCACGGGATCGCCGACGAGGCGGTCTGCCGCTACTGCCGATACCGCTCGATCTGTCCCGACAGCGCGGCGCCGAGCGAGCCGGGATGGCCGGCAGTCACGGACGTCGACGACCTGGATGTCAACGAGCTGGACGTGGAGCTCTAGGCCGCCGTTGGCCGCAGATCGATCTCGAGGGTGAGCACGCCGTCCACGAAGTCCCAGGACGCGTCGCCGAGGATCGAGTAGTCCTGGAAGTCGAGCTCGGCCTGGTCGATGAACTTCTGGCGCTCGGGGCCGGCGACGGGCGGGACCGGGCGATCGCGCACCGCGGCGGCACGATCGCGGAACCGGTCGAGCATCGCGTCCACATCTAGCTCTTCCATGGCACTCCCCCCAAAGAGCAACACGATACGCGGGCGACTAGGACACGGTCTCGTGCCGTGAGATCGCGTTCGACCCGGGCCTGCGCAAAGCCTGCGCTCCGCGCGATCTCGGCCGCCGCATCGGATTGGTGCGGAGCGATCTCCACGACGAGCACCCCTTCGGGTTCCAGCCACTCCGGCGCTTCGCGGGTGATGCGCTCGATCGCTTCGAGCCCCGTCGGGCCGCTCACGAGCGCAAGACGCGGCTCATGGTCGGCCACCTCGGGCGGAAGGCTCTCCGCCTCGTGCGCTGCGATGTATGGAGGGTTGGCGACGGCGACACGCACTCGCCCCCGCAAGTGATCGGGCAGCGCGCCGAACCAATCGCCGTGCGCGAGTCGGATCCGGGTCGCGATGCTGCCGGCGCCCGCCACATTGGCCCGCGCGACCGCGAGTGCGTCTTCGCTCACGTCGGTCGCCCAGACCTCCGCATCGGGGAGCTCCGCGGCGAGCGCGAGCGCGATCGCGCCCGATCCCGTGCCGAGGTCCACGACCGTGAACTCCGACGGTGCAACAGCCCACGGTCCTCTCCCTCGGCGTACCGGCAGCCCACGACGCGCTCCGAGCGCGGCGGCCGACTCGATCGCCACCTGCGCCGTCACCTCGGTCTCCGGCCGAGGGATCAGCACCCGAGGATCGACGAACACGTCGATGCCGAGGAACTCCCAATCCCCGAGCACGTACTGCAACGGCTCGCCTGCGGCGCGGCGCAGCACCATCGCTTCGATGCGCGCGGCCGCACCGACCGGCGCCGACTCGTCGTGGCTCGTGAACAACTCCGCGCCCCGTAAGCCCGACACCGTCTCGACGATCCAACGAGCCTCCATCGCACCCACCGTCGCCTCGACCTCGCGCTGGAGCTCGCGCCACGTGTATTTTTTCTCAGTCGCTTGCTTGGAGGGCGTGTGCTCGATCACGTCTCGCCGAGCTGCTCGCTCCGCTCCGCAGCCGCCAGCGCGTCGATGATCACGTCGAGCGGCTCGCCACCAGCGAGCACCTGGTCGAGCGCCTGGACGGTCACCTTCACGCGGTGATCGGTGACGCGGTTCTCCTTGAAGTTGTAGGTGCGGATCTTCTCGGACCGCCCGCCACCCTTCACCTGCTCGCGCCTCGCCTCCGACATCTCCGCGTCCTGACGATCACGCTCTTCCTGCAGGAGCCGCGAGCGCAGGATCCGCAGTGCCTTGTCCTTGTTCTGGAGTTGGCTCTTCTCGTCCTGGCACGTGACGACCAGCCCGGTGGGCTTGTGGGTGATGCGCACCGCGGAGTCGGTGGTGTTCACGGATTGCCCGCCGGGTCCGCTCGATCGGAACACGTCGATCTCGAGATCGCCCGGGGCGATATCAACTTCCACCTCTTCGGCCTCGGGGAGCACGGCCACCGTCGCCGCGCTCGTGTGCACCCGGCCTTGGCTCTCAGTGACCGGCACGCGCTGCACCCGATGCGGTCCCGCTTCGTACTTGAGCCGGGCCCAGGCGTCGGGACCCTTCGCCACCAGCGTCGCCTCACGAAGTCCACCCATGTCGGAGGGCTGGCTCGCGAGCGTCTCGACCTTCCACCCTCGGCGCTTGGCCAAGCCCTCGTACATCTGAAAGAGGTCGCGGGCCCAGAGGTTGGCTTCCTCCCCGCCTTCGGCGCCGCGGATCTCGATGATCACGTTGCGACCGTCGTTAGGGTCGCGCGGCACCAGGAGCTCCTTGATCTCGGCCTCGAGGTCCGCGAGTCGCGTCTCCTTGTCCGAGATCTCCTCGCGGAGGTACGTGAGCATGTCGGACTCGTCACCAACTGTGCTCGAGTCTTGCGTGCCCGGCTCTTGCTCGAGCAGCCCGCGCGCTTCGGCAAGGTCGGTTTCGGTGGCGCGGTAGTCGCGATACGCGTCGACGATCGGCTTGAGCTCCGCGTGACGACGTCCGGCGTCGCGCGCCGCGCTCTGATCACCCGACGCGTAGATCTCGGACAAGCGCGCTTCGAGCTTCTCGAGCTCGGCTTCGGCTTCGGCAAGGTGCTCGAACACGCACCCAGGGTACTGGCGGGGTGTTCAGGCTCTCGCGTGCTCAGCGCGATCTAGGTAAACAGATCAAACGCCTTGTACTGGTCGCCGAGCACGGGTGTGCTGTCGTGCACGCCCAGCCAATCGAGCCCGGTTGCGTAGTGGCGACGGAAGTCAGCCGTGTGACGAAGATTGCCATTCGGATCGAGATCGGTGAGGGACGACGGCTCGCCGTATCGGCCACCCTTCACTCGCGGCCCCACGACGAAGTGCACGCTCGCGGTCCCGTGGTCGGTACCGCTTCCGTTCTCAGCCGGTCGGCGTCCGAATTCCGAGACCGTCATGAGCGCAACGTTGCCGGCATCCTTGCCCAGAGCCGCGAAGAAGCCATCGATGCCTTCGTCAAGCTGCTCCAGCAGCAGTGGATGCCGCGTGGCTTGGCCCTCGTGGGTGTCAAAGTCGCCGACGCCGTTCACGTAGATGATCCGCGGCTTCGCGGGCGACTGCACGAGCTGCGCCGCGAGCAGCAGCGAATCGGCGACACTCGCGTCCTGGTATCGAGCCCGCTGCACACTCCCCGCGTCGCGAACACTGGGGTCGGAAGCGCCGGTGGTGGACGGGGCGACCAGCGCCCGATCGAGTCGTGTGCGCGCCTGGACGGTGAGACCGACCGCGCGCTGCACCTGCCCCACGAGCGATGCGGTGTCCACTTTGGCTGGGGTGAAGTCGCTCCACGTCGCGATCAGATCGTCGGCGTCATCGATCCACGCGGGCACGCGCGGCTGGAGCCCGTCGTTGCTGGCAATCGTGGTCGCGAACGACTTTCGCCCGATGAGTGCCGGCGACGGACCCGGACCGATGCCGATGGCCGCGAGCGGGTCGTCGAAGCCCACGGTGCCATCGAGGTACGCGCCGAGCCACCCCCCGCCCCCCGTACCGCCCTTCGCCGACCACCAGATGGCGAACGAGCCGAAATGGGAGAGGTCGGGGTCGTCGTACCCGAGTCCTTGCACGATCGCGACCTGGCCGTCGTCGAAGCGCTTCGCGAGCTTGGCGAGCTTCGGGTGCAGACCGATCTCGCCGTCGAGGTCGATGGCGTCGGTGACGCCCAGGGTCGGCCGCAGATCCCGGTAGTGCCCATCGGCGATCGGTACGACCGTGTTCAGCGCGTCGTTGCCGCCGCCTAGCTCCACAACCACCAGGGTGCGCCCGTTGCCTGCAGCCGAGATCTCGCCGGCGCGGCTCGCGGCCGCCGCGGGCTGACCGTCCCAGCCCCATACCGAGAGCGCGTAGCCACCACCGACCGCCGCGGCCGTACCGATGCCGAGCTTCTGGAGAAAGTCTCGGCGCGTCGGCCCCGACCTCTTGGCAACAGAGCTCATGTGACTGCGAACTCCGGTGAAAGTGCAGCCAGCGCGAACTGCCGGCCGGGATCGGTCTCGTTCTCGAGTACGCGTCGCGTCGCCTTCTCGATGTCGAAGATGCCGAACCTCGCGAGGAGATCGTCGGCGGCTGCGGTTGCGGTCGGCGGATTGGCGACCACGTTGAGCAGATCGAAGGTGTGCACGAGCTGGTGCGGACCGAGGAGCAGCACACCTTCGGGGAACCCACCCACGTTCGGCGGCACGAAGGGGATGAAGCCGATCGTGCGGAGCGCTTCGCCCACACCGTTCGTTCCACCGCGCACGCCGACGGCGCCCAAGTCGATCGACTCATTCCCACCGGCCTGCGCGATACCCACCAGCTTCTCGACCGGTGTGCGCACTCTGGCGCGCACCGCGGCGCCTGACGTGAACGCGGGCTCCGCTGCGATGGCTTCGACAAGTCCCATGATCGACCAGTCGCGCGCGAACGCGTCGCCGAGACGGTTGACTGCGCGGTCGTCGGGATCGAGACCGATGAGCTCGCGGTAGAGCTTCGATGCGATGTAGCGACCGGTGGACGGGTGCTCGAGGATCACGTCGAGCGCGGAATCGAGATCGAACGCGCCTTGTTGCCCGAGCAGGTCCTTCTCGCCAGCATCGTGGCGGCGCGCGATGAAGATCGACTCCCAGGGCGCCGCACCGAGCGCGCTGAGCGCGTCGGAGATGCGGCGACCCGGCACGTTGACGACCCAACCGGTGAACGATCGCGACGCCTCGACCACGTCCTGCTGCTCGTAGCCCCCGCCGATGCCCATCGTGAACAGCTCCAGGCACTCCCGCCCGAAGTTCTCGTTCACCGCGTCGGTCGAGTTGGTGATGCCGTCGAGGTAGATCACCATCGCCGGGTCTTTGGCCACGGCATGGAGGAGCTCGGCGAATGATCCCGTCGCATGCGTCCGGATCGTGCCGTGCTGCTGGTGCATCAGGAATGGGACGCGCACCTTCGCGAGGCTCGTTGCGAAGTGGTCTTGCCAGAACCACACCAGGCGCTCTTCGATCAGGCGCGGGTTGCTGCGCATCTGCTCGAGCCACCACGCGATGGTCCGGACGATCTCGACCGGTTGCTGCGCGTCGTACGACACGGGCGGTGTCACCACCGGCGGCACTGGCGCCA
Source organism: Acidimicrobiia bacterium (assembly GCA_031406505.1). Classification (GTDB taxonomy): domain Bacteria; phylum Actinomycetota; class Acidimicrobiia; order IMCC26256; family PALSA-555; genus SHVJ01. The sequence goes on along the minus strand of JANOHN010000084.1, from coordinate 4,875 downwards.
CACCTACGGAGAGGTCGAGCGCGCGCGCGATCGCAGCATCCGTCGAGTCGAGCCCCGCGACGAGCTCGGGATGCACGCCCATCGACAGCCGTCGGATCACATGGGAGATCCGCTCACGCTCACTCACGGCTCACACACTGACGCGGGAATGTGAGAGACGTGTGAAGCGCGAGGCAGCGGCAGACCAAGACTGCTGGAGGACGCCCGCGGCGGCGCGCAGATCAGGCGGGGCTGAAGGTGGGGCGACCGGAGCCCACGGGACCGGTCTCGGCCGGGCGGGCCGCCACTTCGGCGAGCTGCTCCGCGGTCATCACGGCCCGCAGCGACGCGATCGCCACCTCGAGCTGGTCGAGCGACGGCTCACGGGTCGTGAGCTTCTGGAGTGCGAGGCCGGGCTTCATCGCGATCCGCACCCAACGCAGCTGCATGTGGCGCGCGGCGAAGCGGATGAGCTCGTACGAGATGCCGGCGACCAACGGGATGAGCACGATGCGAGAGAGGATCAGCAGCGGCAGCGCGGGTCGGCCGACGAACGAGTACACGAAGATCGTCACGACCATCACGGTGAGCAAGAAGTTGGTGCCGCAGCGCACGTGCTCGGTGGTGAAGCGCTGGGCCGACTTGGGCGTGAGCTCCACACCGTTCTCATAGGCGGCGATCGCCTTGTGCTCGGCACCGTGGTACTGGAACACGCGCTTGATGTCGGGCAGCAACCCGATCAGCAGCAGGTACCCGAGGAAGATGCCCATGCGGATCGCGCCTTCGAGCAAGTGGTACTCGAAGCCATGCACGTTGAGGACATCGCCCAGCGCGCTGGTGCCGAGCGCCGGGAGCACGAGGAAGATGGAGAGGAAGAAGATCATCGCGATCGCCATCGTCCAGCCCATGGCCTTCGACGAGATGCGCTCCTCCTCGGGGAGCTGACGGTCGGCCGACCAGGCCAGCGCCTTGAAGCCGAGCGACAGCGACTCCGCGAGCGTGATGACGCCACGGATGATTGGGAGGTGGCTCCAGCGATCAGTCCAGCGCGGCGCGTCGTGCACGACGAGCTCGAGCTCACCGTCGGGGTTGCGCACGGCGACGGCCCAACTCGTGAGGCCGCGCATCATGACGCCTTCCATGACGGCCTGGCCGCCCATGTACCGCGGCGCGTTCTCGTCGGCCATCGTGTGCCCTACTTCTTCTTCGTGGCCTTCTCGGCCCGCCGCTGGAAGCGCTCGACGCGACCACCCGTGTCCACGAGCTTCTGCTTGCCCGTGTAGAAGGGGTGGCACTCCGAGCACAGCTCGGCACGAAGTGATGGCACCGTCGAGCGGGTCGTGAACTCGTTCCCGCACGAGCAATGCACCGTGCACATGACGTAGTCGGGGTGAATGTCGGTCTTCATGGAAGTCGATTCTATCGGCGCGATACGAGCAAGAATTCAGGAGGCCAACCAGAGCCCCAATCGGGAGATCAGGCGCTGAGGCTGGGGGCCTGGGCCACCTCGGCAAGGAACTCGTCGTTGCTCTTGGTGGTGCGCAGCTTCTCCAGGAGCAGATCGAGCCCTCGGCCCGAGCTGCCGGACTCACCGTCGAGCGCGTTGAGCACCCGGCGGAGCTTCCAGATCTGGTTGAGCTGATCGCGATCGAAGAGCAGCTCTTCGTGACGCGTGCTCGACGCTTCCACGTCGATCGCCGGGTAGATGCGGCGTTCAGCGAGGCGTCGGTCGAGGCGGAGCTCCATGTTGCCGGTGCCCTTGAACTCCTCGAAGATCACCTCGTCCATGCGACTGCCGGTGTCGACGAGGGCCGTCGCGATGATCGTGAGCGATCCACCCTCTTCGATGTTGCGGGCCGCACCGAAGAACCGTTTCGGCGGGTACAGCGCGGTCGAGTCGACACCACCCGACATCACGCGCCCGGATGCCGGCGCCGCGAGGTTGTATGCCCGCGACAGCCGGGTGATGCCGTCGAGGACGATGACCACGTCCTTGCCCATCTCGACGAGGCGCTTGGCCCGGTCGATCGTGAGCTCGGCCACCGCGGTGTGCTCGTCCGACGGCCGGTCGAACGTGCTGGCGATGACCTCGCCCCGCTGCACGTGGCGCTTCATGTCGGTGACCTCTTCGGGCCGCTCGTCGACGAGCAGCACCATCAGGTGCACCTCGGGGTTGTTGCGCTCCACCGAGTACACGATCTGCTTCAGGATCGTGGTCTTGCCTGCCTTCGGTGGCGACACGATCATCCCGCGCTGGCCCTTGCCGATCGGTGAGAGCAGGTCGACGATGCGCCCCGTCACGTCGAGTGGGTTGTCGAGCAGCTCGAGGTGGAGGTGCTCGTCGGGGAACAGCGGCGTCAGCTCCTCGAACCGAGGGCGCCCACGGGCGTCGTCGCTCGACATCCCGTTGACGGTGTCGACTTTGAGCAGCGCCGGGTACTTCTCGTTGCTGGCTTGCGGCCGCGACGTGCCCTGGACGAAGTCGCCCTTGCGCAGGTTGAAACGCCGAACCTGCGACGCGGACACGTACACATCGCGCGGGCCGGGAAGGTAGCCAGTCGTGCGCAAGAAGCCGTAGCCCTCGTCACGCAGATCGAGGAGGCCCTGCACGTCGACGGGATCACCGACGGGCTCGTTCGACGGGCGACCGCTTCCGCCGCCCTCGTTCTCGTAGGCGCCGCCACGACCGCGTCGGCGGCGGCGGCGCTTGTTCGCATTGCCGTCGCCGTACGACTCGCGTACGTCCTCGGGATCGACATCGGCGGAGGCGCTACCACCACTCGAGTCGGATCCCGAGCCGGCCTCGGAATCGCCGGTGGCGTCAGCAGGTGAGTCGCCACCGGCGGTGGCCTCGCTGCGGCGCGGACGGGGTGCGACATCGACCTCCGGCTCGCCGCCCGACGCGGCGATCTCGTCCTCTTCAGCCGCGAGTGCGGCGACGGAGTCTTCGTCGAGCTCGGACGCACGGGCTGAGCGAATGGTGCGGGGGCGATCGCCCGCGCTGTCGGTGCCGCCGTCGGACGAGCCGTTGCCGTCAGCGGCGGCGATGATGGCGTCGATCAACTCGCCCTTGCGCATGCGGGTGGGCGCTTTGACGCCCATCGCGCCGGCAATGGCGTGCAACTCGTCGCGGTCCTTCGTGTCGAGCATCGATCGGTCGAGCTCTGCGGTACTCATCGAGAGTTGTGTGCTCCTCAATTCACGGGAGCCGACGCCGTCCGGATTGGTGCGACGCCGGATTGCCAACCTCCGGGTCTCGGCATCGCTTTCGAGCCGTGGCCTGGAAGGGGAACGGGCCCGCCTCGTGGAGTCGGTGCGTGCGGCGAGACACTCTCGCTGGCTAGGTCGGCTCGAAGAAAGGAGCCGGAGCGCCGCACCGGGCGGCGGGGGAACGATCACCAGTGTACCCCCCGCCACGCCGCCCGGCAATCAGGGGTACCTCAGGCGGCGACGGGGACCGTTGTCTCCACCGTCGGCAGATGCGTCGGCCGACGCCCGAACGTGCGGAGGCGTCGAGCGTGCTCGCGCAGACCCTGTCCGAGCGACTCGTGCGTTCGGTACGAGAGACCATGCGCACGGACTGCCGATTCGACGATGGGTGCGATGAGGTGAAGGTCACGGGGTGAGACCCAAGCGAACAGGTGGTGCTCGATGTGGTGGTCGAGGCCACCCACGAACCATCGGCCGATGGGGTTGCGCACGCGCATGTTCACGACTCCCTGCACGATCGTCGTCGCGTAGTCGGTCGGGATCTTCCCGTCGGCGTCCGGAGCGACCAGTGGTCTGGCGTCACCAAAGTGCCCCGGGACGAAGATGAGGGCTGTCGAGAACCCGTTCACCACGAGCACCGCGACACTGAAAGCGACGACGTTGACTGCCGGGTGCAGGAGAAATGCCGGCGTGAGGAAAACCGCCACCGGCGCGAACTTGTCCAGGAGCAAGAGGGCGGTGCGGCGGACGGACGGCTGCTCCATCGAGCGGCCGTTCTCGCGCCCGGTGAGGATGAAGGGCACATCGGCGGCCAGGCTCCAACGTAGGGAGAGGAGCGCGTAGAGGAGCCACGCGTAGACGTGCTGCCAGCGGTGCCAGGGCCGCCAAGGAGCGGAGCTGTCGCAGCGCAGCACCGGAGCTTGATCGAAGTCGGGATCGTTCCCGGCGACGCTCGGGAACGCGTGATGTCCGAGGTTGTGCTTCGCGGCCCACCATCGCCAACTGCCTGGCAACGGAGCAAGCACTTGTGCGGCGAGGACATTGAGGCGCGTCGAGCGCCCGACCGAGCGGTGCATGAGCGGGTGGACGATGTGCATGAGGGTTGCTGTGGTCGCGAGTCCCATCGACGCGATCGCGAGCACGTATCCCCACGGTGGCAGCGCCACGAACAGCAACACGGCGTACATCGCGAAGAACCAGCCCGCGGCGAGCGCCACATCGAGCCACGCGCGAGCGACTCGTCGGGGTGACAGCCCGTGCTCGGCCAGCGTTGCGAGCACGCGCGGTCGGATCTCCGCGAGGAGGTCGCCGTTCGCGTAGCGGACGCGTCCCGCCCCCATGCCGCAACTACCTTCCCGGCTGCCCGCCACTCGGTCGCGCCTCGCGCCGCAAGGGTAGCGTCGGTTCGGTGCCTGAACCGATCGCCGCGCCGCGCGACGCCGCTGAGCGGCTGGGCCGTATCCCCGCGTTCGCGGCGCTGTCGGCCGAGAGCCGGACCGAGCTCGCGGACCGAGTCGAGTGGCTCCGGATCCCCGGTGGCGAGGCGATCGTCGAGCAGGGCGACGAGGGTGATTGCGCGTACTTCATCATCCGCGGGCGGGCGAAGGCGGTGACGAGGAACGCGGACGGTGTCGAGAAGGTCGTGGGCGACCTGGGGCCCGGTCAGCCGATCGGCGAGCTCGCATT
>JANOHN010000065.1:0-8323 GCA_031406505.1 Acidimicrobiia bacterium | reverse complement strand
CGCGAGGTGATCAACGAGCGCTACGACAACTTGATGCAGATGTACGAGCGCATCACGGGCGAAGACCCGTACACGATGCCCATGCGGATCTATCCCGCCGTCCACTACACGATGGGCGGTTCGTGGGTCGACTACAACCTGATGTCGAACGTGCCGGGTCTGTACGTGCTCGGCGAGGCGAACTTCTCCGACCACGGTGCCAACCGGCTCGGTGCGAGCGCGCTCATGCAGGGACTCGCCGACGGGTACTTCGTACTCCCGGCGACGATCGGCGACTACCTCGCACCGCTGCTCGGTACCGATCCGGTGTCGACCGACGACCCCGCCTTCACGCAGAGCGAGGCCGACACGTCCGACCAGGTGCGCAAGATGCTCTCGGTCAAGGGCACGCGCTCGGTCGACTGGTTCCACCGCGAGCTCGGCAAGATCATGTGGGAGCACTGCGGCATGGCCCGGAGTCGCGAGAGCCTCGAGAAGGCGCTCGCCGAGATCCCTGCGCTGCGCGAGGAGTTCTGGCGGAACGTGCGCGTCCTCGGCGAGAACGAGTCGTTCAACCAGTCGCTCGAGAAGGCCGGCCGCGTGGCCGACTTCCTCGAGTTCGGCGAGCTGCTGTGCCTCGACGCGCTCCAGCGCGAGGAGAGCTGCGGCGGGCACTTCCGCGTGGAGCACCAGTCCGAGGACGGCGAGGCGATGCGCGACGACGAGCACTTCTCCTACGTCGCGGCGTGGGAGCACAAGGGTACGGACACCGCGCCCGAGCTCCACAAGGAGCCGCTCGAGTTCGAGTACGCGCACCCGACGCAGCGGTCGTACAAGTGAAGATCACGCTCAACGTCTGGCGTCAGTCGGGGCCGAAGGAGCTGGGTTCGTTCCAGGTCTACGAGGTCGACGACGTGAGTCCCGACATGTCGTTCCTCGAGCTGTTCGACGTGCTGAACGAACAGCTCAATGCGCGAGGCGAGGAGCCGGTCGCGTTCGACCACGACTGCCGCGAAGGGATCTGCGGATCGTGCTCGATGATGATCAACGGCCGCGCGCACGGGCCGGAGACCGGGACCGCCACGTGCCAGCTCCACATGCGCAAGTTCGATGATGGCGCCACGATCACCGTCGAGCCGTGGCGGGCGGCCGCGTTCCCGATCATCAAGGACCTCTGCGTCGACCGCTCACCGTTCGATCGCATCATCGAGGCGGGTGGTTACATCACCGCGCCAACCGGCACCGCTCCTGAAGCCAACCAGACCGCGGTCCCCAAGGACGTCTCCGACGCCGCGATGGACGCCGCCGCGTGCATCGGCTGTGGCGCCTGCGTCGCGGCTTGTCCGAACAGCGCGGCGCAGCTGTTCACCGCCGCGAAGATCCAGCACCTCAACCTCTTGCCGCAGGGTCAGCCCGAGCGCTGGTCACGCGTGGCAGCGATGGTCGACGAGATGGAGCGTTGGTTCGGATCGTGCACGAACCACGGCGAGTGCGAGGCCGCGTGCCCGAAGGAGATCAGCATCGACTTCATCGCGCTGATGAACCGCGACTACATCCGAGCCCAGTTCAAGCAGCGCCGGCTCGCGGGACAGCACTGAAAGATTCGCGTCACGTTCTCGTAACCGCGCCGACCCGCGCAGATCCGCCACACTCCCCCGGTGTCGAGCGCGAGGACCACACCACTTGTCGGCATGCTCGAGGAGCTCTTCGAGTCGTGTCGCGACCTCACCGGCGGCACGCTTGCCGACTACATCCCCGAGCTCGCCAAGGCTGACCCGCGCTGGTTCGGCGTCGTGCTCGCGACAACTGACGGCCAGGTGTACGCGCTGGGCGACACTGAGCAACCGTTCACGATCCAATCGGTGTCGAAGCCGTTCACGTACGGTCTCGCGCTCGATGCACACGGCGTCGACGCGGTGCTCGAGCGCGTCGGCGTCGAGCCAACCGGGAACACCTTCAACGCGATCGTGGTCGACGACCAGGCGCAACGACCGTTCAACCCGATGGTGAACGCGGGGGCAATCGTCGTATCGGGACTCATCACGGGCGCGGATCCCGATGCGCGCATGCGCCACATCCTCAACGGGTTGGGCGCGTTTGCCGGTCGCGACCTCGAGATCGACGAAGCCGTCTTCGAGTCGGAACAGACAACGGGCGATCGCAACCGCGCCATCGCCTACCTGATGCGATCGCTCGGGATGCTTGACGACGTCGAAGGCACGTTGGAGCGCTACTTCCGACAGTGCTCCGTGCTCGTGACCTGTCGTGATCTCGCGCTCATGGCAGCAACGCTCGCCAACGGTGGCGTCCATCCCCAGACCGGTGTGCACGCGTTGACCGAGAAGAGCGTCGAGCGCGTACTCAGCGTGATGAGCACATGCGGCATGTACGACTATGCGGGTCAATGGGCGTACGAGGTCGGGCTCCCCGCGAAGAGCGGCGTGTCAGGAGGCGTCATCGCCGTGCTCCCCGGTCAGCTCGGCATCGGCGTGTTCTCGCCACTGCTCGACTCGCACGGCAACTCACTGCGCGGCATCGCCGTGTGCGAGCGACTCTCGAGCACGTTCGCCCTCCACGAGCACCGCGCATGGCCCCGGACACCAACATCCCTACGCCGCCGCTACGGCGCCGACGAGGTTCGTTCGAGTCGGGTCCGCACCACCAGCGAGCAGGCAATCCTCGACGACCGCGGCGCCAATGTCGCCGTCTACGAGCTCCAGGGTGATCTGCACTTCACCTCGTTGGAGCCGGTCCTGCGCGCGATTGCCGATGAAGCCGCCAGCGTGCAGGTGGTGGTGCTCGATCTGGGCCGGGTGCGCGGCATCGACGAGCCGGCGGTCGCGATGCTCGGGCGGATGACGGACGATCTGCGCGATCTCGAATGTTCGGTGCTCGTCACCGATCTCGATCCGTCGGTCCCGGCGCACGCGGCGATCGCCGCGTTGCCGGTCGAGTGCTTCGAGGACGCAGAACGGGCCATCGCCGCGAGTGAGGACCGGCTCCTCGCCGACGACGGTGCCGCCGCCACTCTGGAGGCGACACTCCGCGAGCAAGAGCTCCTGCGCGGGGTTACCGACGAAGTGCTCGCCGCGCTCGAGGCCACGGTAGAGCACCGCACACTTGCGGTGGACGACATCGTCGTACGCGAGGGCGAGCCGGCCTCGGAAGTGTTCTTCTTGCTGGCAGGGACGGTCAGCGTGCGATTGGTGGTGGACGCACGCGGAAGAACGTCACGGCTCGCGACCTTCGGACCCGGCGTGGCATTCGGTGAGTCGGCACTCCTCGGCGAGAGCGTGCGCAACGCCGACGTGTGCGTGGAGACACCCGCAACCGTCGCGGTTGTCCCGGTCGACGAGCTTCGTGCGCTCTCGGCTCAGCACCCCGAGCTGCTGGAAGGGATCCTCACGAATCTCACCCTGGTGCTCGCGCGGCGACTCCAGGCTGCGAATCGCCACATCCGCGCCCTCGAGCGCTGACGCCGTCGCGGCTACGAGACCGCGTCGAGGGCCTGACGAAGATCGGCAACAAGGTCGCCGATCGTCTCGATCCCCACGCTGAGCCGCACGAGCGCGGGATCGACGGCGAGGGGTGAGTCGGCGGCCGACGCGTGCGTCATGCGCGCGGGATGCTCGATCAGGGACTCCACCGCGCCGAGCGACTCGGCGAGTGTGAAGACCCGCGTTTTGGCGACGAGCGCCAACGCCGCGGCCTCGCCCCCGGCCGCGATGAAGCTCACCATGCCGCCGAAGTCGCGCATCTGCCGGCGGGCGACGTCGTTGCCGGGATGCGTGGGCAGACCCGGGTAGAGGATCTTCGCCACACCCGGGTGCTCACCGAGCAGCGCGACCACGGCGCGCGCGTTCTCACAGTGGCGATCCATGCGCACGGCGAGCGTCTTGATGCCTCGCAGCACGAGGTAGCAGTCGAATGGAGACGGCACCGCGCCCACGGCGTTCTGGAGGAACGCGAGGCGCGCGGCAACGGCGTCGTCGTTGAGCACGACCGCGCCACCAACCACGTCGGAGTGTCCGCCCAGGTACTTGGTGCTCGAATGCACCACTACGTCGGCGCCGAGCGCGAGCGGCTGCTGGAGGTACGGAGTTGCAAAGGTGTTGTCGACCACGACCATGGCGCCGCGCTCGTGCGCTGCCGCGGCCACGGCCGCGATGTCGACGCACGTCAGCATCGGATTCGTCGGAGTTTCGACCCAGACCACACGCGTGCGCTCGGGCATCGCCCCGGCGAATGCGACGGGGTCGGTGAGATCCAGCGCGGTCCACTCGACACCGGTCGGCGCGAGCACCTGCGACACCAGGCGGTACGTGCCCCCATACGCGTCGGTAGGCAGGACCACGTGATCGCCCGGACCGACCAGCGCGCGCAGGACCGCATCTTCAGCAGCCATGCCGCTCGCGAATGCAAGGCCATGCGCGCCACCTTCGAGCGACGCGATGCACTCTTCGAGGGCACGACGCGTAGGGCTCCCCGTGCGTCCGTACTCGAAGCCGGAGTGCTCACCGACCGCCGACTGCTCGAACGTCGTGGCCAGGCTGATCGGTGTGACGACGGCGCCGGTGCGCGGATCGGACGGCTGTCCCGCGTGGATCGCCCTGGTCTCGAAACCAAGATCGAAGCCGTGCTCTTCACGTGCGGAGGTCATCCCGGCGACCTCTCGGCGAGGAAGGTGAGCACGTCCTGTGTCGTGAGCACGCCGATGGGGTGACCGCCATCGAGGACGAGCACACCCGGGGCGCGGTCGAGCTGCTCCACCACGTCGGTGACAGTCTCGCCGATCCCGATCATGGGGAGCGCGGGCTCCATCACCTCGATGACCGGTCGATCCAGCACTGCGGGATCGTGGAACGCCTTGTCCATGAGCTGGAGCTCGGTGAGCGTGCCGCTCACCTCTTTGGCCGCGAGGGGCAGCTCCTTGGTCACGCTCACGATCACCTGCGACACACCGAGGTCGCGCATGAGCGCGAAGCCGTGCCGGGCCGGTTCGTCGGGCGTGATGAGCACGAGGTCGGGCATCGACCGAGACAGCGCTCCGTGCTTGGCGGCGAGCACGTCACCCGCCACCGGTCCCTCAGCGCGCAGAAAGCCGAAGCGCATCATCCACTCGTCGTTGAAGATCTTCGAGACGTAGCTACGACCGGAGTCGGGGAGCAGCACGACCACGAGGTCATCCGGGACAAGATCGGCACCCACCACGAGCGCGGCGTGCACCGCCATCCCGCCGGAGCCGCCAATGAGCAGTCCTTCTTCATGCGTGACGCGCCGCGCCGCGGCGAACGAGTCCGCGTCGCTCACCATCACCGTGCGGTCGACGACTGACGGGTCGTACGTGGGTGGCCAGAAGTCTTCGCCCACGCCCTCGACGAGATATGGCCGGCCGGTGCCACCGGAGAACACAGAGCCTTCGGGGTCGGCGCCGATGATCTGCACGTTCGGGTTCTGCGCCTTCAAGTACCGCGCGACTCCGGTGATCGTGCCGCCAGTGCCGACGCCGGCTACGAAGTGCGTGATGCGTCCGGCGGTCTGCGCCCAGATCTCCGGTCCGGTGCTGCGCTCGTGCTCGGCGGGGTTGGCCTCGTTGTAATACTGGTTCGGGCGGAAGGCGCCGGAGATCTCGTTCGTGAGCCGATCGGCGACTGAGTAGTACGAGTCGGGATGTTCGGGCGGCACCGCCGTCGGGCAGACCACCACCTCGGCACCGTACGCGCGCAACAGCGCGACCTTCTCGTCGCTCATCTTGTCGGACATCACGAACACGCAGCGATAGCCCCGTTGCGCCGCGACGATCGCGAGCCCGACGCCCGTATTCCCCGATGTGGGCTCCACGATCGTGCCGCCGGGTTGCAGCAGACCGTCGCGTTCGGCGGCGTCGATCATCGCGATCGCGGGCCGGTCCTTCACGCTGCCACCGGGGTTCAGCATCTCGACCTTGGCCACGAGATCGCACGGGAGATCTCGGCCGACCCGACCCAACCGCACGAGCGGCGTGTTGCCGACCAAGTCGAGCAAGGAGTCAGCTATCTGGGGCTCAGGGTCGGGAGTCACGAGGTCACGGTACATTCGGATGAGCGGCCCGAGGTGACCGAGGGACCTAGTGAGTGGATGAATGCAGCAGCACACCTTCTCCGTCGACGTGCACGCCCCACCCGAAGAGGTGTGGGAGGTGTTCTGGTATCGGGGTGACGACCGCCCACAGCCGCGCGACGTGAACACGCGCATCGACATCCTCCATCCCGGCGACGACATCGGAGAAGGACTCGTTCGTCACTGCCACTTTCCCGTTCCGCGGGTGCTCGGGTCAGGTGGCGTCGGTCAGTCGTGGGAGTGGCTCACCGAGGTGAAGCCGTTCGAGTCGTGGCGTTACGACGCCGTCGGCAAGCCGCTGTGGTCGCGCGCTACCGGCCACACGCGCCTGGAAGATCTCGGCGAGGGCCGCACGCGGATCCACTTCCGCGAGACGTACGAGACCTTCAACCCGTGGATGCGCCGGCTCGGCCTCGAGCGGTGGGTCCACCATCGCCTGTCACGCGACAACGACACGATCCTGGCCGCCCTCGAAGGTGGCGTTCGCTGGCACCGCAAGCGCCGCGAGCGCGGGGGCCTGAAGCCAGCCCGGGACTAGCGCTCCTCGTCGTTGCGGAGCGCGCGCTTGTGGGCAGAGCGGAGCGCTTCGGTGTCCACGTTCGAGCCGGGCTCGAGATCGCGAGCCTGGTCGAGTCCCCACGCGACCGCGAGCTCGTCGGGCGCGGCGCCGTGGAACGCAGCCGCGGCGAGTACGCACGCGCCGGCAACCACGCGATCCCCCTTCGGGAGCGCGATGGGACGACCGGAGAGGTCGGCGAGCGCCTGCGCGAGCGCGTGACTCCTGGCACCACCTTGGAGCACGAAGCGCCCACCAACCGGAACGTCGGCGTGTCGGAGCGCATCGATATCGTCGAGGAGCTGGTGCGCGACGCCCTCGACTGCGGCCCGCGCCACGAGAGACGGCGTGAGCTCAGCGTCGAATCCGCTCAATGCGCCCGGCCGGGGCGCGCGCCCGCGTCGACCTCGCGTTGCTGCGGGGCGCAGGGTGACGCCGTGCGCGCCCGGAGGCGCATCGAGCGCGAGACGATCGAAGCGGGCCTGATCCACACCGAGCACGTTCGCGAACGACGTGAGTGCGCCCAATGCTCCGCTCGCTGACACGAGCGGGAGGAAGCGACCCGTCGCATCGGCGAAGCCACACACCCGCCCGTTCGGATCCTCGGTCGGCCGCTCGCGCACCGTGAACACGTAGCCATGCTCGAGCGACACCACGACGTCGCGGGGCCGGAGCCCCACGCCGAGCGCAGCGGCCATGGTCTCGCTCGTTCCCGCGGCAATCGTCACGCCCTCGCGGTCACCGGCCGGCTCCGCCGATTCGATGACCCTCGGGAGGCACGGGCCCCAGCTCTTGTCCGGGTCGACCAGCGCGAGCAGCTCGGGACACCACGCGCCGTCCCGCGGTGAGTAGTAGCCCGTCGACGAGGCACCGCCGCGGTCGGTGACGACCTTGCGGCTCAAGCGGAACGTGAGCCAGTCGTGCGCCAGCATCACCTTGGCGATGCGCGCGAACGCGTCGGGCTCGGTCCGACGGAGCCACGCGAGCTTCGCCACCGCGAACGCTCCGTCGGGCGCCGAACCACACGCGTGCACCCACTGCTCCGGACCACCGAGCGCCTCGACGAGCGACTCCGCGTCGCGCGTCGCCTCGGGCTCGTGCCCCATCTTGGCGGGGCGGATCACTTGGCCCTCGTGGTCGAGCACGACCAAGCCGTGCATCTGCGCGGCCACGGCGACCGCAGAGACACCGAGCGCGCCGCCGGCATCTCGACGCGCGTCAACGAGCGCGTTCCACCACACCAACGGGTCTTGATCGCGGTTCGATCCGCCGGTCTCGGGATGCGCAGCGCGACCCGATCCGAAGAGCTCGCCGCTGTCCGCGTCTCGAAGCTCGACCGCGGTTGAGTGCGCCGACGAGTCGACGCCAAGCACGAACGGCATAGCCGCCACCTCTCCGCCGACCAAGTCGGCGGTGCCCCCGAATGGGCGCACGTTAGTGCCGGCGTGCGCCCGGCGGTGTTAGTGCGATTCGTCGTCCTCGTCGGCTGCTTCGTCGTCGAACCCCTCGAGGTCGGTGACGATGCTCTCGACATCTGCTTGGGCTCGGGCGATCCGTGTCCGGCAGCTCGCGATCAGCTCGCTCGCGCGCCGCACCCGATCGGCCAACACGTCGACATCGAGATCGTCAGCCTCGAGCTCTTCGAGGATCTCCTCGAGCTCGGCCATCGCCTCCGCGTACCCAGGCTCG
>JANOHN010000064.1:0-14212 GCA_031406505.1 Acidimicrobiia bacterium | reverse complement strand
TCGGACACGGTGAGCCCCTGGACCCCGAGGTCCTTGAGCGCGTCCTTCACGTCGTCGAGCTTGAACGGCTTGATGATGCCGACGATGAGCTTCATGGTTGTGGATTCTCCCCGTTCAGACTCGGTCGAGGGCGTAGCCGGTCTCGGAATGCTGCGTGAGGTCGAGACCGCTGTCTTCGTCCTCCTCAGACACTCGGATGCCCTTGGGCAGCACCCGCTTCATCACCAGCAGGATGGCAGCAGTCAGCGTGAAGGACCACAGCATCGTCGCACCGACGGCGATGAACTGCTCGCCGAGCAGGTCGAACTTACCGGTCTCGATCAGCCCGCCACCGCCCGGCGCAGCAGAGACGGCGGCGTTGTACGCCTCGTCGGCGAACACGCCGACCAGGAGCGAGCCGATGATCCCGCCCACGAGGTGCACGCCCACCACGTCGAGCGAGTCGTCGTAGCCGAACTTCGACTTCAGGCTGACGGCAAGCGCGCACACTGCACCGGCGATGAGACCGATGTAGATCGGCGACATGCCGCCCACGAACCCGGCGCACGGCGTGATCGCCACGAGCCCGGCCACGAGGCCCGACGCCGCACCGAGCGTGGTGGCATGCCCGCTGCGGAGTCGCTCGACGAGGAGCCAGCTGCAGAGCGCAGCGGCCGCGGCCATGTGCGTGTTGACGAACGCCGTGGCTGCGAGCTCGTTGCCGCCGAGCGCCGAGCCGGCATTGAACCCGAACCAGCCGAACCACAGGATGCCCGCACCGATGAGCGTAAGCGGCAGGTTGTGTGGCGGCATCGCGTGGCTGGGCCAGCCGCGCCGCTTGCCGATCACGAGGACGGCGGCCAACGCCGCGATACCGGCATTGACGTGCACGACTGTGCCGCCGGCGAAGTCGAGGGCGCCGCGCTCGAAGAGCCACCCCGAGGGTGAGAACACCCAGTGCGCGATCGGCGCGTACACGAGCACGAGCCAGATCGGCACGAACCATGCCCACGTGGCCCACCGCACGCGGTCGGCGATCGCACCGGTGATGAGCGCCGGCGTGATGACCGCGAACATGAGCTGGAACGCGAGGAACGCGAACGGCGGGATCGTGAGCCCTTCGAAGCCTGTCCCCTGGGTCGTGAGCGCGCCGCTCATCCATCCGAGGTCGAGGTTCCCGATGAAGCTCCCCGTGCCGCTGAAGGCGAGCGAGTACACACCCGCGGCCCAGAGCACACTCACGATGCCAAGGCACCAGAAGTTGTTCATCAGCATGGCGAGGACGTTCTTGGTGCGCACCATGCCGCCGTAGAAGAGGGCGAGCCCGGGCGTCATGAACATCACGAGCGCCGCCGAGGCCAGCACCCAGGCGGTATCCCCGGTGTCGTACTTCACGCGCGTTTCCTCCCCCACGGCCCGGCCATGCACCGGACAGGTTCACATCAGATCGAGGGAGCATCCTCGCGTGCTGTTTCCCGTCGGTCGCGGGAATGTTTCGAGAATGTGAACGCCGACCGAGCGTGAACCGGCGGGCCCCGAAGGGCCCGCCGGCCACACACCATCGAGAGGAAGGGGGGTTACCTCCCGATGCTTGGATCTGGTGATCCGCCTGGCGCCTTGGCCAGGACCTTGCTTCCTTCGGAACCGACGATGTCGATCTCGCTGGCCACGAAGTTGTCGTAGGCGAGCACCCCCATCTCGGCGAGGTCCATCCCAGCGAGCTCCACCTCTTCCGTCGGGCGGATGCCGCCCTTCGTGAACTTGTTCTGGAGCTTGAAGAACGCCAGGGCGAAGCCGCCCATGATGAAGATGATCACGAGCGCGGTGATGGCCTGCGCCCCGAGCTGGCGGATGCCGAGCTCGAAGTCGTAGAAGATCCCCGTCACGCCCTTGCCGTTCGTGTACTTCGAGTCGGTGAGGTTCCACGCGGCCCCGTAACGACCGTCGGAGAAGATCCCGATGCAAAGCACACCGAAGATGCCTCCGAAGCCGTGGACGGCGATCGCACCCACCGGGTCGTCGATGCCCTTGCGCTCGATGAAGAGCACGGCCTCGACGACGATGATTGCCGCAATCGCACCGATGACGGCCGCCGCCCACGGTGCCACGAAGGCACAGGGAGCAGTGATCGCCACGAGACCGGCGAGCATCCCGTTCATCATCATCCCGGGATCCGGCTTGCCCATGCGCTTCATCACGTAGAACATCGCAACGACCGAGCCGATGGCACCGGCGATCGCCGTGTTCGTGGCGACGACGGCAAAGCGCACGTCGGTGGCCGCGAACGTAGATGCTGCGTTGAAGCCGAACCAGCCGAACAGCAGGATGAACACGCCCAGCCCAGCCATCGGGATGTTGTGCCCACCGAGTGCTCGCGGCTTCTTGTCGGGCCCATACTTGCCGAGCCTCGGCCCGAGCACGTACGCACCGGCAAGCGCCGCGATGCCACCCATCGCGTGCACCACACCCGAACCGGCGAAGTCGACGTAGCCGAACCCGAGGTCGAGGTTGTTGCCGAGCTGGCTGAGCCAGCCCCCGCCCCAAGTCCACCCACCGAAGATCGGGTAGTAGAGGCCACCGCAGAACAGGCCCCACCCGACGAACGACTTCCACTTCCACCGCTCCGCCATCGACCCGGTCGGGATCGTGGCCGTGGAGTCCATGAAGGCCACCATGTAGAGGAAGAAGGCCATGACCGGCGCGCTGTACGCGATGCCGGTCAAAGCAAAGCCGCTCTTTCCCCACAGGAAGACCCAGCTTCCGGCGTCGCCAAAGTGGATCAGGCTGTCGGTGCTGAGTGCACTGTCGAGCCCGAAGTAGCCCGGGTACGAGAACCCGCTGAACATGATCGGGAACCCGATCAGGAAGTACGCGACGAACCCCAGCCCGAAGATCATGAAGTTCGTGCTGAACACGTGCGCCGCGTTCTTCGCCCGGCAGAAGCCGGTCTCCACGAGCGCGAAGCCCGCTTGCATGAAGATCACGAGCAGTGCGCCGAGAACGACCCAGAGGAGGTTCAGTGCCACCCCCACATCGGTCGACGTCGACGATGCCTTGCCCGTGATCGTCGTCGAGGGATCAACTTCGCCGGCAAAGGCCGTGCCCGCGGTGACGAGCACCATGACGACGGCCAGGACCGCGATGATCCCTAACTTGCGTTTCGAAATTCTCACTTCACCTCCCATGTGCGTCGGAAGATGACATCGAAGATGATGGAGGTTTCCCGACCACGACCGGGGCGTGAACGCGCCGGGTCGCGCGTCTGACCCGAACCTGTCGCGCATGGACCCTGCTGTTCACCGCGGCGAAACACCGGCGAAACGTGCTGTCCGTACCTTCCTTCCATGGAAGTCGCGGATGTCGTGCTCGTGCGTTGGCCCGGAGAGCGCGGAAGGCTCGACGCGCTGCGCGCCCGCGGCGAGCCGCGGCTAGTGGTGGTGGAGGACGGGGCACCACCAGTCGGCGACGACTGCCTGGAGGACTGGCTCCGCGCTCCGGTCGACGTGGACGAGCTGCGCGTGCGAGTCGACACCCTGCGCTCGCGGGCTCGCCGCCACGATCAGCCTCCGACGATCGACGACGACGGCGTGCTGCGGTACGGCGGACGCGTGGTCACGCTGCCGCCAGTGCAGCGCCAGCTCGCCGCGGCACTGCTGGAGCGACGCGGATCGGTCGTGAGCCGAGAGACCCTCGCTCGCGGCGTGTGGCCCGACGGGATGCCTCGGGAGCGCAACGTGCTCGACGTGCACGTTGCCCGCCTCCGGCGCCTGCTGACCAGCATCGGCCTGGAGCTCAAGACGGTTCGGAGGCGGGGCTACCTGCTGTTGGACCGTGAGGAGCTCGTGGGGACCGAGTGAACGTCACCGACGTCCTCGTCGACATCCTCGTCGTCCTCCTCGCGGCCAAGGCTGCGGCCGAGGTTGCCGAACGCTTGGGTGTCCCTGCCGTGATCGGCGAGATCCTCGCCGGTGTGCTCATCGGGCCGTCGGTGATCGGGCTCGTGGACTCCAGCAACGTGCTCGCGGTGCTCGGGCAGCTCGGCGTGATCCTGCTGCTCCTCGACGTGGGCCTCGAGCTCAGCCTCGGCGACCTCGCTGCGGTGGGCCGCTCATCGCTGCGCGTCGCATTGGTTGGCGTTCTGGTTCCGGTCGCGGCCGGCTTCGCGGTGGCCCTCTCGTTCGGTCGATCGGAGAACACCGCGCTGTTTGTCGGCGCGGCGCTCGCGGCTACCAGTGTGGGCATCACAGCACGCGTGTTCAGCGACCTCGGCGCGCTCTCCCGCGTCGAAGCCCGCACCGTGCTCGGCGCAGCCGTCGCCGACGACGTGATTGGCCTCGTACTCCTGACGATCGTCGTGCGCCTCTCCACTGCCGACTCGATCTCGCCCCTCGAGGTCGCGGGCGTCATTGCGCTGGCGATCGTGTTCCTCGTGCTGGCAGTCGCTCTCGGTACGCGCTACTTGCCGCGAGTCTTGGACGGTGTCCACAGGCACGCGCGGTCTCCAGGCACGTTCGTGGCCGTGGCGCTCGCGTTCACCCTCGTCTTCGCCGCGCTGGCCGACGCTGCTGAGCTCGCGCCGATTGTCGGCGCGTTCGCTGCTGGCGTCGCAATGAGCGGCAGCGGACCGGCGGAACGCGTGCGGCGCGAGCTCAAGCCCGTCGGCCACCTCTTCATCCCTGTCTTCTTTCTCCAGATCGGCGTAGATGCCGATCTCAGCGTGTTCACGAAACCATCGTTGCTGTTGCTCGTTGGCGCGCTGCTTGTGGTCGCGATCATCGGCAAGATGCTCGCCGGCATCGCGACGCTCAACTCGCCGGGCGACAAGCTCCTCGTCGGGTTGGGGATGCTGCCCCGCGGCGAGGTGGGTCTCATCTTCGCCAGCATCGGTCTGACCGAGGGCGTGCTCGGCAAGGGCCTGTACGGCGCCATCGTCGCCGTCGTGCTTGGCACGACGTTGCTCGCGCCGCCCTTGTTGCGATGGCGGATCGGGCAGCTCAAACGCCGCCACCAGCAACGCCCGGCCGCGCCACCGCCACCCGGCGGTTGGCTCCGCGTCACCGACGAGCGCGTAGACCTCGTGGACGAGCCGCCCGACGAAGAGGTGCTGGTCCTCGCGTTCGAAGCCGCGCTGCTCGTAAACGAGGCCCGGCCGTCATCCGAGCTCCTCGACTGGCTGGGCCGAGCCGATGCCACGGTGGCGGTGTGGGATGGCCGCGCGACAGCGCGCTTGCTGGCGATCCTGCGCGACGGCAGCCCGAGATCGTGGCGCTTCCTCGAGACCACGGGAGTGCTCGAGCGAGCGCTCCCCGAGCTCGCGGCTGTCGTGCACCACCGGAGATCCGATCCGTTCCTGCTCGACCCGACCCACGTGCTCCAGTTCGACCTCGTCGAGCAGGTGCGCGACATCGTGCACCGCGATCCACGCGCCGCGGCCACCTTCGAACGGCTTCGCCAACCAGAACGGCCGTTGCTCGCGGCATTGGTGATCGCGGCTGCGGGCGACGTCGGGGATCCCGTCGAGCTCGCACGGGCACTCTCCCGTCGCTTGCGTCTCGGCGGCTTGGCCGAGGCCGAGCTGGTTGCGCTAGTCGCCGATCGCTCGCTCCTCCGAGCCGCGGCGACTCGCATCGACGCGCTGGACGAGGAGCCGGTGCTCCAGCTCGCGTCGCACCTCGACAGTCCCGAGCGCGCCCGGTCACTCTTCGTGCTTTCCCTCGCACTTGGAGATCTCGAGGACCGCGAACGCGACCAGCTCGACGAACTTCTTTCCCGCATCCTCAAGGTCCAGGCGCGCCCCGAGCTCACCGGGCCGCGGGCCGAGTCACTCGTGGACCGACGCAAGAGCGATGCGATCGCGCTCATCCCACGTTCGAGCGGAGCCGTCGACTGGGTACGCACTGCGCCCCGCGCGTACCTTCTCGCCACGCCGCCGGTCGACATAGCGCGACACGTGATGCTCCTCGAGCCTCTGCCCCGGCGCGGCACTGCGCGCGTCACGGTCACGCCGACCGGATCGCGAGAAGGCCGCATCGAGGTTGCTGCGCGTGACCGTCCCGGGCTCATCGCCGTGGTCTCGGGCGTCATCACCGACCTCGGCCTCGACGTGGTGTCCGCCACGATGGCCACCTGGCCCAACGAGGAGGCGCTCGAGTCGTTCGATGTGCGCCTCTCCCCGGGCGCGGTCGGGTTGCCCGACCCGGCCACGGTCACCGCGGCAATCGAAAAGGCGTTCCAGCAGCCGCTCGCTTCGGCACCGCAGCCCGACCTCGAGCTGACCTTCGACGACGACGGCTCCCCGTGGCACACGCTGTGCGAGGTGCGCGGGCGCGACCGTCCAGGACTGCTCCGGTCGGTTGCGGTCGGATTCGCGGCCACGAGCGTGTCGGTGCACTCGGCGCGCATCGAGACGCGCGCCGATGTGGCGATTGACCGCTTCGAGGTCTCCGACGTCGACGGTCGCAAGCTCGACGAGGAACACAAACGCGCCGCGATCGCGGCGATCCAGGCTGGCGTGCACCCGCGCTCGCGCGGCCCACACGGCCGACCCGGCTGGCTACGGCGCCGCTCGAGCGCGCAGCACCGCGGCCTTCGCCAATCCCCAGGCGAGGTGTAGCGGGGCCAAGGCGTCGTCGCCAAGATCGCCGAGCGTGCGGGGTACAAGCCCGTACAGGTCGTCGGGGAACGAGCGCTGGTCGAAGTCGTCTCGCACCACACCGGGGATGCCGAGCTGTTGGAGCACCGCGGTCGGCTCCCGGGTTGCCGTTCGCACGATCTCGAGCGGCGTGGCGCGCTGGTCTTCCGGGTCGAGCGTGATCAGTGCTCGCAGCTCGCTTGTGACCCGCGCGCTCGCGGCTGCACCCGCGGTGACGGCTTCGGCTTCGGCCTGCGTGCGTTCGGTGCCGTCGAGCCGGTCCCACGCGTCGACGACCCGTCGCACCTGCGCGATCACCCAGACCGGGATCGCCCGGGCAACTCCCGAGACGATGGTCTCGCCGAGCGTGTGCAGACGTTCGACCGCGGCCGCTTCGGCCCCGGTCATCGGTTCACGACGCGGGACACGTCCATCGGTCGTCGACGTCGGAGGCCGGCGTTTCGCCCGTCGGACCCTCGCCGGGCGGGGGAAAGTGCTGCCGGAACGTGAACGCACGTGGTGACGGGCCGTGGAGCTTGAGGTGCTCGAGCCGAACCTGGGCGTCGGCGATGCTCGGGATGCTGCCGCCGGGGATCCACCACAGCACCAGGAACGCATCCGACGCGGGCTCGAACCACTCCCGCCGTCGTCGCATCACCTGCACGTGGTCGCTCCGGTAGACGAAGTCGGCGAGCGCGTCGAGCGACTCCCAGACCGACATGTTCACCAGGACCATCTCATCGTCGAAGGGCCTGATAGCCGTGGCGTCACCGTCTTCGGTCTGAAGCCGCCAGACGAACCCGGGTGTGGCCTCGGCGAGTGCATTCACGGGGTCGAGCCCCGCGACGAAGTCGGCGAGCTGTGGTGAGTCGATCGGCGCAAGAATCCGACCCACATTCAGCTGCGCGAGGTGGTGCCCAAGGTGGTGTGGGGACGGAGACTCGGCCATGGTCAGATCCCTAGCCCGACGCGCTCGAGTGCTTCGTGGGGTTCGAGGACGAGGCCGGTCACGAACGGCCCGAAGTCCGCGTATCGCGTGGACACCTCGTCGAATCGCATCTCGTAGACGATCTCCTTGAGTGCCGCGGGATCGTCCGCCAGCAGCGTGACACCCCATTCCCAGTCGTCCAGGCCGGTTGAACCGGAGATGAGCTGGAGGACGCGACCCGCGTATGTGCGCCCGACGCGCGCATGTCCGGCCATGAGTCGTTTGCGCTCCTCGAAGTCGAGCGCGTACCAGTTGTCGTCCGCTGTGCGCCGCTTCGACATCGGGTAGAAGCAGATCGTCCGCTTCGCGGGCAGACGAGGGTGCACGCGCTGCTCGCGGTAGTGCTCGATCCGGTCGCGCCACACCACCAGCCGCGCCTCCACCTCGGTCGGGTCGGTCACCCCATCCTCGGCCGCGAGACGGGCCCGCGCGTCGTCCTCGGTTGCGCCGTAGTCGGACTGTTCGGTGAGCGACACGTATGACCACGTGGGCACCAATGGCGCACGCGACAAGTCGTGCTGGAGCACCTGGAGCCGGGCGAGATCGGGCCCGAGCGCCATCACCCCGAGGTCGGCCTTGTGACCGAGGGTCACGAAGGTGAGGACCTGATGGTCGGCGTCGACGAACGCGTCGATGGCGTCGAGCACTCGCTTCGCGCCCCCGGGCTCGTCCTCCGCCCGCTGGACATCCACTCGGTAGAAGAGATGCAGGACACCCCATCCGACCGAAGGTTCGACGGGGTCCATGGCCCCCGAGGCTACCCGAGCGCGTGGTGTGGCCTCTGGGGCTCGAGTGCTCAGGTTGTCGAGTCGAGCTCCACCGCTTCCACCGCGGCCAAGTGGAACGGGAAGTGGCGCGCCATCACATCTCGTACCTGCGCGTCGGCTTCCCAGCCGTCGCCCTCGACGAGCAAGCGGAACATGCGTCGCATCAAGGCACCCTCCACGAACGCACGCTGGATGCGCGGCGGCTCGGGCGAGACGATGTCGCTCATCATCGGTGGGCAGACCGTGACCAGCTCCTGGTCCACGTCGGTGAGCACGGAGTCGCGGAAGTCACGTTCGAAGTCCTCGAAGAGGCCCATGACCATCTCATCGCGCACTCGCTCGTCGGCCCGAGCTGCGTCGAGGAAGTCGTCGCGCTGGAGGAAACGCAAGGAGGCGGCGGGGAGTAGCGGCTTGTAGTCGCCCCATTTGTGCAGGACGAGCGAGCAGATCCGCCGTTCCTCGATCCGACCGTTCTACCCCCGGCACGAGCAACAAATGCGGACCCCAGTCGCGAGCTCGAGCACGCACACTTTCTCAGCCGTATCGGCTGAGGTGTTCAGCTCCGCTGACTACACCGAGTCGCGGATGAGGAGGTCGCGGTATTCCGTCGTGTCCTCGACCGGCGGCGGCTGCACGTCGAAGACGGTGCCGAAGTCGAACATGTCCATGCGCATCCTCATCGTCAAGTCAGGCGGTGCGTCGGGAATGTCGAGGTCGGAGAAGTCGAACTTCATCTCCATGCGTACAAGGCGGCCCGAGTCGTCTACCCACACTTCGGTCTTGACGTTCTTGAAGGCCCCGAGCATCGCTCCTTGTAGCTCTCGCTGCTCCGCATTCACACCGAGGAGCTGCCGCGGCAGTTCGCCGGAGAACTTCTCCATGTCGAGTTGCAAGCGGTAGCGAGTGTCCGACACGCCGCGCACGTCGTCGGTGCCCAGCTCTTCGATTCCACTCGAGATGTTCTCGAGATACTCGAGGTACTGCGTCGAGCTGTATTGCGACTGCTGTTCGAAGAGCTCCTCGGCCGCCGCTCGTTCCTCCTCGGGCAGCTCATTCAACAGCTCGTCGCTGTTCATGTGTACCCAGGTTGCTCCGCCGGGGAGACTCAGCTCGTCGGGAGCGTCTTCGCCGACGGTGAAGTACATGTCGCGGCCGATCATCCGTATCTCGATGTCGCCGAAGTCGAGCATCTCCAACCGGATCAGACTGCGCTGCTCGTCGAGTGAGCCGCCCGTCGTTTGGAAGCCGTCGCCGGTGAACGAGAAAGACTCCCCGTCACCACTGATCTCGATGTCGAACGCCAAGCGAGACGACTCCGACGCGGCGCTTGCTGCGGCCGCCTCCGTGATGCGGGCGCGCGGCACGGTGCGAACCTCGAGTGTGCCCCCGCCGCCACCCCCGCAGCCCGCGACGGCGAGCGCCGTCACAACAACCACGATCCCTGCCCTGCGTCGCATGGCCCCTCCCCGCAACGACTGCATGAACGGTATATCGGCACGGAGGCACCACCGCGTTGAGCGGACGCGAGCGGGGCGCCCCGAAGGGCGCCCCGTCGTCGTTCTTGGTGGAGTGGAGAGGACTTAGAAGTCCATGTCTCCCATGCCGCCGCCGGGCATGCCGCCGGGCATGCCGCCGGCACCCTTCTCTTCGGGCTTGTCGGCAACCACGGCCTCGGTGGTGAGGAAGAGGGCTGCGATCGATGCCGCGTTCTGCAGCGCCGAGCGGGTCACCTTGGCGGCGTCGATGACGCCCGCCTTGACCAGGTCCTCGTACTCACCAGTGGCCGCGTTGAGACCCTCAGAGCCCTTGAGGGCCCGGGCCTTCTCGATCACGACGCCGCCTTCCAAGCCGGCGTTGACCGCGATCTGCTTCATCGGCTCCTCGAGTGCGTCGCCCACGAGCTTCGCGCCCGTCGACTCGTCACCTTGGAGCTTGGTCGCCAACTCGTACACCTTGGCCTGGGCCCGCAGGAGCGCCACGCCACCGCCGGCGACAACACCTTCCTCGACCGCAGCTTTCGTGGTCTGGACGGCGTCCTCGATGCGGTGCTTCTTCTCCTTGAGCTCGACCTCAGTGGCCGCGCCAACCTTGATGATCGCCACACCACCCGACAGCTTGGCGAGGCGCTCCTGGAGCTTCTCGCGGTCGTAGTCGGAGTCGGTGTTGTCGATCTCGTTCTTGATCTGCGTGATGCGGCCCTGGACCTCGGCCTTCTCGCCAGCACCCTCCACGATCGTCGTCTCGTCCTTGGTGACGACGATCTTGCGGGCCCGACCGAGCAGGTCGACGCCGATGTTCTCCAGCTTCAGGCCGACCTCCTCGGAGACCACTTGGCCACCGGTGAGGATCGCAATGTCCTGGAGCATCGCCTTGCGGCGCTCGCCGAAGCCCGGTGCCTTGATGGCCACCGACTTGAACGTGCCGCGGATCTTGTTGACGACGAGCGTGGCGAGTGCCTCGCCCTCGACGTCCTCGGCGATGATCGCGAGCGGCTTGCCGCCCTGCATGACCTTCTCGAGCACCGGCAGCATGTCCTTCACTGCCGAGATCTTCGAGGAGACCAGGAGCACGTAGGCGTCGTCGAGGACGGCTTCCATGCGCTCGGGGTCGGTCACGAAGTACGGGGAGATGTAGCCCTTGTCGAAGCGCATGCCCTCGACGAGATCGAGCTCCATCCCGAAGGTCTGGCTCTCCTCGACGGTGATGACGCCGTCGGTACCGACCTTCTCCAGCGCTTCGGCGATCATCGAACCGATCTCGGTGTCGGCCGCGGAGATGGCGGCGACGTTGGCGATCTGCGCCTTGTCGGTCTCCACCTTCACGGACTGGCTCTTGATCGAGTCGACCGCGGCGATGACCGCGGCCTCGATGCCCTTCTTCAGGACCATCGGGTTCGCCCCGGCCGCGACGTTGCGCAGGCCGTGTCGAACCATCGACCACGCCAGCACGGTGGCTGTCGTGGTGCCGTCGCCAGCGACGTCGTCGGTCTTCTTGGCGACTTCCTTGACCAGCTCGGCGCCGATCTTCTCGATCGGGTCCTCGAGGTCGATCTCCTTGGCGATGGAGACACCGTCGTTGGTGATCGTGGGTGCGCCCCACTTCTTCTCGAGGACGACGTTGCGCCCCTTCGGGCCGAGGGTCACGCGCACCGCGTCGGCCAGCTTGTTCATGCCGGCTTCGAGCGAGCGCCGTGCGTTCTCGGCGTAGGCGATCTGCTTTGCCATCTGTGTGAGCCCCTTGTCCTGGGTGGTTTCGTATCGGAGGTTGGCACTCGAACGAGGCGAGTGCTAGCCGTCATGTTGGCACTCTCCACCCGAGAGTGCAAACTCACCGGCCCAGGTCGCGCTCGGTCACTCCTCCTTGACGAAGGGGACCGGGTAGCCGTCGGGTGGGGTGAGCAGGAGATGGCGGGCATCGGGGCACGTATAGAACGCCTCGGAGAACAGGTCCTCGCCGAAGTCACCGGCGCCGGGGATCGCGACCGGGATGTTGGCCACCGTCCGGCCGTCGACGTTCACGTTCACCGCCACGACGAAGTCGGTGTCGACCCCTTCCTGGGTGAGGCCGAACCCGTCGGCCCGGTACCGGGCTCGCCCGCCGCCCTTGATGGTCACCTGGGCCTCGACCGGCCCCACGCCACTGATCTCGCGTTTGGCCAACAGCTCGAGTTGGAGCTCGGACTCGTACGTCGAGGCGCGGAAGGTCAGGGTTCCGCGGCCGAGCGCTTGCACATCGGCGCCGCTCTCCTCGAAGCGGCCCTGCAGCGTCTCGGAGAGGGTCGGGATGTCGAGCACCCAAGTGCCGAGGAGGCACCGGTCCATGCCGGTGCCCTCGGTGCACGCCTGATCGAGCGTCATCGCCGCGGCCGCGACCGTGAACGTGCCGGCGTGCTCGGACGCGATCGCGAGCCCGGCGGTGCCGGGCGTCGCGTCGGTCAGTGGCGCTCCCCCGAGCGGCTCGGAGCCGTCCTCACACGTGCACCCGCCGGCCAGCAGGCAGAACGACTCGACGCGCCCCTCTTGCAGGTCCATCTCATCGCCGTCCTCGAACCCGAGGGTCGCGTGGCCCGCCGTGGTCACGAGCTGGAGGAGGTCGCCGTCGATGTGGAGCCAGTACGGCGCGGTGCTGTACGGGTCGAGGACGACGCGCTCCTCGATCGCTGGCAGACCGGCGCACGCGCGGCCGCATGCGCCGTCGGTTCGCGTCTCGCCGAAGCTGTCGGTCGCCTCCGGGTTCACGTCGACCTCGGTAAAGCCGGTGTGGTCGGTGATCCCAGGGCCCGTCGACTCCCACGAGTCTCCCAATGCACGCCGGCGTACGAGCGCCTTCGCGATCACCTCGAGGAAGTCGGCTCCGTCCACCCCGACCGCCGCGTCGTACGCGGCGAAGCTGTCGCGGCCCGCGCCGAGCTGCGCATCGAAGATGGACCACGGGTCGATGCCATTCGCGTCGAGGTCGGAGTAGAAGCCGATGGCGTCGTAGCTGCGGGTGAAGAGCCCGTACTGGGTGGCACTGAGCCACTCCCGCCACCAGATCTGCGAGCTGCTGGACCCGCCCGCGATCGTCTCGCCCACCCACGCGGCTTGTCCTTCCTTGATCCACGCGGGATGCGCCGCGGCCGCACTGATTGGAAGCCCGCCGTACGAGCGCTGGAAGCAGTGGAACACCTCGTGGGCGAGGACGGTGGTCAGCGTGGCGCTCGCTTCACTCAACGCGTCAGGGCGGATGGCGATCATGCACCCACCCGGAGCGACATCGGGCTCGTCCAAGTACATCGGCGTGCCGTCGGCATCGAGTGCGTACGAGGCGGCCAGCGTGGTCGAGGTCGACCCCTCGGGGAGCTCGCCGATCTCGAACCGCAGCTCGTACCCGAGTGAGCGGCCGAGGTTCGCCGCGATCTCGTTGCGGTACTCGGCGAGGCGACGCGCGATCTCGGCGTCGTCCGGCGGCCCGGCAGGTGCGCGAGCTCCACCAGCGGGACCGCTCGGTTCGGGCACGACCTGTGAGTCGCGCACCTGTGCGGTCAGGAGATCATCGACGGCCCGTTGCTGCGCGGCGGAAAGCTCATTCCAGGCTCCCAACGTGACCGCTTCGATCGCCGCGCTGCCGTCGAAGAGCCCCTTCTTCGGGAGCGGCTTCACGTTCACGCCTGGCAATGGCATGACCGCGGTCTCGAACGCCGCGAGCGCGACGTTGGTCGGCAGCGTGCCGTCGGCACGGGTCCTCGCTCGCAACGCGGATTCGAACGTGCGGGGCGGCTTCTTGGGCTTGCGGATCACGGGGTCGTCGCCGCCGGCCGCGGGTGCGGCCAGCGTGCAGACGAGGATCGACGCGAGGAGCATGACCTTCCGCCGCAGCGCGGGGTGCCGCATCAGTCGTCTCCGTTCCCCCTGCCGTGGTTCTCGTCGGAGGGCCCCTCCGGGCTCACGCCGAGGATATTGAGCGCGAGCGCACCGAAGGTGGCGTCGAGCTCACCGTCGGCGACCCACTCTTCGATGTCTTCGGCGAGGCGCTCGACCTTCTTGCCGTTGGGATCCGGATGGTCCCGCAGCTCGAGGAGCCCGTCGAGCACGTCGCCACCGCGCTCGCCGTACGCGTCGGGGCTCAGGACCAGCAGGGAGATGAGCCCATCGAGCGTGGTGGGGAGCGTGGTGGTCGTCGTCGCGGGCAACGTCGGCAGGCTCACCTCGCTCGAGACCAGCGGCCCGGCGCTCACCAACCGGTTCGGGTCCAGCTCCGGGTCGCTCGAGGAGAGCAGCAGCGCGATTCCCGCGCCCACCAGCGCCGCGACCCCGAGCAGCGCGACGGGCACGCCCCAGCGAGATCGCGCCGCAACGCGACGCTTGG
>JANOHN010000050.1:0-5395 GCA_031406505.1 Acidimicrobiia bacterium | reverse complement strand
CCCAGGCCGCGCGCCAACGCCACGCAAGCCGCGAGCAGCTCCCCGAGCGTCGTCTCGGCGTCCGCCGATCCGCTGCGTAACGATGCCGTGGCGCCGTCGATCCGCTCGAGTGAGCTGCTCACGTCGCCCGGGTCCAACCCGACCGACGCCGCCTTGCGCATGAGCTTGTGCGCATAGAGCAGCGACGGGAGGCCTGGCGTGATCCCGGCCACGATCGACTCGACACCCTTCTCCTGCTTCTTGATCTGCTCCCAGTTCGCCATCACTGCGTCGCTGGTGTCGGCGGTCACGTCGCCGAACACGTGGGGATGGCGGTGCACGAGCTTGTCGTGGATGCCCCGCGCGATCTCGGCCATACCGAACGCGCCGGCCTCCTCGGCGAGCACCGCATGGAAGATCACCTGGTAGAGCAGGTCCCCCAGCTCGTCGACGAGGGCCGCGTACGCGGGGTCGTCAGGCGCAACTCCTTCGGGCGCATCGGCGGGGAGACGTTCGACCGCCTCGACCACCTCGTACGACTCCTCCAACAGATAGCGCGTGAGCGAGTGATGCGTCTGCTCGGCGTCCCACGCGCAGCCGCCGGGACGGCGCAGGCGTTCCGCGAGCGCAAGCAGGCGCGCGAGCTCCAAGGTCGCGCGCCCCGGTGCGGCCGGGACGAAGATCGAGGTCAGGTGATCCGGCTTCACGAGACGGTCGAGATCGGCGAGCGCGACCACGCGCACATCCTCGTCGGGGAGCCCGAGACGCGTGAGCACCGTGACCGACGTGTCGGGGTCGAGATGCTCGAGCAGCGTGATCTTCAGATCGGAGAGCACGAGCGTGTTGTCGCACTGCGCGACCAGCATTGGGCCTCCACCCATCCCGACGCTGTCGAGATCCCGCGCGTCGGCCAACCTCGCGCCGCTCGCCATCGGATCGACGCCGAGTCGGGTCCAGGCCACGTCGGCGAACGAGAGTCCAGGCACCACGTCGACGTGCACGCGCCCCGATCGCGCAGCCTCGTGCAGCAGCACGACCGTTCGCTCAGCCACACCCGGGCTCCCCGGGACGGCGTACGCCACGTGGCCGTGCTCGGCCGCGGCCGCGATCAACGTCTCGACGATGCCCGTGTAGACGTCGTCGAAATCATCGCCCGCCTCGTATCGATCGTCGAATGGTTCGAGCGAAAGACCCTCGGCGAGGAGGTCGGCCACCGCGGGGTGACGCGCCGTGCGCACGAAGCGACGCGCGCATCGCATCAAGGCGTCGCGTGCAGCGGGCGTGACCAGATCGGCACCACCCGGCCCGAGCCCCACGACCACGACCCGGCCGGACTCGGTCATCGGATCAGCCGGCGGCGCTCGTCACGCCGGGCGGGAGCACCTGCCCGTTCTCGGCGTCCCATGTGCCGTACCGAGGGTCGACCTGCACGCGTTCGCGCGCGACGCCGCGCAGCACAATGCCGATGGTGACCGCGTCGAGGTCGTCCTGAGCGGGAAAGTCAGACACCAGAATCAAGTGGAACCCGAACTCGGTCTGCACCGGCACGGACACGGTGTTGACGGGGAGCGCGGTCATCGCAGCGAGGAAGGGCGCGACGGTGTCACCGAGTGCGTCGAGGCACCCAAGCTGGCCTCCTTGTGGCGCGGAGCCGGGGTCGGTCGAACGCTCGACCGCGAGATCCGCGAACTCGGCCCCACCGTCAAGGGCGACAACGATCTCTTCGGCCTCCGCTTCGGTCTCGACCAGGATGTGCGATACGAAGCGTCCGGACGGGCACCCTTCGAGCACGAGTGCCTGCACGTCGCTCGCCGGATCCCCTGCGAGCACGCGCTGGAGCGCGCGCAGCGACGAAAACCCGCGCAACAGGCGGTCGCGTAGGTCGGATGGGAGCTCGTCGAACCCGGCGGCGCTCTCGAGCCCGGTCGCACTTCGGTCGGCCGCGGTCACGCGCTCGCCGCGTCGAGCGAGCTCGTCGATCGCATACGTGGTCACGACGCGGAACATGAGCCAACCGGCCGAGAGGTTCGATGGGACCGAGCCGGCGCCTGGACTCACCTGTTCACCAACGAGACCCGCCGCGAAATCGGGGTGATCGGCCAAGTTCCCGAGGTCGGCGTCGATCTCGGACTGCGACACCGCGTGGCTGCGGACCTTGAACGCGTACGGGCCATCGCCGGCCGCGAGCACGACGACGCCGACGAGCAGCGCAACCACGACCGCGAGCGCGAGGAGGGGAAGCCCGAGACGCCGCATGGTCCGACGACTCTAGGCCGACGGGTCTGCGGGGATCAGTTCGGCGAGGAGCGCGGTGAGTGCGGCGGCGCTCTCGTGCGCCGGGACTTTCAGGGGAACCAGCAGCTCCTCGGCGCTCGCCTTCGACCCCGGTGCGAGTCGGTTGAGCCGCACCTTTTGCGAGTCGCGCAGCTGCAAGCCTCGAAAGCGCGCCGCGCCGCCACCCACCACCACGCTGCGCACACCCACGCGCACGCACTCGGCTCGCAAGCGCGCCGCATCGAGCAGTGCTTCGGCCGGCGGTGGTGGCGGCCCGTAGCGGTCGCTCCACTCGGTGCGAACGTCGTCCACGTCGCTGGGCTCGGTCACGGCTGCGAGCCGTCGGTACGCCTCCATGCGCACGTCGTCGCGTGCCACGTAGTCGCGCGGCAGGTGCGCGTCGACGGGCAGGTCGATGGTCACTTCCACGGGTTCTGGCGGCACCTCGCCCGTCAGCTCACCGACGGCCTCGGTCACCATCTGGCAGTACAGGTCGAAGCCGACCGCGGCGATGTGCCCCGACTGCTCGCCACCCAACAGGTTGCCCGCGCCGCGGATCTCGAGGTCGCGCATCGCGATCTTGAAGCCAGAGCCGAGCTCGGTGAACTCGCCAATCGTCTTGAGCCGCTCGTACGCCTCTTCACTGAGGACCCGATCACGCGGGTGCAGGAGGTACGCGTAGGCGCGCTGTCCGCGTCGGCCGACGCGCCCGCGCAGCTGGTACATCTGGGCCAAGCCGAGCCGGTCAGCCCGGTCCACCACGAGCGTGTTCACTGTGGGGATGTCGAGGCCACTCTCCACGATCGTCGTGCACACAAGCACGTCGAACTCGCGCTCGTAGAAGTCGAGCACCACCTTTTCGAGCCGCGCTTCGTCCATCTGGCCGTGAGCGATGGCGACGCGCGCCTCCGGCACCAGGTCACGCACGTGCTCGGCGACGAAGTCGATGTCCTTCACCTGGTTGTGAACGAACAGCACTTGACCCTCGCGGAGCAGCTCGCGCCGGATGGCCTCAGCGACGGCCCGATCGTCGTACTCCCCCACGAACGTGAGGATCGGCTGGCGCTCTTCCGGCGGCGTATTGACGAGCGACATGTCACGGATGCCGGTGAGCGAGAGCTCGAGTGTGCGCGGGATCGGCGTGGCCGAGATCGCGAGGGCGTCAACGCTCGTGCGCATCGCCTTGATGCGCTCCTTGTGCTGCACGCCGAACCGCTGCTCTTCGTCGATCACCAGCAATCCGAGGTCGCGAAAGGCGATGTCGTCGGACAGCAGGCGGTGCGTTCCGACCACAACGTCGACGTCGCCACTGGCAACGTCGCGTACGACGGCCGCCTGATCCTTCGCCGAGAGAAACCGCGACAGCACCTCCACCCGGACGGGATAGTTGGCGAACCGGTCGCGGAACGTCTGCCCGTGCTGGCTGGCGAGCAGCGTGGTCGGCACGAGGATCGCGACTTGCTTGCCGTCCTGCACCGCCTTGAACGCGGCCCGCACCGCCACTTCGGTTTTGCCGAACCCGACGTCGCCGCAGACCAGACGGTCCATGGGCACATCGCGCTCCATGTCGGCCTTCACCTCAGCGATCGCCTGCACCTGATCGGGTGTCTCCTCGTAGGGGAACGCCTCCTCCACTTCTCGCTGCCACGGCGTGTCGGGTGCGAACGCATGGCCGGTGCTGGCGAGCCGACGGCGATAGAGCACAACGAGCTCTTGTGCGATGTCGCGCACCGCGGAGCGAACCTTGGCCTTCGCCTTCTCGAAGTCGGCGCCGCCCATCCGGTTCAGCGACGGCGCGTCGCTCCCGGTGTAGCGGCGGACGGTGTGCACCTGATCGGTGGGCACGTAGAGCTTGTCGTCGCCGCGGTACTCGAGGAGCAGGTAGTCGCGTGCGGTCCCACCGATCGCGCGCTGCACCATCCCCGAGTAGCGAGCCACGCCGTGCACCTGATGCACGACGTGGTCACCAGGAGTCAGCGCGTCGTAGAGATCGGCACCGCGGCGAGCGCCGCGGGGACGACGGTGCACGCGGCGCCGGCCGGTGAGATCGGCTTCAGCCACGACCGCGAGATGCGCCCCCGGCGCCACGAAGCCGCGGTCCAGTGGCGCGACGACCGTGCCGATGACGCCGGGCTCGATCGCACCCCGGACTGCGTCGACGCCTTCGTCGGCCAAGAGCTGCGAAAGCCGCGTCGCCGAACCCTCGCCATCGGTCGCGAGCACGACACGGAAACCGTCGCGGGCGAGACGTCGGAGCCGCTCCGCCAATGTGTCTGACCCGCCGGCCACGGGGTCGAACGCAGTCGCCGCGAAATGCGGGGTGTCGGGGCCTTCTGGTGATGACAGCAGGTGGGTGGCACCAGCACGCGTGTGCGCGAGGAGCCGATCGAACGGCAGCGACAAGCGCGGGAAATCGCGGCCCTGGGCGCCCCACGTGGTCGCGAGCGTGGTCGCGAGCGCCGCTTCCTCGTCGAGCAGCTCTTGCGCGCGATCGCGCATACGGCGCGGCTCGCACAGCAACACGAGCGCGTCGTCAGGCAAAAGGTCGGGAAGAAGATGTTCATCGGTCGTGAGCCATGGCAACCACGACTCCATCCCGTCGAAGGTGTGGCCGTCGGCAAGTCGCTCCCAGCTCTCCGCGCCCCACGGCTCGCTCGTGACCAGCGCCGCAGCACGCGCCCGAACCTCGGGGGTCGCGAGCAGCTCACGGGCCGGGAACACGAACGCCTCGGCCACGTCGTGCGTGGAACGCTGATCGGCGACCGCGAACGCACTCAGCCGCTCGACTTCGTCGCCCCACAAGTCGATGCGCACCGGATGGTCGTCGTTGACGGGGTACACATCGACGATCGAGCCTCGAACCGCGACCTCGCCGCGCGACTCCACCTGGTACTCACGCCGGTACCCCGCCGCCACGAGTGACTCGACGAGGCCGTCGCGGTCGATGCGGTCGCCAGGGCGAACCACGATCGGCTCCACCTCTTCGACATGGGGACCAAGACGTTGGACGAGCGCGCGCACCGGCGCCACGAGCACGAGTGGCGGCGAGCCGGAGCGCAGGCGCCACAACACGCGTTGGCGGCGACCCATCGTCTCGAGCGACGGCGACACGCGCTCGAACGGCAACGTCTCCCACGCGGGG
>JANOHN010000027.1:0-1573 GCA_031406505.1 Acidimicrobiia bacterium | reverse complement strand
GGGCACGACGCGCCAAGCGCTCGCGAACGCCAGGGGCATCGTGGACGCGGAGAAGTGGCTGGGCATCTACTGGGAACGGTCCATCCAGCACGCGTTCCTCAACGCCGACTGGTTCATCACGTTCTGGAACTTCTGGTACGGCACGGTCCACTTCGTCATCCCCGCGGCCGTGCTCGTGGTGCTCTACCGCAAGCAGCCGGCGCGCTACGTGCGCTGGCGCAACACGTTGCTCGCGATGTGGGCGATCGGCGTCTTGACGTTCTGGCTCTACCCGCTCATGCCACCGCGCCTGATGCCGCCGGTGTGTGGGAGAGCAGGCAATCGCCCCTGCATCATCGACACCGCGGTCCCAGCCCGGTACACGAACTTCGGGCCGCATCCTCAGCTCGAGTTCCAGCCCAACGGCCTCCCCACGAAGGCGACGCTTGATCAGTACTCGAATCCGTACGCCGCGATGCCGAGCTTCCATGTGGGCTGGAGCACGTTCTCGGCGCTCGCGCTGTGGCCACTGCTGCACAGGAGGTGGCTCAAAGGTCTGGTCGTCGCGTACCTGTTCAGTGTGATCTTCTGCATCGTCGTGACGGGGAACCATTGGCTCCTCGACGTGCCGGGTGGATGGCTCGTGGTCGGCCTCGGCTACGCGACGGCGGTCGCGCTCGAGCGCTCGGTTGCCGCGGCGAAACGCGCTAGAGCTCGGCCAGCATCCGCAGACGCCGACGCCGGCTGACGATCCACCCGCCGCCAAACAGGCCGAAGATCCCCACCGCCGCGAGCCACGGGCCCGCGCTCGCGCCGTGCGGCGTTGGGCTGCGCACGATGATCACGCGTCGGCCGCGCACTTCAGGTTGTCCATCGGTGCGCGGAGCTTCGCTCTTCTCGTTCGCCGGCGTGAACCATTCCGGCCGCCAGAGCCAGATCACGTTCGGTGACGCACCTGCGCCTCCGGTCAGTACTGACGGCACGCGCTGCGCAAGGTTCGAGAACCCGATCCCGGGGATGCCGCCACCACCTCCACCAGTCCCGCCACCGATAGCGCCGCTGTCGGGCACCGGAGCGGGTGCGGGCGGCGCGGCCGGTGCAGGCGCGACTCCGGTGATCTGGAAGACCGCTCCCCCACCGCCGGGCGCACACGTCGGCGTGCTCTTGCTGTAGCCGTCTGACGACGCGGTGACGGTGAGCGCGACGCAGTAGTTGCCGTCGGCGTCGACGGTCGGCTCGAACGTGTCGCCCGAACCCGTGTAGGTCGTTCCCGACTCGTGCACAAGCACCCACTGGTATGTCAGCGTCGAGGCGGGATCCTCATCAGCCGTACCGGGCGCGGTGAGCTTGATCCTCCCGGCCGCGCCACCA
Source organism: Acidimicrobiia bacterium (assembly GCA_031406505.1). Lineage (GTDB taxonomy): Bacteria > Actinomycetota > Acidimicrobiia > IMCC26256 > PALSA-555 > SHVJ01. Next base: position 223 of record JANOHN010000027.1, on the reverse strand, counting down.
GTCCCCGCGATCCCAACCGCGTTCACGGCTCCGAGGTTGATCTGTGGAATCGGGAACGGCGCGAGCGTGAGCGGGCCATCGTTGAACGACTCGGGCACGAAGTCGGGTGTGCACGTCGGCGGGGAAGTGGTCGTCGGGACAGCGGGGTCAGGTGGTGTGCCCGAACCGCCCGGCGTGCACGTCTCGGGTGGCGTGCCCGAGAAGAAGAAGAAGTTCGCGGTGT
>JANOHN010000020.1:0-4827 GCA_031406505.1 Acidimicrobiia bacterium | reverse complement strand
GTCGGCATCTACTTCCGGCCCGACTCGCGGCGGTTCATCCGCATCCTCGCGCCAGTGCCGGCCGAACGTCGCGGGAGTCTGCGCGACGACGTGCAACGAGTGACCCAGGAGCTCGCGTCCCGGTTCGAGGAGCTCATCGCGGCGGCGCCGGATCAGTGGCTCGTGATGCAGCCGGTCTGGCCCGCGGACATGGTCGGCGCAACATGATCCGCGAGCCGCGCCCCTTGCGAGTGGCGTTGATCTGTCCGTACTCGCTCTCGCTGTTCGGCGGTGTCCAGCTCCAGGTGCTCGGCTTGGCGCGCGCGTTGCGAGCGATCGGTGTCGACGCGCGCATCTTGGCGCCGTCGGATGGGCCGCCACCGGGTCCGGGGATCATGAGCGTCGGCCCCACGTTTCGCTTCCCGTCGAACGGCTCGATCGCACCGATCACGTCGGGTCACGCGGTCGCGAGCCGAACCCTCGAGGCGTTGCGGTCGTTCGCGCCCGACGTGCTGCACTTGCACGAGCCGATGTCGCCGGGCGCGAACCATGCTGCGCTCTTGGTCACCGAGACCCCAGCCGTCGGCACGTTCCACGCCGCATTCCCCGGTCGCAACGCGTGGTACGACGCGTTGCGACGTCCCTTGAAGCGGCTGATGGCGCGCCTCGCGGTCCGCACCGCGGTGTCCGAGGAGGCGCAACGAAACATCGAAGCGACGTTCGGGTTGCCGTGCGAGATCCTTCCCAACGGGGTGGACGTCGACGCGTTCGCGAGCGCCGAGCCATGGCCGACCGAGCGTCCAGCCGTCTTCTTCATCGGCCGTCACGAGCCGCGAAAGGGCGTGAGCGTGCTCCTCGACGCGTTCGGTGATCTGACGGAAGACGCCGTGCTGTGGATCGCGGGTGACGGCCCGGAGACGGCAGCGCTGCGCCGACGCGCGGGCACCGACGCGGTCGAGTGGCTGGGCGTGGTGTCCGAGCCCGACAAGGCGCGCCGCCTTCGTGGCTCCACCGTCGCGTGCTTCCCGTCGATCGAGGGTGAGTCCTTCGGCGTGGTCCTGCTCGAGGCAATGGCCGCGGGGGCTGCGGTCGTCGCGTCTGACCTGACGGGCTACCGAGATGTTGCCCGGTCGGATCGCGAAGCGCTGCTCGTGCCCCCTGGGGACGTCGGTGCGCTGCGCAACGTGCTCCAGCGCGTCCTCGGAGACCCAGGTCTGCGGGACCGGCTTGTCACCGCCGGACGGGCTCGGGCCGCGGAGTTCGCGATGCCGTGGCTCGCAGAGTGCTTCGTGGAGCGCTACGAGGCGGCGATCCGCACGGCTCCCGCCGGTGCACGCGCCCGGGCCTGAACGCCCGAGTGCGGCGGGGACGCGCCACACCCTATGATGCCGGTCGTTCGCAACACTTGAGCCGTTCGAGAGGGCCAGCACATGACCGCCGTGTGGGTGATCGTCGGAATCATCGTCGTCCTGCTGTTGATCGTCGCTGTCATCTACAACAGCCTCATCCGGTCACGGAACCGCGTCGACAACGCGTGGTCGCAGATCGATGTGCAGCTGAAGCGTCGATACGACCTGATCCCGAACCTCGTGGAGACGGTCAAGGGCTACGCCGCCCATGAGAAGCAGACACTGGAGGCGGTCACGGCCGCGCGGGCGGGCGCGATCAGCGCGCAGAAGTCAGGGAACGTCCAGGATCAGGCGCAGGCCGAGAACGCCCTCACCGGTGCGCTCAAGAGCCTGTTCGCGGTGTCTGAGGCGTACCCCGACCTCAAGGCCAACCAGAACTTCCTGCAGCTCCAGGAAGAGCTCACGTCGACCGAGGACCGCATCGCGTACTCGCGGCAGTTCTACAACGACAGCGTTCTCAACTACAACAACTCGATCCAGGTGTTCCCCAAGAACATCCTGGCCGGGATGTTCAACTTCGAGAAGCGCGAGTTCTTCGAGGGCGAGGCGGAGGCTCAAGGTCCGGTCAAGGTCGAGTTCTAGCCCGACCCGCCACCGGACCTGATGAGCGAGGCATCCCAGCAGCCACTCGCGCGCACCAACTTCTATCGCGAGATCCGCCGCAACAAGTGGCGGACCTTCGTGATCTTGCTCGCGTTCGTGCTCTTGATCCTGCTCATGGGTGTGGCGTTCGACGTGTTGATCGGCGCCGGCACGATTGCCGTAGTGATCGCCCTCATCGTTGCGATCGCGATGGCGTTCTTCTCGTACTTCTACTCGGACCGAGTCGCGCTGGCCGCGGCTCGGGCGAAGCCGGCTGACGGCCCCGAGTACCAGCGTTTCCACAACCTCGTCGACGGCCTGTGCATCGCGGCCGGACTTCCCAAGCCGAAGCTCTACGTGGTCGACGATCCGGCCCCGAACGCCTTCGCCACGGGCCGGAACCCGAAGCACTCGTCGTTGGCGGTCACGACGGGCTTGCTCCAGATGATGAACCGGGTTGAGCTCGAAGGCGTGATCGCACACGAGCTCTCGCACGTCAAGAACTACGACATCCTCGCGGGCACCGTGGCCGTGATCGCCGTTGGCACGGTGGCGCTTCTTGCCGACATCGGCTTGCGCTTCATGTGGTTTGGGGGTCGGAGCAACCGCCGCGACAACAACGACGCCGGACCGCTCGGCCTCGTTCTCGTCATCCTCGCGCTGGCGCTCCTGGTGCTCGCGCCAATCGCGGCACAGCTCATGCAGTTCTCGATGAGCCGCAAGCGCGAGGCCCTCGCCGACGCAACCGGCGTGCAGCTCACGAGGTATCCGCCTGGGCTGTGCTCCGCACTCAAGAAGCTGCGCGACGACAAAGCAGTCGTGCACCACGCGTCGCGAGCGACGGCGCAGCTCTGGATTGAATCACCGCTCGATCGCGAGGGCGGGAAGAAGGGGTCGTGGCTCAATCGGGCGTTCGACACCCACCCACCCCTCGACGAGCGCATCCGCACATTGGAGGCCATGTGAGTCGCCACTCGGGTTTCGTGCGGCGTGTTGTCGCAGTCCTCGCGATCAGTGCGCTGGGACTCGCCGCGTGTGGGGGGGGCGATGAGGAGAAGGCCACGCCGAAACCCACCAAGCCGAAGCCGACGACCACGACGACCCGTGAGGTGCTGAAGGCGCCGTTCACCGGGCTGCCCGACCCCGACGGCGTCGCGAACTCGCGCTCGTCGGTCGCGGTGAAGATCGAGAACACCCCCGAAGCCCGGCCGCAGTCGGGGCTCGACGTCGCCGACATCGTCTACGAGGAAGTGGTCGAGGGTGGCATCACTCGCTTCTGGGCCGTCTTCAACTCGGCTGCGCCCGAGAGCATCGGGCCGATCCGATCGGTGCGCGTGATGGACCCCTCCCTCGTGACCGCCTTCGGCGGCGTGCTCGTGTTCTCGGGCGGGACGGCACCGAATGTCGCTGCGATCCGCGCGACGGACCTCGTGATCGTCGACGAGAACAGCGCCGGCGATGCGTTCTTCCGGGAGCCCACTCGCCCGGGTCCGCACAACCTCTATGGCCGAAGCGCGCTGCTGTTCCAGCGCGACGGCAAGCCCGTGCCACCGGTGCCGCAGTTCAACTACGTAGAGGAGGGTCAGGCGTTCAGTGGTGAGCCGGTCGCGCAGTTCCACGCGAACTTCGACCAGGGCTACGACATGACCTACGTGTGGGACGCGACCAGCGGCGGGTGGAAGCGGTTCCAGCGGACGGATGAGCCGTTCATGGCCGTTGGCACCGCAGTCGAGCCGGTGCAAGTTGCGCCGACGAACGTCATCATCCAGTTCATCAACTACCCACGCGGTTCCGAGGGCCAGATCCTTGGGTCGGGGGAGGCGTGGTTCTTCTCGAACGGCCAGCTCGTGCGCGGGCGGTGGGAGAAGTCGTTCCCCGGTGCCCCAACCACCTTCTTGGATGCCAACGGCGCCCCACTCAAGCTGACCCCCGGGCGCACGTGGGTCGAGCTGCTTCCCACTGGTCGTACCGTCGATGTGGTCGCAGGCGCGGCCGCAACTCCCAGCACGTCGACGCCCTAGACCAGATCTCGGGCTGCGACCCGAGAGCGCGCCGGTACACTCCTGCACATGGCTGACGGCGCCGCGACCACTCCCGCGCGCACGACCGGAACCGCACGCGTCAAGCGCGGTCTCGCCGAGATGCTGCGCGGCGGCGTGATCATGGACGTCGTCACCCCGGATCAGGCGCGTCTCGCCGAAGACTCCGGTGCGGTCGCAGTGATGGCGCTCGAGCGCGTCCCGGCCGACATTCGCCGCGACGGTGGCGTCGCTCGCATGAGCGATCCCGCCATGATCGAAGGCATCCGCCAGGCCGTGACGATTCCGGTGATGGCCAAGTGCCGCATCGGCCACTTCGCCGAGGCGCAGATCCTCGAGTCGCTGGCCGTGGACTACGTCGACGAGAGCGAGGTCCTCACTCCGGCCGACGAGGCGCACCATGTCGACAAGTGGGCGTTCACGGTGCCGTTCGTCTGCGGGGCCACCAACCTCGGCGAGGCGCTCCGCCGCATCTCCGAGGGGGCGGCGCTGATCCGCTCCAAGGGGGAGGCGGGCACGGGCAACATTGTCGAGGCCGTCCGCCACCTCCGCTCGATCCTCGGCGACATCCGCAAGCTCACGGTGGCCGACGACGCGGAGCGGTTCGCGTGGGCCAAGGAGATCAGCGCACCGGTCGAGCTCGTGCAGGAGGTCGCCGCGCTCGGAGAGCTGCCGGTTCCGCTCTTCTGCGCCGGCGGCATCGCCACCCCGGCCGACGCCGCATTGGTGATGCAGCTCGGTGCCCAATCAGTGTTCGTGGGCAGCGGCATCTTCAAGAGCTCGGATCCCGCCGCGACGGCCAAGGCCGTCGTCGAGGC
>JANOHN010000008.1:0-8453 GCA_031406505.1 Acidimicrobiia bacterium | reverse complement strand
CTGGCCACACGAGGAACGGCCGGCACCGGACAACCGCCCGAACCGAGGAACTCGCGCCAAACTCATTGGCGTGGATGACGCCGAACGGATGATCGGCGATTACGGGCTCGACTCGCCGGCCGTCCTGCGCGGGCTCGGACTCACTGCCACCGCGGCGTTGCTGGTCACGGTCGTGAGCGGGATCCTCGACCTCGTCACGGTGATGGCCGTTGCGTTCGGGGCCACCGTGCTGATCTCCGCGATCGGGCTCGTGATGCTGCGCTCGAGCCGAGTCCACAAGATCCGCGAGCGTGTGCTGCTTGTCGATCGGCTCGCGCTGCGCGGTGATGAGCGGGTGCTGGACGTCGGGTGCGGTCGGGGCCTGCTCCTCGTGGAGGTGGCGCGCCGGCTGAACCGCGCTGGGCGCGCGTTCGGCGTCGACGTGTGGCATGCGACCGACGGCATCGTGGTCGAAGCCGACCACGCACTCCACAACGCGGAGCTCGAGGACGTCGACCACCGGATCGATGTCACGAGCGCCGACGTCCGTTCGCTGCCGTACGCCGACGCGTCCTTCGCTGCCGTCGTCTCGGGGCTCGCGCTCCACCACATCGAGGGGTTCGCGTCGCGCGTCCAGGTATGTCGTGAGATGTCGCGGGTGCTCGAGCCCGGTGGAAAGGTCGTCCTCATCGACCGGCACCACACCCGCAGCTATGTGGACGCGCTGCGTGCCGGCAACCTCATCAACGTCCGGCGGTCGCGGCTGATCTGGCGACTGCTCCCACCGGCTCGCTACGTGACCGCCACGAAGCCGATGCCGGCGCCGCGTCGCTTCGCGACGGAACCCGCCGAGCCAGAGATGCAGGAGCCCGTGATGCAGGAGCCCGTGATGCACGACTCCGAACCGGTGCCCACCGAGCTGCCGGTCCCGTTGCCCCAGCCGATGCCCGAGCTCGTCCTCGAGCCGGCTGAGGTCGGGGGAGCGACCATGCAGCTCCAGCTCTCCGACGCTGTCACAGGCGAGCGCGATGGTGCGGAGCATGAAGAACAAGACGGTCCATCGATGTGAAGCGTGTGGCACCGAGGCCCCGCAGTGGCTGGGTCGGTGCCCGGGGTGCGGCGAGTGGGGGTCGTTGGTCGCCACGACCGCCAGTCCGGTCCCCCGTACCGTTCACCGCGAGGGGCCCGTCCCGATCGGTGAGGTAGCGCGGAGCGCGTCCCAGCGACGGGCAACCGGGATCGACGAGCTCGACCGCGTGCTCGGCGGTGGCCTTGTGCCCGGGTCGGTCACGTTGCTCGGCGGCGAGCCGGGCATGGGCAAGAGCACGCTGTTGCTCCAAGCGCTCGGCGCGATGGCCTCGGCTGGGGCGCGGTGCCTGCTCGTCGGCGCCGAGGAGTCGCCCGAGCAGGTTCGTCTCCGGGCCGAGCGGGTCGGTGCCCTCGACGCGGGGCTGCTGCTCGTTGCCGACACGTCACTGCTGCACGTGCTCGCACACGTGGAGCACACGGCGCCCGATGTGCTCGCGGTCGACTCGATCCAAGCCGTGAGCGATCCCGACCTGCCTGGAGCTCCGGGCTCGGTGGCGCAGGTGCGCGACTGCGCGCACCGTCTGGTCAGCTTGGCCAAAGCCCGCGCGCTACCCGTGCTGCTTGTGGGGCACGTCACGAAGGAGGGCACGCTCGCGGGCCCGCGCACGCTCGAGCATGTGGTCGACACCGTCGTGTCGTTCGACGGCGATCGTCATCACACGCTCCGGTTCCTGCACGCGCTCAAGCATCGATTCGGCTCCACGCAGGAGCTCGGGCTCATGGAGATGGGGGAGGAGGGGCTCGTCGGCGTCCCCGATGCTTCGGCGCTCTTCCTCGCCGACCGCCGGTCGGGTACGCCAGGCTCGGCGATCGCGGCGGTGCTCGACGGCGCGCGTCCGCTCCTCGTCGAGGTCCAGGCGCTCGTCGCGCCGTCGGCCGGTGGTCCGCCGCGGCGCTCGGCGACCGGACTCGACTCGGCGCGCCTCGCGCTCCTCCTGGCCGTGCTCGAGCAGCGCGCCGGGGTCCCGTTGGTCGGCACCGACGTGTACGCGAGCGCGGCGGGTGGTGTGCGCGTCACCGAGCCCGGCGCCGACCTGGCGATTGCGCTCGCGGTGGCCAGCGCGCACCTGGACCGCCCGATCCCAGCAACCACGGTCGCGATGGGTGAGGTCGGGCTCGGCGGTGAGCTCCGCCAGGTGCCGCAAGCGACGCGCCGTCTGGCTGAGGCGGCGCGGCTTGGCTTCACCCACGTGGTTGGCCCGGCGTCGCTCCCGACGGTGCCCGGGCTCGTCACCCGGCCGGTGGCCACGCTGGCGGACGCGCTGCACGCAGTGTTCGCCGAGCCTGCTGCCGCCGCGTCTCGAGCGGCCTGACCAGGCGTTCTGAGGGCGCAGGGAGTCGTTTTCCGAAGGCCCAGAGCGGCGGGTATCGTGGCGCCGCGTCGACCGCGCTGCGTAGCGCGGGTGTCGCGACTTTCCCCTGATGCCAGCCCTGCCGCGTACCGAAGCTCTGCTGGCCGCCTTGCGACTCGTCGCGCCGGGCACACGCCTCCGCGACGGCATCGAGCGCATCATCCAGGCTCGCATGGGCGCGCTCATCGTCATCGGCGCCGGTCCTGATGTGCTCTCGGTGTGCTCGGGAGGCTTCCTGCTCGACGCCGAGTTCTCACCGCAGCGCCTTTCCGAGCTGGCGAAGATGGACGGCGCCATCATCCTCACGGGCGACTGCCAGCGGATCGTGCGCTCGAACGTGCACCTCGTCCCCGATCCCAACATCCCGACCGCCGAGACCGGCACGCGCCACCGAACGGCCGAGCGCGTCGCGCGTCAGATCGAGGTGCCGGTGATCACCGTCTCGGAGGACCGCACCGAGGTCGCGATCCATGTACGAGGTCTGAAGCGACCGATCGAGCCCACGCAGAGAGTGCTGGCCCGTGCCGATCAAGCCCTCCAGATCCTCGAGCGCTACAAGACGCGTCTCGACTCGGTGAGCGGATCGCTGTCGGCGCTCGAAGTCGAGGATCTCGTGACGGTGCGCGATGTCGCCACCGTGCTCCAGCGGGCCGAGATGGTGCGACGCGTCGCCGACGAGATCGAGGGCTACGTGATCGAGCTCGGCGGCGACGGCCGGCTCGTGATGCTCCAGCTCGACGAGCTCATCGGCGGTGTCGAAGACGACCGCCGCCTCGTGGCCAAGGACTACTACTCCACCGAACCCGATTGGGAGCTCGCCAACGTGATGGCGCAGCTCGCCACGCTCGACGACGACTCGTTGCTCGATCTCGCTGAGGTGGTCGCCGTGCTTCGGCTTCCTGACGAACTCGGGCTCGACTCCTCGGTGCAGCCGCGCGGGTTTCGGCTACTGCACAAGATCCCCCGACTCCCCGAGGTCGTCTCCGACCACGTCGTCGACCGGTTCACGAACTTGCAGAAGATCATGCGGGCGAGCGAGTCCGACCTCGTGCAGGTGGACGGCGTTGGCGATGCCCGGGCCAAGGCGATCAAGGACGGGCTCGCCCGTCTCGCGGAGAGCTCCATCCTCGAGCGGTACACGTGATCGTGGCGGAGCTGCACGAAGGACCACGCCCTGCTTCGGTCGAGCGAGTCACGTTCACCGGCGTCGACGGCACAAAGGTCGAAGCCATCCACGCGTGGCCGAGCGATGGTGCGGCCGCGGCCGGTCTGGTGCTGCACCCCGACATCATGGGGGTGCGTCCGCTGTTCGACGACCTGTGCCGGCGGCTCGGCACGCATGGCTTCGCCGTGTGCGCACCCGAGCCCTTCGCGCGCGCTCCCGACGATGTGCGTGACGCGACCGACCCGTCCACACGCATGGCGTACGTGCGCGAGCTCGACGACGATCTTCAGCTCGGCGACCTCGCACGGGCGGCCGAGTACGTGTCGGATGCGGATCGTGTGGTCGAAATGTTCGTGATGGGCTTTTGCATGGGCGGGCTCCAGACGTTGAAGGCTGCCGCCACGAGCACGTTCGAGCGGGCCGTCGCGTTCTACGGGATGATCCGGCTTCCCGACGACTGGCGTGGTCCGCGACTGCGTGAACCACTCGCCAGCGCGAAGGACGCGTGCTCGACGCTCGCGATCTTTGGCGGCAAGGACGCGTACACGCCGGAGTCCGACATCGACGCGCTCCGACGAGCGTGGGGGAGCCGGCCCGACTGCGAGGTGGTCGTCTACCCCGACGCCGACCACGGGTTCGTCCATGTGCCCGAGCGCCCGGGCCACCGCCCCGACGATGCCGCCGACGCCTGGCGCCGGACGCTGGAGTTCCTGCTCCCCTAGGGCGCCTGCTCGACCAGGGCGCCAGGCTGGACTAGATGGTCGCCCGGTCCTGGAGCGCTTCGCGGTCGAGGATCCGATAGCTGCTGCGACCCTCGATCTCGAGCCAGCCGAGCCGCACGAACAGCGAGATCGCCTTGTTCACGCGCTCTCGGCTCGCGCCGACGATCGCGGCGAGCTCCTCTTGTGTGAGAGGGAGCGTGAACCGATCGTCGCCACCGGCGAGGTCGAGCAGGCGTTTCGCAGTGCGAGCGGGCACATCGAGGAACACCGCGTCAGCGAGCGCTTCATCGGTGGCGCGCAAGCGCTCCACAACCAGTCGCACGATCACCCAGAGGAGCTCGGGTCGTTCGCGGAGGACAACCCGCACCGGCTCGTATTCGAGCTCGACGACCTTCGAGTCGGTGAGTGAGCGCGCGTCGGCAGAACGCGGTGCGTCATCGAACAACGGGAGCTCGCCGAAGAGCGCTCCGTCCTCGAGCACGGCGAGCACCGTCTCGCGTCCGTCTCCTGACTGCGTGGCGATGGCGATCCGACCCTCGTCGATCACGTAGAGCGCGTCCGACGCATCCCCCTTGCGGAACAGCCACTCGTTGCGCGAAAGCGTGCGCACGGTTGCATGAGCCCGCAACGTGTCGAGCACCACAGGCGGAAGCGGAGCGAACAGGTCAGTGCTGTCGAGCAGATTGCGTTCCACGCCAGAACCCCCGTCGTGCAGGTTAGCGGTGGTTCCCTCCCGGTCTCCGAGGACGAGGAACTCGAGCGATGGTCTGGTACAATGGCTGTTCCGCCTTCCCTTTCTTCTGCTTGCTTTTCCGCAGGTTTCACGCGCAAGGAGCACCATGTCGTTCGCCGTCGGTGACAAGGTCGTGTATCCGCACCACGGTGCCGCGATCATCGAAGGCAAGGAGAAGCGCGTCTTCGACGGTCACAAGACCGACTACTTCGTGCTGCGCATCACGTACGGCGATCTCAAGGTCTCGATCCCGGTCGAGAAGGCCGACGAGATCGGGTTGCGCGACGTGATCAACGACGAAGAGGTCGAAGAGGTCTTCGCGGTCCTCCGCAAGAAGGAAGCGCGCATGCCGACCAACTGGTCGCGCCGCTTCAAGAACCACGTCGAGAAGCTCAAGAGCGGCGACATCTACCAGGTGGCCGAAGTGGTGCGGAACCTCTCGCTGCGTGAGGCCGACAAGGGCCTCTCGGCCGGTGAGAAGCGGATGCTCGCCCGAGCGCGCCAGATCCTCGTGTCGGAGCTGGTGTTCGCCCTGAACGTCGATGAGGAAGCAGCCGACGCCCGCCTCGACGACGTGCTGGCCGGTCGCGACGTCCCCGCGATCACGCCGCGCAAGAAGCCGGCGAAGGCGGCGCCGCGCAAGGCGCTGGTGGCCAAGCCCAAGAGCGCGGCCAAGAAGGCGCCGGCGAAGAAGGCGCCGGCCAAGAAGGCGCCGGCCAAGAAGGCCGCAGCCGCCAAGAAGCGCTAGTCGCGCGACTGGCGTGGCGCGAACCTCCGCCGTGATCGTTGCCGGTGGCCGCGGCGACCGATTCGGGGCACTCAAGCAGTTCTCCAGCGTGGCCGGTGCCCGGCTCGTCGACCACGCCGTTGCTGCTGCTGCCGCCGTGTGCAACGAAGTGGTGGTCGTTCTGCCGTCCGGTGTCGACTGGGATGGCAGCGCTGTGCAAGCGGTTGTGGAAGGTGGAGGAACCCGGTCGGCTTCGGTGCGCGCCGGACTTGCCGCAATCGCCGCGGACACCGACATCGTGGTGGTGCACGACGCGGCTCGCCCGCTCGCATCGCCGGAGCTCTTCGAGCTCGTGATCGACGCCGTGCGTGCTGGCGCCGACGGCGCGGTTCCTGCGTTGGGTGTTGCCGACACCCTCAAGCGGGTCGCCGGCGATCGAATCGTCGATACCGTCGCGCGCGAGGGGTTGGTCACAGTGCAGACGCCGCAGGCGTTTCGGGCCGCGAAATTGCGAACCGCGCACGCGGGCGGAGACGACGCGACCGACGACGCCGCGCTGGTCGAAGCCGCCGGCGGCACGGTCGTGATCGTGGAGGGTGATCCGCGCAACCTCAAGGTGACCACAGTGGCCGACCTCGCGCTGGCCGAGACGTTGCTCGAGGCGCGGTGAGCGGGGCCAACGCGTCGGGACTCCGCGTCGGGCTCGGGTTCGATGTGCACGCGTTCGGCGGCGACGGACCGCTGGTGCTGGGTGGCGTGACGATCGCTGGCGCCACGGGCTTGGTCGGCCACTCCGATGCCGACGTTGCCGCGCACGCAGTTGCCGACGCGCTCCTCGGCGCCGCCGGGCTGCCCGACCTCGGGACCCTCTTTCCGGCGTCGGATGAGCAGTACCGAGGTGCGTCGTCGATCGACTTGCTGCGCGACGTGATGACACGGGTTCGCGAGGAAGGGTGGTCGGTAGCGAACGTCGATCTCGTGATTGCGGCCGAGCAGCCGCGTCTCGCCGAGCACGTCGTCGCGATAGCCGCGAACCTCAGTGAGGTGGTCGGCGCGTCGGTCTCGGTCAAGCCGAAGCATGCCGAAGGTGTCGGCGCCGTCGGTCGCGGCGAAGGCATTGCCGCGTGGTCCGTCGCGCTGCTCGCGGCCCGCGAGTCAGCCGCCCCTGCGTGACGACGACCCGTAACCTCTAGAAATGGCCGTGCGCGTCTACGACACGATGCTACGGGCCAAGGTCGACCTGGATCTGCGCGACCCCGGCAAGATCGCGATCTACGTGTGCGGGCCCACCGTCTACGACGTGCCGCACGTCGGTCACGGGCGCACGGCGCTCGTGTACGACGTCGTTCGCCGCTATCTGCGCTGGTCGGGACTCGACGTGCACTTCGTGAGCAACGTCACCGATATCGAAGACAAGATCATCGCTCGGGCGGCCGAGCGCGGCGGCAGCGAACCTGAGCTCGCGCAAGAGTTCGAAGCCGCGTACTGGGCGCAGCTCGACCGCCTCGGGGTGGCGCGGCCCGACGAGACGCCGCACGCCACGGAGTACATCGCTTCGATGCTGTCGTTGATCGAGCAGCTCGTCGCCGCCGAGCACGCATACGTCGTGCCCGAGAGCGGCGTGTACTTCGATGTCGCATCGTTCCCGCAGTACGGCGCACTTCCGCATCGTTCGCTCCAGCAGCTGCTCGACTCTGCCGGTGCGCGCGTCGACGTCGACGAGACCAAGCGCAATCCGGTCGACTTCGCGCTCTGGAAGGCCGCCAAGCCGGGCGAGCCGGTGTGGGACTCGCCGTGGGGACCCGGGCGGCCAGGTTGGCACATCGAGTGCTCGGCGATGTCGCTCGACTTGCTCGGCGAAGGCTTCGACCTGCACGGTGCGGGGGACGATCTCGTGTTCCCGCACAACGAAAACGAGCGCGTGCAGGCCGAAGCGGCCGGGCACCCGTTCGCCCGGCACTGGATGCATTCGGGCATGGTGGAGATCTCCGGCGAGAAGATGTCGAAGTCGCTCGGCAACTTCAAGACGCTCGAAGCGGCACTCGACGCGCACGGGGCACGAGCGTTCCGCCTCGCCGTGCTCCAGACTCAGTACCGCAAGGCGATGGAGCTGGGCGACGCGGAGCTCTCCGACGCCGCGAAAGGTGTGGCCCGCCTCGACGCGCTCGCGCGCCGAGCGCCGGCCGCGGGGAGCCCGTTCGCCGACGCACCGGTCGATGAAGAGATCGTCGAACGGTTCCGTGCCGAGATGGACGACGACTTCGGGACCCCGGGAGCTGTCGGCGCGATCTTCGAAGCAGTCACCGCCGCGAACCAGGCGATCGACGACGGCGAGTCGGAAAGGGCCGCATCGCTCACTGCCACGGTCGTGCAGCTCGCAGAAGCGTTGGGGTTGCCGGTGGGTGTCGAACAGGACATCGACGCCGATGTGGACGCCCTCGTGGCGGCTCGCGAAGCCGCACGGGTCGCGAAGGACTTTGCCGAAGCCGACCGCATCCGCGACGAGCTCGCCGCCCGCGCCATCACGCTCGAAGACACCCCCACCGGCACCATCTGGCATAAGGCCGCGGCGGCGAGCGAGCGGAGCGAGTGAGCTCGCGGGAGCGGCGAGCGTCCCAAGGGGCGGCGGACGGGTACCCCGGCCGCCGAGCGAGTGCGACCAAGGGATTGGGCGGTGATCGCGTGC
>JANOHN010000355.1:0-3545 GCA_031406505.1 Acidimicrobiia bacterium | reverse complement strand
CATGTGGCAAAGCCACTTGTCGTTCGAGCATCGCTCTTCGAGACGCTCGGCCGCTCCACGCGTGGGAGCATGGCACCGATGGCGACACCCGCGGAGGAACGACCGCCGACCGACCGTGATTGGCATACCGACGAGCTGCCGTCGACGCCGCAACGCGACTTCCTCATCCCAGCGGAACGCTGGATTGAAGCGCCTCCCGAGCTGCGCTCGCTCGGCGTCGACCTGGGGATCGACCTCGTGGCATACAAGCGCCGCATCAAGGGCTTCTTGCTGTGGCGGGCCGGCCCGGCTGTCGATGCCGACGCGCGCTACATGGCCGTCGCGGCGGACGATCTGAGCCGTCAGTACGTATTCCGCCTTCACGCCGATGGCACCGGTGAAGGCGCCGGTCCCGACGGTGCAACCCACACCAAGTTCCGCGCCTGGAAAGAGTCGCTGCGCGACGACACCTGAGCGGCTTACATCTCGCGGACGACCTCGTTGGGGTCCTTGTCGTCGCGAAGGCCGAGGAACACGGGTTGGCGAAGGACCCCGTCGATGGTCCATTCGGTGAACTTGACCTCGGCCACGCAGTCGGGTTCCACCCACACGGCGCTCCTCACGCGTGGAGCGGGATCGAACGGACTCGTGTCGCGGCGCACGAGGCGTTGCGCGAGCGCGTCTCGTCCCTTGTCGTCGAAACCCGAGCCGACCCGCCCGGCGTAACGGAGCGGTCCGCCCACACCGTCGTGATGCCCGACGAGCACAGAACCCAGCGTGTTGGCCAGCCGGCCTTCACCCGGGAGCCATCCACCGATCACGAGCTCTTGGCGCAACGTGAGCTTCACCTTGCGCCACGACGGCGAGCGGCGACCTGCAAGGTACGGCGAGTCGAGCCGCTTGCACACCACGCCTTCGAAGCCGAGCTCCTGTGCCGCCGCAAGCGCATGCGTGGCGCCGCCGGCCGAGACCGGCGACGTCTGCCACCGGTCCCCTGAGAGCGCGATGCGCTCCAGCAGCGTACGGCGATCGCGCCATGCGAGGGCGGTGATGTCCCGACCATCGAGCATGAGTAGGTCGAAGCACACGAAGACGGCGGGAGCCTGGTGGTTCTGTATCTCTTGAAAGCTCGCGTGGCCGTGCTCGTCGAGCACAACGAGCTCCCCGTCGAGGATCGCGTCGACACCGACAGCCACCGGCAGTCCGTCGAGCTCGGGGTAGCGCGCCGTGACGTCGTTGCCCCGCCGAGACGCGATGCGCAGTTTGCCGTGCTCGATCCCGACCACCGCGCGGTACCCGTCCCACTTCATCTCGCACGCCCACTCCTGGTCGTCGACCGGCACGTGCTCGGCGGCGACCGCGAGCATCGGGAGTGGGAGGTCGCTCATTCCGGCGGGGCGGCGGGGTCGAGGACGAGGACGGCCTCACCCCGGTCCCATATGGTCGCCGCAGCTCCCGCAACCTGCTGGCGAGGGAGGGAGACCGCGACCAGGGGCACCCCCGACTGGCCGGACATCAGGCTCGAGCGTACCGTAGGAGTGATCACTCCCAACATTCCGGGGAGACGAAGGAGCGCATCGATGGCTGAACTCTCGCCCGTGGCACTCGACGCCGCCGGCCGTCCCCGCACGATCCGCCCCGGTGCGCAGTGGAAGCCGGGCGACGTCGACTTCGGCGACATCCGGTACGAGACCGCGAGGGAGGAAGGTGGCGCAGTCGCCAAGATCACGATCTGTCGTCCCGAGGTGCGCAACGCGTTTCGTCCCGGAACCCTCTTCGAGCTCCAAGCGGCCTTCGAGCTGGCGCGCAACGACCCGGAGGTCGGGGTGGTCATCCTCACCGGCGAGGGCTCGGAGGCGTTCTGCTCGGGTGGCGACCAGCGCGTGCGGGGCGACGACGGCTACGTCGGTGACGACGGGATCGGGCGGCTGAACGTGCTCGATCTCCAGGTGCAGATCCGGCGCCTCCCGAAGCCCGTGGTTGCGATGGTGGCGGGCTACGCCATCGGCGGCGGCCATGTGCTGCACGTGGTGTGCGACCTCACGGTGGCCGCCGACAACGCGCGCTTCGGTCAGACGGGGCCCAAGGTGGGCTCGTTCGACGGCGGCTACGGATCGGGGTTGCTCGCGCGCATGGTCGGACAGAAGAAGGCACGTGAGATCTGGTTCCTCTGCGACCAATACGACGCCGACGCCGCGGAGCGCATGGGACTGGTGAACAAAGTGGTGCCGCTCGAAGATCTCGAGGTCGAGACGGTCGCATGGTGCCGCAAGATGCTCGGGCACAGCCCGCTGTCGCTGCGCATGATCAAGGCATCGATGAACGCGACCGACGACGGCCTCGCCGGGCTCCAACAGCTCGCGGGCGACGCGACGCTGCTCTATTACATGAGCGAGGAAGCGCAGGAAGGCAAGCGCGCCTACCTGGAGAAGCGCCGCCCCGAGTTCGAGCGCTTCCCGAAGCGGCCATAACGGCTTGAACATGATCGCGGTACCAACGGGGTGGAGACTTTGGTTGGCCGGGGCGCGGCCGCGCACGCTGGGCGCGGCGGTCGCTCCCGTGGTGGCGGGAACCGCAGTCGCGTTCGCCGAAGCGCGCGAGATCAGCGCCGGACGCGCATCGCTGGCCCTCGTCGTGGCGCTCGCGCTCCAAGTTGGCGTGAACTACACGAACGACTACTCCGATGGCGTGCGCGGCACCGACCGCGATCGCAAGGGGCCGATCCGCCTCACCGCATCCGGTCTCGCGTCGCCGGGCGCCGTGCGGATGGCGGCAGGACTCGCAATGGCCGTTGCCGCGACGGCGGGGCTTGCGCTGGCGATCATCGTCACGCCCTGGCTGTTGCTCGTCGGGGTCGCGTCGATCGCGGCTGCCGTGCTCTACACCGGCGGGCCGAAGCCGTACGGCTACATCGGGCTTGGCGAGGTGATGGTGCTTGTGTTCTTCGGGTTCGTCGCGACGGCGGGCTCTACGTTCGTGCAGCTCGAGCGCATCCCGGAGATCGCATGGTGGGCGTCGGTCACGATCGGCTTGTTGGCGTGCGCCATCCTGGTGACCAACAACCTCCGCGACATCCGCGGTGACGCGGTTGCCGGCAAGCGCACCCTCGCGGTGCGGGTCGGTGAGTCAGCCACGCGCCGCGTGTACGTCGGGTGCATCGCCCTCGCGTTCTTGGCGATCGTGCCGATCGCCCTCGAGCACGCGACCGCGTTGCTCGCGTACGCCGCACTTCCGCTCTCCGTGCCACCGACCCGTCGTGTGCTGCATGGCACATCGCCGCCCGTGCTTGTGGCCGCGCTCATCGGTACCGCGCGCCTGGAACTCGTCACGGCGTTGCTGTTGGGGTTGGGTCTGTGGTTGTCCTGACCGAGCACCACCTTCGTATTGGCGATCGATCGATCACGCTGCTCGAAGGCCCGGCCGGTTGGGGAGAGTGCTCACCGTTCGCCGGGTATCCCTGCGACCCCGTCGCGGCCCGGCGCGCCGGGGAGGAAGCTGCCGTCGAGGGATGGCCGACGGCGCTGCGCACCGAGGTGCCGGTGAATGCGCTCGTGCGCGATCGCGGG
>JANOHN010000335.1:0-3557 GCA_031406505.1 Acidimicrobiia bacterium | reverse complement strand
ATCAGGTGCAGCTTGAATTCGAGGACGTCCACGGCGCCGAGCCTAGTGGGGACGGGGGGCTCCTGGCAACGGGTGCGCGGCGGATGGCGGACGGTGGCGGTGGGCGGCGGCGATTGGTAGCGGCATGGTTCCGCACCGTGGTGGCTTCGTTGTGGTGGGTGCAGTCGGCTGTGAGGGGGTGCGGGAGGTGATCGACTCCGGGGCGGTCGAGACACGGCTCCGGTGGCGCCTTCGACTGCGGTGAGAAGAAGCCTCAGCATGGCGCGCGGGGCGCGAAGTCACCCAAAGGCAGCAGCCCAGGGCGCGCCAGGCATGGGCATCGGCGCCCGGTCGGACCGTTTTCTCCTGTGTGCTGTGAAGTGCTTGCCACCGACGATCTCTTTCACTAATGTGCCCGAACATGTCACGGAAGCCGAAGCAGATGGAGCTCGAGCTGCCGGTGCCAAGAACGTGGGGCGGGAAGCGGAAGAACGCCGGGCGCAAGCCCACGCGGAAGGGCAGCTGGATCAAGCACCGGCCGAGGCCGTGGCACGACGCGAACCAGCCCGTGCACGTGACCCTGAAGGTGAAGCGGGGCGTGCCGAGTCTGCGCGGGCACAAGCTCGCAGGCGCCATCGGGGCCGGGCTCAGGCGGGCGGCGACGGCGAGCTGGACCCGGCAGAAGGCGCGGCGGCGCACGTTTCGGGTGGTCCACTTCTCGATCCAGCCGAACCACGTGCACCTGATCGTGGAGGCGACCAGCAAGACGGCGCTCGCGCGCGGCGTGCAGGGGCTGGCGTCGGGGCTCGCCCGGCGCGTGAACAACAAGCTGGGACGGCGCGGCTCGCTGTTCGCTGATCGGTACCATGGGCGCGCGCTGGCGACACCGACCGAGGTCCGCAACGCGATCGTGTACGTCTACACGTACAGTTCAGACTGCACCATCGCCTACGGGCGATGGAGCGCTGATCACCTATCCCGTACACCGCTACTTCGGGGAGATACTGCCCGTGTGGCGGGTTTTCGCCGACGGTGGCGCCCGGTTGGTAGTCGAGCACCCAGAAGGCTACCGGCGTGTGATCCCGATCGACTGGACGAGCCGGCAGCCTAGAGCTGCTTGCCCGAAGATCGGCGGACGGCTGGTCTTGTTCGAAGTCCAGCGGCTCGCCACGATGGCGGCGTTCGTCGCCGAAAAGTTGCCCCCCACGATCGCGGGATCACCATCACCGCAAGGTGCGGCGCAAGTCGACCCTACTGGAGGAAAAGCCCGTGAACCTCGAGGCGGTTCGCCGCGATCTCGAGACATTGGCGAGACTCGCGCTCGAGCGCCCGCAGCTCGACGAGCTAGCACGGTGGATCGTCGAGATGTCGCTGAAGACGCTTCGCGTCGACGGAGGCGACGATGATCGGAAGTGACAAGGTCAAGGTGGAGCATCGTGAGCGACTGGCCTTCGTCTACGCGCGCCAGTCGACGGCAGCGCAGGTCGCGCAACACCGCTCGAGTACCGAGCGGCAGCTCGGTCTCGCCGACCACGCAGTCGAGCTGGGCTGGCCGCGAGCGCAGGTCGTCATCGTCGATGACGACCTTGGGCGTTCGGGTAAGTCCACCGAGGGTCGCGAGGGCTTTCAACGCGTGGCGGCCGAGATGACGATGGGCCGCGTCGGTGCCGTGTTGAGCCTCGACGCCTCACGACTGGCACGTTCCTCGGCCGACTGGCATCGCCTGCTCGAGATCGCCGCGCTTACGCGCACGCTGCTCGTTGACGAGCAGACCGTCTATGATCCACGCGACCCGAACGACCGCCTCGTGCTGGGCATGAAGGGCACGATGGCCGACTTCGAGCTTGTCTGGCTGCGACAGCGCATGGAAGGGGGGCGCTGGCATCTCGCGCGCCGTGGCACCTACCGATGCCGCCCGCCGATTGGCTACGTGTACGAAGACGACGAGGCCACGCGCTTCGTGCTCGATCCCGACGAGGAAGTGCGCCGCGCCGTCGAGCTTCTCTTCGATCGGTTCCGTTTCGCCGGCACGCTCGCCGACGTCATCAAGCACTTCAGCGCGCATGGGTTGCGTTTTCCCGCCCGCTACGGAAAGCGCGTGGAATGGTCGCAGCTCACGCACAGCCGTGCGCACCAGATCCTCACCAACCCGTTGTACGCGGGCGCGTACGTCTTCGGCCGCGCCAAGGGCGAGACCACTCTCGACGCAGGGCTCCGCCGCCGACGTGTCCGGCGCTTGCCGAGGTCGGAGTGGCCGGTAATGATCCGAGATGCACATCCGGCGTACCTCACTTGGGAGGCGTACTTGGCCAACGAGAAGCGAATGTCCGAGAACTGCGCTCGTCGCGGAGGACCCGCGGCGCGCGGCGCCGTTCGCGAGGGCCGGGCACTGTTGCAGGGCTTGCTGTTGTGCGACCGCTGCAGCAGTCGGCTTCAGGTCCGATACAGCGGTCAGAATGGCAAGTACGCCGCGTACCAGTGTCACAAGCTCGCCGAGTCCGCGATCGGCGACGTCTGCGCACATATCTACGCGCGCCACCTCGACGAGCCCGTCGTCGATCTCGTGCTCGGCCTGTTGACCCACCAGAAGTTGCTCGATGCCACACGTGTCGTCGAGATCGTCGACGAACAACACGCCGCGCTCGATCGGCAATGGACGCTCCGCCTGGAGCGCGCCCGCTACGATGCCAAGCGCGCCGAGCGGCAATTCGACGCCTGCGATCCGGACAACCGAGTCGTTGCTCGTACGCTCGAGAAGCGATGGAATGAACGTCTCACCGACGTCGAGCGCCTCGAGCACGAGTACGACGAGTTCAAACGCGCACAGCGCTTCGAGTTATCGGAGCTCGATCGCCGGCGAATCATGCAGCTCGCTACCGACCTGCCGCGGCTCTGGCGCGCCAAGACCACGGAGGATCGCGATCGAAAGCTGCTCCTCCGCTTGCTGATCAAGGACATCAGTGTCCGCGTCGTCGACGTCCCCCGCCCAGCACTACGCGTCAAAGTCCTTTGGCACACGCATGCGATGAGTGAGCTCGAGGTCGAGCGACTCGGGCGAGGCGCGCCGGGAAGGAAGATCAACTACCGTGTCCTCGGGACCACCGCGCCCGTGGCCAAGACGAACGACCAGACGCCATAGCGACGACCGCCCTCGCGGCGCGACCGTCGCGCCCTGGCCAATCTTGCTCAAGGAGGTGCAGTGTGAATCCTTCGTGTAGACGTACACGATCGCGTTGCGGACCTCGGTCGGCGTCGCCAGCGCGCGGCCATGGTAGCGATCGGCGAACAGCGAGCCGCGCCGGCCAAGCTTGTTGTTCACCCGCCGCGCCAGCCCCGACGCCAGCCCCTGCACGCCGCGCGCGAGCGCCGTCTTGCTGGTCGCCTCCACGATCAGGTGCACATGCTTCGGCTGGATGGAGAAGTGAACCACCCTGAACGTGCGCCGCCGCGCCTTCTGCCGGGCCCAATTGGCTGTAGCCGCGTGCCTGAGCCCCGTGCCGATGGCGCCCGCGAGCTTGTGCCCGCGCAGACTGGGCACACCCCGCTTCACCTTCAAGGTCACGTGCACCGGCTGGTTG
>JANOHN010000328.1:0-8564 GCA_031406505.1 Acidimicrobiia bacterium | reverse complement strand
CATGGCGCTTCATCCAGTCGCATGCCATGCATGATCGGATGAAGGTGGGCGAGATTGCCCAGCGCGTCCTCGACGGTGAGCTCGCGCCGTAGTGTGCATCTGAGGACAGAGGGGAACTCCATGCGCGTGCTTCGAGTGATGGTGATCGGCACCGCGGCGCTGACCATCGGGTTGGCTGCACCCGCCGCGGCGGCTCCTGTGTTGCTCGACGACGCTCAGCTCGGGGCCGCCGTGCTCGCACCTGAGGACGTCCCCGGCGGCGACTGGACGGTTGCCCCGGACGGGGTCATCGAGTCGGAGCCGCACACGCAGCTCAACGACATCGAAGGTGGTTGGTGCGGTGGGGCAACCGACGGATACGTCGCGGGTGAGCTGCACGCCGTGAACGGTGCCGCGACGACAACGCTCCAGAAGATCGCGTCGCCCGACGAGCCTTACTGGTTCGTGTGGCAGACCCTGTGGTCGTTCACGGAGTCGTTCGGCAACTCGGCCGTCACCCAGGCGAAGAACTTCATGAAGACCATGAAGACTGCGGCAGTCGAGTGCGAGTCGTGGGCGGTGAGCAGTGGCGAGCTCCCCAACTCGGTCTCGGGTGCGATCGAGCCGTTCGCCGCGATCGGGAACCAGCGCTTCGCCGTCCGGATCACGACCACGGGTGACGGTGTGAGCGAAGAGACCAATGCGGTGTACGTGCGGGTAGCCAACAACGTGGTCGTGATCCACACGAGGATCCTGCCGGCCGACTCCACGCTGCTGAAGCAGATCGTGAAGAAGGCCACCAAGAAGCTGAAGGCGGCGGCCGCAGCAGCCAGCGGCTGACGCGAGCGGCCCACGCTGGGCGCGGCCGGCGTCGTAGTCCGGGCATACGATCGCCGACATGGCGGAGAAGCTGTTGTTGCTCGACGGGCACTCGCTCGCGTACCGGGCTTTCTACGCGCTTCCCGCCGACCTGAGCACGCCGTCGGGCACGATCACCAACGCGGTCTTCGGCTTCACGTCGATGCTCACGAAGGTGCTCGCCGACGAGAAGCCCGACTACATCGGCGTGGCGTTCGACGCCCCCGGTGGCACGTTCCGCGACGAGATGGACGTCAACTACAAGGCAGGCCGCAAGGAGACACCCGACGTCTTCAGCTCGCAGCTCCCGCTCATCCGCGAGGTGCTCGACGCGCTCGAGATGCCCGTGCTCCAAGTGCAGGGCGTCGAGGCCGATGACGTGATCGCCACGCTCGCAACGCACGCCGCCGACGCCGGCATCGACGTGGTGATCGTCACCGGCGACCGAGACTCGTTCCAGCTCGTGAGCGATCCGCACCTGAAGGTGCTCTACAACAAGCGTGGCGTCTCCGACTACGCGCTCTACGACGAAGCAGGGATCGTCGAGCGGACGGGTGGCGTCACGCCGGCGCAATACCCCGACTACGCCGCGTTGCGCGGCGACAACAGCGACAACCTCCCCGGCGTCCCGGGGATCGGGGAGAAGACCGCCGCCAAGCTCATCACCACCTACAACGACCTCGAGGGCATCTACGAGCACCTCGACGATCTGCCGCCAAAGCAGCGTGAGAACCTCGGCGAGATGCGCGACCGCGTGTTCCTCAACCGTGCGATGTCGGTGCTGGTGCGCGACGTCGACTGCGGCGCCGAGATCAGTGAGCTCAAGCAAGGCACGTTCGACCGCGAGAAGGTGCGTGTCCTCTTCGATCAGCTCGCGTTTCGCACGCTGCTGCCCCGGATGATGGAAGCCGTCGGCGCCGTCGCCGCGGAAGAAGAGGCTACCGAGTCCCTCGACACCGAAGTAGAGGTGCTACGCGACGCGGCGGCGCTCGCAACCCGCCTCCGGGAGGTGACCAGCGCGGGTGAGCGATACGCGCTGGAAGCCCGCTGGGACGGCACGTCCACCCGGCCGGCCTTGGCTGGGCTAGCGATCGCCACGAGCGACGGCCGAGTCACCTACGCCGACGGCGCGCTCATGCGCGACGCCGACGTCGCGCAAGCGGGCGGCGCGCTCGTCGCCGCGGGTGGGCCGCCCCTCGTGGCGCATCGCGCCAAGGAGCTCATGCACGGGCTCGGCGCGGATGTGCGCACGCTCCAGCACGACACCGCGGTGATGGCGTACCTGCTCGATCCAGCCGAGGGCAAGTATCTCCTCGAAGACCTGGCGCTTCGCTATCTGTCGGTCGAGGTGCGCTCGCCCGACGTGGAGGAAGGCACCCTCGACTTCGACGGCGAGGCCGGAGTGGAGGACACCGGGCGCCGCGCCGCCGCGGTGCTGCGCCTCGCCGACGCGCTGGCCGAAGCACTCATTGCACGCGAGCTCATCGATCTGTATCTCCGCATCGAGCAGCCGCTCGTGCGAGTCCTCGCCAAGATGGAAGACGCCGGCATCGGCATCGACCGCAAGTTCCTCGACGAGCTGAGCATGCAGCTCAACAAGGAATGCGACACCCTCATGCGGCAGATCTGGAAGCACGCGGGGGAGGAGTTCAACGTGAACTCCACGCCGCAGCTGCGCGTCGTGCTGTTCGAGAAGCTCGGTCTCACGCCGGTGAAGAAGACGAAGACCGGTCCGTCGACCGATGCCGACTCGCTCCAGAAGATGGCCGACGACCACCCAATCGTCGAAGACCTCCTGCGCTACCGAGAAGTCGAGAAGCTCCGCAGCACCTACGCCGACGCGTTGCCGCCACTCATCGGGCCCGACGGCCGCGTGCACGCCACGCTCAAGCAGACCGACACCACCACCGGCCGGATCTCGAGCGAGAACCCCAACCTCCAGAACGTGCCGGTGCGCACCGCCGACGGACGCGAGTTCCGGCGCGCGTTCGTCGCCGACGGAGGCTGGGGGCTGCTCACCGCCGACTACTCCCAGATCGAGCTGCGCGTGCTCGCACACCTTGCCGAGGATCCGGGGCTCATCGAGGCATTCGACAAGGGCCTCGACGTGCACACAGTCACGGCGGCGAAGGTGTTCGGTGAGGACGAGGCCGACGTCACCACTGAGCAACGTCGGTTCGCCAAGGTCGTCAACTACGGCCTGGCGTACGGGATGGAAGCGTTCGGACTCGGTCAACGGCTCGGCGTCGAGACCGGCGAAGCGCGCGAGATCCTCGACAGCTACTTCGACGGCTTTCCCAACGTTCGCAAGTTCATGGATGACACCATCGCGGAGGCCAAGGGTCGCGGCTACACCACCACGATCTTCGGCCGCCGGCGTCAGATCGCCGAGCTCTCGTCGGACAACTTCCGCATCCGCCAGATGGGGGAACGGATGGCTCAGAACGCGCCGGTGCAAGGTTCCGCCGCCGACATCTTCAAGCTCGCGATGATCGATGTGGATCGTGCGCTCGACGCGGGCGGCTTCGCTACTCGCATGCTGCTCACGGTGCACGACGAGCTGGTCTTCGAGGTGCCGCTCGACGAGCGCGCTGCGGTGGAGCCGATCATCCGCGACACGATGGAGTCGGTCACCGAGCTGCGTGTGCCGCTCGCGGTCGACATCGGCTTCGGCCCCAACTGGGCCGAAGCGAAATAGCGGGGCCGCGTGTCAGAGCTCTGCTTCGAGCCGATCGGCTACGTGCGCGGCGGCCGCATCGAACCGATCGACGACGCCTGGGACTCAGTCGACGCAGTGATCGAGCTCGACGGAGCGCGCTTCGGACCCGAAGTCGTCGCCGGCCTCGACGAGTTCTCACACGTCGATGTGGTGTTCCATTTCCACGGCGTCGCCGAGCGTGAGGTGCACCTCGGCGTTCGCCGGCCGCGCGGTCGTGCGGACTGGCCGGAGGTGGGGATCCTCGCTCAGCGTGCGAAGGCGCGCCCCAACCGCATCGGCGTGAGCACGTGCACGCTGGTGGGCATCGACGGGCTCACCCTGCGCGTACGCGGGCTCGACGCCATCGACGGCACGCCCGTACTCGACGTCAAGCCGCATGTCCCCGAGATGGGGCCGCGCGGTGAGGTTCGCGAGCCCGCGTGGATGCTCGAGATCATGCGCGGGTACTGGTGAGCGCCGCGGCACGTGCCGCGGCGTCTCACCGCTTGAGGAGCTTGACGGACTTCAGGATCTTGTCGAAGTCGTCGGTCGACGCGCCTTGCGCGGTCGTGAACGTGATGACCAGGCCGCCCTTCGGTCCAGTGAGCACGTACTGAATCAGATGGGCCTGAATGTCGCCCGACGACAAGTCGTACTCCGCCTTCACGGCGTCCTGACCGGCGACAGTGACCTCGGAGAACTCGGCGTCCTCGGCGATGGAGCCCAGCTCCAGTTCGATCTCCTCGATCGTCGGGTTGTCCGAGACGCCCGGGAACAGGAGCACGTTGAGGTTGGGCGTGAAGTCGTCCACCGTCTCGTCGGAGAACGAGATCAACACCATGCTCTGCGCGACCAGGTCGCTGATGTTGCTCGGGAGCTGGGCGGCAAGGTCGGGCGCGGCGTCGCGGATGTTGTCGAGAAGCGCGTCGGCGTTCTCCTGCGTGATGTCGACGGTTGCCCAACTCTTCGGCGTTGCCACGCTGAACCCGGCCTTCTTGACCTTGACGGTCTTGAAGCCCGGCGGGGCCTTCTGTGCCGTCTCGGCTCCGACCGACGCCGTGGTTGAGATCATCAACCCGGCGGCCAACATGACCAGCAGTGCGGCGCGTCGCATGCGCATGGAGTTCCCTCTCACTCACGGGTGGTCATCGTGACCGGAGAGCAGATGCCCGTTCCCAAAGGCTATTGGTTCGGAGCGGTCGCTCGGTTCCTCGGGCCGGCCTATCTCCGCAACGCGTTCACCAGAGGCACGGTGCAGGAGATCGACTTCCTGTGGGATGCGCTCGATCTCGGCCATGGCCAGCTAGTCCTCGACGTTGGATGCGGGCCGGGGCGCCACTCCCTCGAGCTCGCGCGCCGTGGCGTGGCGGCGGCCGGCGTCGATGCGTCGGTGGAGTTCATCGAGCTCGCGCGAGCGAGTGCCGAAGCCGAGCACCTCTCGGCTCGATTCGACGTCGTCGACGTGCGCGACCTCGCCTACGACGCGGAGTTCGACGCCGCGATCTGCCTCTGCCAGGGCGGATTCGGCCTGCTCGGGGGGCGCGACGAGATCGACGTGTTTCGACGGATCGTGCAGAGCGTCAAACTCGGTGGCCGAGTAGCGGTCTCCGCCTTCCATGCACCGTTCGCCGTGTGCTTCTTGGAGGAAGGAGAGACCTTTGACGCAGCAACGGGTGTGCTCCACGAGCGATCTACGGTGCGGAACGCCGACGGCGACGAAGAGGTCTTCGATCTGTGGACCACCTGCTTCACCGCACGCGAGCTCGAGCTGCTCGCGGTGCTCGGCGGCGTGGACGTGAGTGCCATCCACGGTGTCACGCCGGGTCGATATCGTGCCGCGGCACCTGCGCTCGACGCCCCGGAGCTGCTGCTGGTGGGGCGGCGAACAGCCTGAACATGTAGCCTCACTGGGCGGTTCCCACCTGGGAGCCGAGTCGTTCGCGCCCGGGAGGTACCCGTGCCCGACGGCGCGGGCCTATCGGCGAAGAAGAAGCAGTTGTCAGAGCAGGACGTGACGGGGAGCAACGGCAGCCCCGTCCCCGAGGAAGCAGGGGAGACCGACGCAGCGTCGGCCCCCGAGGCAGGTACCACCCTCACGCAGGTTCGTGAGGACGACGCGCCGGTTGTCTTCGACGACCTCGGCGGGCAGTCGTTCTCCGATGCCGTCGATGCCACCATCGTCGAGTTCGACGACGGCGACATCGTCAGCGGCACGGTCGTCAAGATCGACAGCGACGAAGTGCTGCTCGACATCGGCTACAAGTCCGAGGGCGTCATTCCCTCGCGCGAGCTGTCGATCCGCAACGATGTGGATCCCCACGACGTCGTCACCCTCGACGAAGTGCTCGAAGCCCTCGTCCTCACCAAAGAGGACAAGGATGGCCGACTCATCCTCTCCAAGAAGCGTGCGCAATACGAGCGCGCGTGGGGAACGATCGAGGCGCTCAAGGACAAGGACGAGATCGTCTCCGGCCCCGTCATCGAGGTCGTGAAGGGCGGGCTCATCCTCGACATCGGTCTGCGCGGCTTCCTTCCCGCGTCGCTCGTCGATCTGCGTCGCGTGCGCGACCTGCATCCGTTCGTAGGTCGCACGCTCGAGTGCAAGATCATCGAACTCGACAAGAACCGGAACAACGTGGTGCTCTCGCGTCGCGCGTACCTCGAAGAGACGCAGCGCGAGCAGCGCGACGAGTTCCTCGCGAACCTCAAGCCCGGCGAAGTCCGCAGCGGTGTGGTGTCGTCGGTGGTCAACTTCGGCGCATTCGTGGACCTCGGCGGCATGGACGGGCTCGTCCACGTGTCGGAGCTGTCCTGGAAGCACGTCGACCACCCGAGCTCGGTGGTACAGGTCGGCGATGAGGTCACCGTCCAAGTGCTCGACGTCGACCTCACCCGTGAGCGCATCTCGCTCTCGCTGAAGGCCACGCAGCAAGACCCGTGGCAGGAGTTCGCCGACGGTCACCAGGTGGGCGAGCTCGTCTACGGCCGGGTCACCAAGCTGGTGCCGTTCGGTGCCTTCGTCCAGGTGGGGGACGGCATCGAGGGCCTTGTCCACATCTCGGAGATGGCGGTCCACCACGTCGAGGCGCCCGAGCAAGTGGTCACGCCGGGCGAAGAGCTGTGGGTGAAGATCATCGACATCGACCTCGAGCGCCGCCGAATCAGCCTGTCGATCAAGCAGGCCGCCGAGGGTGGCGTGGTTGCGCCCGAGTACCAGGACCAGTTTGGCGAGCACGCCTACGACGAGCACGGCAACTACATCGGTGGCGAGCAGGCCGAGGGTGGCGTCCCCGCCCCGGTCCCCGAAGGCGATGCGGTGGTGCAGCCGCCGTCAGCCGAGGCCGCGGCCGAGTTGGATGCGGTGTCCGCGGCTCCTGAGGTGGCGGAGGAGGCCCACGAGCCTGCGTCCGAAGCCGAGCTCGCGTCCCTCACCGAAGAGCCCGCCCCGCAATAGACGCGGCGAGAAGTTAAAGGCCGGAGCGCCTACGGCCGACCATGAAGTCGGGAGGGCTGGGACCTTCCCGACGAAAGGGCGCGACAGGTGGGCAACCGCCGCACCCTCATTGCTGCCGCGGCCATCATGCTCGCGGCCGCGGCCGGCTTCGGCGTCTACTTCTATGTGTCAGGCGCTGACCAGCGAGCCCAAGACCGGGTGGAGCTGGTCGAGGCATTCGTAGCCGCCCAAGACATCCCGAAGGGGATGACGGGCGACACCGCGCTCTCCCAAGGGCTCATCGTGCCCGAGCGGGTCTTGCGCGGATCGGTCCCACCGTCGGCGGTGAACGACTCGGGCCTCCTGGGCGGCAAGGTCGCCGCCGCCACCATCCAGGCGAAGCAGTTCATCACCGCTGAGAGCTTCGTCCAGGCGGCCGAGGGCGGTGGTGGATCGCTGGCCTCGTCCATCGGCAGCAGCGACAAGGTGGCGGTCACCATCTCGGTCGACGCGGAGCGGGGTGTCGCGAACTCGATCGCACCGGGTGACCGGGTCGACATCCTCTTCGTCGACAACGCCGGCGCATCGGTGCTGCTCGAGAAGGTCAAGGTGCTCGCCGTCGGCCAAGAGACGGCGTTGAGCGCCGGTGGCGCGAACGGTCAACCGTCGCCGACCGCGGCCACGAGTGGACTCATCACCTTCGAGCTGCTGCCCGACGAGGCCCTCGCGGTCGTGAACGCCAACAAGAACGGCACCGTGTACCTCACGCTCCGCCCGCTTGCCGCGTCGGCGGGTGGAGGCGCATCGGCGCCAGCTTCAGGCACGTAGGTAGCGGTGGCTCTCGAGCAAGGGGAATCGCTGGGCGTTGTGGCGGCCGTGTCGCGTTACGACGTGGCCGTCGTCGAGCCGGATCCGCGGGCGCGCATGCGTCTCGGCACGCAACTCGCGGGTGCCGCACAGTTCGAGTCGATCGAGGAGCTCGTCCAACACCTGCGCCCTGGTCGTGCTGTCGTTGCGGTGTTCGGTCCCGGCTTGGCCGTTCCGTATGGCTTTCAGCAGGTGCATCGTCTGGTGGGCGCGTATCCGGAGTTGGGCGCGGTGTTCGCGATCGACGAGGTGACAACTGCCATCCTCCAGTCCGCACTCCGGGCCGGTGCGCGCGACACGGTGTCGGCACAAGATGCGGCCACTCTCGGCCAGTCAGTGGCGCGAGTCGGAGACCTGCTCACTGGCAGCACGCCGCGCACACCCGCGGTCGCCGAACGACGGGGCGCGCCCGGTCGGCTCATCGCCGTCTTCTCGACCAAGGGCGGCGTCGGCAAGAGCACGGTCGCGATCAACGTGGCGATTGCGATGGCCCGGCGCACCCAGGAGCGTGTTGCGCTCATCGACGGCGATCTCCAGTTCGGCGACGTCGCAGTGATGCTCGGCCTCCCGCCCCAGCACAACGTCCTCGACGCCGCCGCGACGGCTCAGTTCGCCGACCCGGAGATGCTGCGCGCACTGCTCAGCCGCCATGACAGCGGGCTCTTCGTTCTGCCGGCTCCCACCGAGCCCGCGCTCGGGATGCAGCTCCCACCGAGCGAGATGGTCAAC
>JANOHN010000156.1:0-1555 GCA_031406505.1 Acidimicrobiia bacterium | reverse complement strand
CGTTGCGACGTGATGCTCAACCGCGCGCTCACCTCGGCGAACTCACCGAGCCACACGCGCACCATGTCGATCATGTGCGAGCCCGACGCGCCCAGCCAACCCCCGCCCGCATCGCTATCGAACCACCACGGTGGCATCTTGGCGTCGGGATCGGCAAGGAACGGCACGTAAGAGACGAGAGACATGAGACGTGGCTCGCCGATCACTCCGTCCGCGATCGCGCGCGTCGTCAGCGCCCGTTCGGGTGCCCAGCGGAACTCGTGACCGACGAGGTGCGTCACTCCCGCCGACTCCGCCGCCTCGAGCATCGCAGTCGCGTCGGTGGCATCTACCGAGAACGGCTTCTCGCACAGCACGTGCTTGCCCGCACGAGCCGCCGCGATGGCAATCTCTGCGTGGGTGTTCGGCGGCGTCGCGATCGTGACTGCCTCTACGCCCGGGAGCGCGAGCGCGGCATCGAGATCGGTGAGGCCCTGCGGGACGCCGAGCCGCTCGGCCCGTCGGACCGTGCGCTCCTCGTCGCGGCCGACGATTGCCTCCACGGTGAACCCTGCGGCGCGTAGCGCGGGCGCGTGCACCCGGACGCCGAACCCGGTACCCACCACGACTGCACCTGGACTCGGCACGTCAGTACCCCTCGTCGACGTTGATGAGGCCCTCGAGGGGCTCACTGTTCACATAGCGACGAAGGTTGGCCGCGAACGACTCAAAGATGCGCGCGGTCGCGTTCGGCGATGCCCACGACACGTGCGCGCTCAAGCGCACTTTGGGGTGTGAGTACATCCAGTGCCCGGCAGGAAGTGGCTCGGGATCGACGGTATCGAGGCTGGCGAGCGCCACGCGGCCGTCATCGAGCGCGGCCTGGAGGGCGTCCTGGTCCACGAGGCTGCCGCGGGCGATGTTCACCAGATGCACTCCCGGCTTGACGATCGCAAAGGCCGCTTCATCGAGCAGGTGCCGCGTGACGGCAGTCCCCGGTGCCGCGACCACGAGGTGGTCGGCCGTGGCGAGCAGATCAGCGAGGTCTGCGGCGATCTCGATGCGCGGGTCGTCAGCGGGCTTCGGGGTCCGGCGGAGCGCGCGCACCCGCATGTCGAATGCAAGCGCGCGAGTGGCCACGGCCATGCCGATCCCGCCCAACCCCACGAGGCCGAGCGTCTTGCCCGCGAGCTCACCGAGCTGCGCGAGGTTCCAGTGCTCCGGCGGCTCCGAGAGCCACGTGCGCGGAAACTCCTTCTCGAACGCGAGCATCTCGCCGAGCACGAACTCGGCGATCGGGATGGCGCTGACGCCGCGCGAGCACGTGACCGTGCGACCTTCCAGAAGGTGCCGCGGCCACGAGTCGATGCCGGTGCCGGGCAGGTGCATCCACCGAACACCGATGTCGTCGAGGCGCTCGAAGATCGGATGTCCGTGCCACGCGGCAAACAGCACCTCGCCGGAGAGATCGGCCGGCAGCTCCTCACTCCACACGATGGGCACGATGTCACAGTCGGGCACCGCGGCCCGGGCGGCGTCAGCCGCCTGGTCACCCATCATGTTCAGCACGCGCACG
>JANOHN010000155.1:0-7721 GCA_031406505.1 Acidimicrobiia bacterium | reverse complement strand
TCGGTGACACCCAGACGGCGGCCCTCGTGGGCGACGACGGGTCCCTCGACTGGCTGTGTGCGCCTCGGTTCGACTCCCCCGCGTGCTTCGCCGCGCTGCTCGGTACGCCGGAGCACGGGCGCTGGCTGATCGCGCCCGCCGGCGGCGGTCGCGCCACGCGCCGGCGATACCGAGACCGGACGCTGGTCTTGGAGACCGACTTCGAGACCCCCGACGGTGTGGTCCGGATCACCGACTGCATGCCCATCCGAGGCGAGCACGTCGACGTGGTGCGACTCGTGCAAGGTGTGCGGGGCTCCGTCGCCATGAGTACCGAGCTGATCGTGCGCTTCGACTACGGGTCGACCGTGCCATGGGCGCAAACCCGCGACGGCGAGCTGCGCGCGATCGCCGGCCCTGATGCGGTCGTGCTCCACACGCCGGTGGAGCTCACCGGCGCCAACATGCGGCACACCGGCGAGTTCACGGTGCACGAGGGTGACGCCATCCCGTTCGTGCTCACGTGGTACCCGTCGCATCACGACACCCCGCACGGCATCGAAGCCGGGCGTGGCATCGCCGAGACGACCGCTTGGTGGCGCCAGTGGTCGGACCAGTCCACCTACCGCGGCGAGTGGGCCGACCTCGTGAACCGATCAGCGATCACCCTCAAGGCGCTGACGTATGCCCCCACGGGCGGGATCATCGCCGCGCCCACCACATCGCTGCCCGAGAGCATCGGGGGCGTGCGCAACTGGGACTACCGGTACTGCTGGCTGCGCGACGCGACCTTCTCGCTGTACGCGTTGATCAGCGTGGGCTACGTGGAAGAGGCCAAGCGCTGGCGTGACTGGCTGGTTCGAGCGGTGGCCGGCTCACCCGACCAGTTCCAGATCATGTACGGCCCGGCCGGCGAGCGCAGGTTGACCGAGCTCGAGCTTCCGTGGCTCCCCGGCTACGAGGCGTCGGCACCAGTGCGCATCGGTAACGCCGCCACGATGCAGTTCCAGCTCGACGTGTACGGCGAGGTCGCGGATGCCTTCCATGCCACCGACCGGGCTGGGGTCGCGCGCGATCCCAACGTCGAGCCACTGCAACGGGAGCTTCTCGGCTACCTCGAAGACCGGTGGCGCGATCCCGATGAGGGGATCTGGGAGATTCGCGGTCCTCGCCGGCACTTCACGCATTCCAAGGTCATGGCCTGGGTCGCGTTCGACCGCTCCGTGAAGACCATCGAGGCGAACCGACTCGACTGGGACCTCGAGCCTTGCAAGGCGTTGCGCGACGCCGTGCATGCCGAGGTGTGCGCACAGGGGTACGACGCGGAACGAGGTTCGTTCGTGCAGTCGTTCGGATCGAAGGCACTCGATGCGAGCTTGCTGATGATCCCGCTGGTGGGGTTCCTCCCGCCGGACGACCCTCGCGTCGCAGGGACCGTCGACGCGATCGAACGCGAGCTGATGCGCGACGGGTTCGTCCAGCGCTACCTCACCGAAGGTGGCGTCGACGGCCTTCCGCCGGGTGAGGGCGCGTTCCTCCCGTGCTCGTTCTGGTTCGCCGACAACTTGGCACTCATGGGCCGCGTCGACGAGGCTCGCGCGCTGTTCGAGCGCCTCGTGGGCCTCTGCAACGACGTCGGGCTGATCTCCGAGGAGTACGACCCAGTCGCCGGCCGCCTGCTCGGGAACTTCCCACAGGCGATGACTCACGTCGCCCTGATCAACACTGCGTGCAACCTCAGCGGCGAGGTTGGGCCGGCGCGCAGCCGTTCTGGGATGAAGCCCGCCGGCTAGCGACCCAGCGGCTCGAGCGCGCCGGCTTCCCAGACGCCCAGCCCACCCGGCATTACCTCGTACCGCACCTTCGCGCCGACCTTCAGGGTTCGACTGCGATCGACCACCTGCGTGCAGTGGAACAGGAGCCGGGCCCCGTCGTCCGACTCCACCGCACCCAACCCGGTGTGCGCATCGAACTCGGTGACCTTTCCCGTCATGAGATCAGTGCACGATCTTGGTGATCGGTAGCTCGATGATGCCGCTGGCACCGCACTGCTTGAGCGCGGGGATCAGGATGTTGATCTCGCTCTTCGCGACCACCGCTTCGACCGCGTAGGCCTCCTCGCCGAAGAGCTGAGACACCGTTGGCGACTTCAGGGCCGGCAACAGCGCGATGACCGCGTCGAGGTTCGCTTGATCTACGTTGAGCTTGATCAACACGCGCCCACGCGCCTCGAGCGCGCCGGCGAGCAGGGTCTGGATCTCCTCCATCGCCAGTCGCTTTGCCGGATCGGCGTGAGCTGTTGGGCTCGCGATCAGCTCGGTGTGCGAGATGAGGACCGTGTCGATGATCCGGAGTCCCGCGGCCCGCAACGCACGCCCGGTCTCGGTGATCTCCACGACGGCGTCGGCAATGTCAGGGACCTTCGCTTCCGTCGCGCCGTAGGAGAGCGAGACCTGCGCGTCGATCCCGTGATCGATGAAGTAGCGCTTCGTGAGCTCTGGATACTCGGTGTGCACGCGCACGCCAGTGGGGAGATCGGCGATGCTCTGCGCGGGTGAGTCGGCTGCGACCGCGAGGACGACTTGAATCGGGCGCGCAGTGGCCTTCGAGTAGTGCAGCTCCGACAGGGAGACCACATCCGCACCGGTCTCAGTGATCCAGTCGCGTCCAGTGATGCCGATGTCAAACAACCCATCGGCGACGTACCGCGGGATCTCTTGGGGCCGCAGGATCCGCACATCGGTGACGCGCGGGTCTTCGATCGTCGCTCGGTAGTCGACGTCGGAGCTGCGGATCACCGCGAGGTCGGCGTCTTCGAACAAGCGCAGCGTGGCGTCCTCGAGGGACCCCTTGGGGAGCACCAGATTCAGCATCAGTCGGTTCCGCTGTTGTCGATCACGCGTAACAGTGTGACCATCTCGACCGCGGTGTGCGCGGCTTCTTCACCCTTGTTCC
Organism: Acidimicrobiia bacterium; assembly: GCA_031406505.1. Taxonomy (GTDB): domain Bacteria; phylum Actinomycetota; class Acidimicrobiia; order IMCC26256; family PALSA-555; genus SHVJ01. The sequence goes on along the minus strand of JANOHN010000155.1, from coordinate 4,787 downwards.
CCACGCTGCCCCCCGCACGATCAAATGCCTGCTGCTCGGTGTCGGTGGTGAGCACTCCGAAGACCACGGGGATGCCGGTCTCGAGACCAACCCGGGCCAACCCGTCCGCGCATGGGCCGGCCACGTAGTCGAAGTGCGCGGTCTCACCTCGGATCACCGCACCCAAGCACACGACTGCATCGACGCGACCCGACGCGGCAAGCCGTTTCGCCACCAGCGGCATCTCGAACGCTCCTGGCACCCAGTACACCGGCACCTGCCCGGGCTCGATCCCGAGCTTGGTGAGCACACCGAGCGCTCCATCGACCAACGGTCTGCTCACGTGTGCATTGAAGCGCCCAGCGATCACAGCCACGCGCATGCCCGTCGCATCGAGTGGCCCGTCACACGCCGAGTACTCCCCCAATTCCCCGCTCCTAGCGCTTCGCGCTGGGCCGCTCGGGCCACGGTTCGCTGCGCCGCAGGGTACCTGCGACGCGGGCGCTCACCTCTGGTCGCATCAGATCTCGCCGAGGTTGTCGTCGAGGTCGAGGAGGTGGCCCATCTTCTCTTGCTTCGTGCGGAGGTACGCGATGTTCTCATCGGTAGGCACGCTGTTGAGCGGCACCCGCTCGACGATCTCGAGACCGTAGCCGTCGAGGCCCCCGTACTTCGCGGGATTGTTCGTCATGAGGCGCATCGTGGAGATCCCGAGGTCAACGAGGATCTGTGAGCCGATGCCGTACTCACGGGAGTCGGGCGGGAAGCCCAGCTCGACGTTTGCTTCCACGGTGTCCCGACCTTCGTCCTGAAGGTTGTACGCGCGCATCTTGTGACCGAGACCGATGCCACGTCCCTCGTGACCGCGTAGGTACACGACCGCGCCACGCCCTTCCGCAGCCACGCGCTCGAGGGCCAGGTCGAGCTGCACGCCACAATCGCATCGCATGGAGCCGAACACGTCGCCCGTCAGGCACTCGGAGTGCACGCGAACGAGCACATCGTCCTGACCCGCCACCTCGCCACACACGAAGGCCAGGTGCTCGACCCCATCGAGCAAACTCTCAAAGACGTATCCGGTGAAGTCGCCGTGGCGCGTGGGGATACGGGCTTCGGACACACGGCGCACGAGCTTCTCGCGGTGACGTCGAAACCGGATGAGGTCGGCGATCGATATGAGCTGGAGACCATGCTCGCTGGCAAACTTCTCGAGCTCAGGGAGGCGCGCCATCGTGCCGTCGTCGTTCGTGACTTCGGCGAGCACTCCCGCGGGGAAGCAGCCGGCGAGTCGAGCGAGGTCCACCGCGGCCTCGGTGTGACCGGCGCGCTTGAGCACACCACCCTCGCGATAGCGCAGCGGGAAGATGTGACCGGGACGGGCGAGATCGTCGGGTCGGGTCGCGGGGTGCAGGAGCGCCTTGACCGTGGCGGCACGATCAGGCGCCGAGATCCCGGTGGTCGTGCCCGTGCGCGCGTCGACCGACACGGTGAACGCCGTGCGCTGCACTTCGGTGTTGTTGGCCACCATCAGCGGGAGCTGGAGCTCGTCGAGGCGCTCGCCTTCGAGCGGCATGCAGATGACACCACTCGTGTGTCGAATCATGAAGCCCATCGCCTCGGGCGTGATCCGCTCGGCCGCCATGATGAGATCGCCTTCGTTCTCGCGGTCGGCATCGTCGACCACGATCACGAGCTCACCGCGCGCGATGGCGGCGATCGCGTTCTCGATCTTGGTGAAGGTCATGGAGTCTCCGTTCGCATCATGAAGCGGATCGGGGTTGGAGCGCGAGCAACCGCTCCACGTACTTCGCCAGGACGTCGACTTCGAGGTTCACGCCGTCGCCGATCTGGCGGGTGCCGAGCGTGGTGACCGCGAGCGTGTGCGGGATGAGTGCGACGGCAAACCCGCCGTCGTCGACCTTCGTGATCGTGAGGCTCACGCCGTCGACCGTGACGGAACCCTTCTCGACCATGAACCGCGCGAGCTGGTCGGGAGCCTGCACCGTGATGACCGTCGACCCGTCCGGTTGTGGCTCACGGGCGACGACGGTGCCGACGGCGTCCACGTGCCCTTGCACGAGATGACCGCCGAGCCGATCGGAGAGTCGGATCGGGCGCTCGAGGTTCACCGGGTCTCCCGCCGCGAGGCGGCCGAGCGTGGTGCGGTCGAGGGTCTCTCGTTGGGCGTCGGCGGCCCACCAGCCATCGCCGAGCTCGATGACGGTGAGGCAGCACCCGTTCACGGCGATCGAGCAGCCGAGCTCGGCGTCGCCGAGCACCTCCCGGCACGCGAGCTCGAGGCGCGCGCCACCCTCGTTCGGCGTGGTCAAGCGCACGCTCCCGAGCTCTTCAACGATGCCGGTGAACATCACGCCACCTCGACCGGACGTCGGTAGTCGAGCCGAACGTCGTTGCCGATCTGCTGGACGCGATCCAGCACAAGCCGCGGCGCGGCATCCAGGGTCGGCGGGCCTGACCACGCGAATGCCGGCAGCGCGTCGGTGCCGAGGACCATGGGTGCCACGTACGCAACGAGGTGGTCGACGAGCCCCGCGGCAGCGAGTGAGCCGTGGAGCTGTGCACCGCCTTCGATCATCGCGACCAGGACCTCGTGGCTTCCAAGCAGCACCAAGATGGCACCGAGATCAAGGCCTTCACCGGTTTCAGCGCGTGCGACGACTTCGACCTTCGCTCCGGCCCTGCGCCACTCGTCCATCGCGTCAGGGGGTGCCGCTTCGCTCGTGAGCACGAGCGTCGGGGCGAGCGTGTCGTCAAACAGCGGACCGGTCGCCGGTACACGTCCGCGAGCGTCGAGGAGGACGCGCACCGGAGGCTCCCGCGGCGGCGGATCCACTCCGCGCACAGAGAGCGCTGGGAGATCTGCGAGCGCGGTGCCCGAACCGATGACGACCGCCTGGGCATCGGCACGCAAGGCGTGCGCGTCGTCTCGGGTCGCGTCGGCAGTGATCCATTGCGAGGTGCCGTCGGCCGCGGCGATGCGGCCATCGAGGGTCAGTGCGACCTTGGCCAGGCACCACGAGCGACCCGTGCGGCGGTGATGGAGGTACGGAGCGAGCGAATGCGCAGCTTCGCGAGCACCCACGCCAACGACAACTTCGACGCCGGCTTTACGCAAACGGTCGAAGCCACGACCAGCAACCTGCGAATCGGGATCCTCGACCGCGGCGACGACCCGCACCACGCCGGCGTCAATGAGTGCCTCCGCACACGGTCCGGTGCGGTGCGTGTGCGCGCACGGCTCGAGTGTGGTGTACGCAGTGGCGCCGCGAGCACGATCCCCGGCGACGCGCAGCGCGGCGACCTCCGCGTGAGCCTCCCCTGGCCGTATGTGAAATCCCTCGCCGACGACCCGACCGTCCTGAGCGAGCACGCAGCCGACCCAGGGGTTCGGAGGCGCAGTGCGACGGCCGCGCTCGCCCAGGGCTACCGCTCGGGCCATCAGCTCGCCGTCCATCATTCCCACTGCCACGCGTCGGTTCCCTCCCGCCCGCGGGGCATGGCACGCCAGCGCGCGAATTGCCGCGCCGCCGAACCCTCTCCCATCCGGACTCTCACCGTCGGCCCCGGACTCACGGCGTTCGCCGTTGCACCGGGTCAACCACACGGCTGGCCGCCGTGGGCTCGCGGAGCGCCCGAAGGCGCTCCGGATACCGCCGGTCGGGACTTGCACCCAAACCCCGAGGGCATGCTCAGTTGTCCCGCCCAGACTACCGCGCGCGGACCGGAATTGGAACAGGTTCTAGTTATCCAGCACGAGCCCCCTGGACGGTTTCGGGCTAGTGCGGCCGGCCTCCGGCCAGGAGGTCGAGAGCGTGCTCGGCCGCCGGGAGCACCACCTCCAGGCATTCGACCGCCCCCGACGCCGACCCTGGCAGGTTGCAAACGAGAGCCTCACCAATGGTGCCGCACACGCCGCGGGAGAGCAGGCCGAACGTCCGCCCATCGGTGTTGCTGGCGGCGCGCATCGCCTCGGCCAGCCCCGGTGCTTCGCGTTCGAGCACGGCGCGGGTGCCCTCAGGCGTGAGATCGCGCGGGCCGAAGCCTGTGCCACCAGTGGTCACCACGAGGCCGGAAAACCCCGCAGTGAGCTTTCGCAGTGCGTCGGCCACCGACTCCACACCGTCGGCGCAGATCTGGTGGTCTGCGACGGCGTAGCCCGCACCGGTAAGACACTTGACGAGTGCGGCCCCCGACTTGTCTTCACGCACGCCTTCGGCGACGCCGTCGGAGACCGTGAGCACCTTCGCCGCCGATGCGGACGCCACGGTTCAGTCCCGATTCCTTTGGGGAGAGTTGGGCCACGCGGCGGAGCGGATGCGACGAGCCGCGTCGAGCGGGTCATCGGCGTGGAAGATCGCGCTGCCAGCCACGAGGATGTCGCATCCGGCTGCCGCGGCGAGCGGCGCGGTCTGCTCCTGGATCCCGCCGTCGATCTCGATCTCGACCGGCAGCGAATCCTCGTCGATGACGGCGCGCGCGGCGCGCACCTTGTCGAGCGCTTCGGGGATGAACTTCTGCCCACCGAAACCAGGGTGGACGCTCATGATCAGCAGCAGATCGATGTCGCCCAGGTACGGCAGCACGGTGTCGACCGACGTCTCGGGATTCAAGGTGAGACCGACACCGACCTTGCGTTCGCGGAGCTCGTCGAAGAGCGGGCGTGGATCCCCGAGCTCGATGTGCACGATGCACCGATCGGCGCCGGCGTCGGCGAAGCTCGCGAGCAGCACCGCCGGGTTGTCGACCATGAGATGGCAGTCGAGGAAGAGCTCGGTGCTCGCGCGCAG
>JANOHN010000291.1:0-1874 GCA_031406505.1 Acidimicrobiia bacterium | reverse complement strand
CGGCACTGCGTACCTCTGTGCCACCGATGCCGACGGGTTGATGGTGAGCCTGATCCAGTCGAACTTCGTCCACTTCGGGTCGGGTGTGCACGTGCCCGAGTGGGGGATCAACCTCAACAATCGCGGCTTCTCCTTCTCCCTCGATCCTCAACGGGTCAACGTATTCGCGGGTGGCAAGCGTCCGATGCACACGTTGATCCCGGCCATGGCGCTGCGCGACGGAACACCCTGCCTGGTGTTCGGGAGCATGGGCGGAGACGCACAGGCGCCGGTGCACCTGCAGGTGCTCGCGCACGTGATCGACGACGACGCCGATCCCGCCGACGCGATCGCGGCACCGCGTTGGCGCGTCGACCTCGGTACGTGGTCGGTCCGAGCCGAGACGCGGTTCGACGACGGCCTGCTCGACGCGCTTCGCGCGCGCGGTCACGAGGTCGTCGAGACAACCGCCTACGACAGCGGCATGGGGCACGCGCACGCAATCTGGCCGACGAAGGGTGGGTGGGGCGCGACGTACGATCCGCGCTCCGAAGGCGCGGCGCTGGGCTGCTGATCCGCGTCGGACCTGGTCACACCCCGGGTACGATTGACGCGTGACCGACGTAAAGAACGTCGACGAGGTACGCGAAGCGCTCGCGGCGCACGACTATCTCGCCGACGAAGGCCTTGCCACCGCGATCTTCCTTGCTCTCCGGCTCGAACGACCGCTGCTGCTCGAGGGCGAAGCAGGCGTCGGCAAGACCGAAGTGGCGAAAGTCCTCGCGCGCTGGACCGGTGGCGAGCTCGTCCGGCTCCAGTGCTACGAGGGCATCGACGCCGCGCAGGCTGTCTACGAGTGGGACTACTCCCGACAGCTTCTGCACCTGCGTGCGGCAGAAGCCGGCGGTGGACCAGTCGACGAGGACGAGCTGTACTCCGAGCGGTTCCTCGTGCGGAGGCCCCTCCTGCGAGCCATCGCCCACGAGGGAGGACCGCCACCCGTGTTGCTGGTCGACGAGGTCGATCGCGCCGACGACGAGTTCGAAGCGTTCTTGCTCGAGATCCTCTCCGACTACGCGATCACCGTTCCCGAGCTGGGAACCTTCCGAGCCGAGACACCACCGATCGTCGTGGTCACCTCCAACCGCACGCGCGACGTCCACGACGCGTTGAAGCGGCGCTGCCTGTACCACTGGATCGGGCATCCCGACTTCGAACGCGAGCTCGCGATCCTTCGGGTGCGCGCCCCCGGTGTGCGCGAGGAGCTAGCTCGGCAGGTGGCCGGCGCGGTTGCAGCACTCCGCGATCTCGATCTCTACAAACCACCCGGCGTCGCCGAGACGATCGACTGGGCCCAGGCGGTGGTCGCGCTGGGTTCCACCACGCTCGATGCGTCAACGGTCGAGGTCACACTCGGGACAGTGCTCAAATACCGCGAAGACCAAGAGCGCGCACGAGCCCATGGTCTTGAACGGCTCCTCCAGATCGCAGAGCTTCCTGATCGTGCATCCTGAGCCGGAGCACGACCGCATCGCCGTCGCGTTCGCGCAGGTGCTGCGCGGCACGGGACTCGATATCCCGGTTGGGTCCACGATCACGTTCGGTGAGGCTCTCGCCGCAGTTGGGCTCGATCAACGCGACGACATCTATTGGGCCGGACGGGTCACCTTGCTCCGCGGCCCTGAGGACACTGCCACCTACGACCGAGCGTTTGGCGCGTTCTGGCACGGCCACGTCGACCCGGGCTCGGTGACTGCCGCGTCACCACCATTGACCCTCGCATTCGATGAGGGCGACGACGCCGCCGACGGCGGCGAACCAGGCGCATCGGAGAGTCCCACGATGGCGGTGCGGTACAGCCGGGCCGAGGTGCTGCGTCACCGCGACTTTGCGGC
>JANOHN010000250.1:0-11582 GCA_031406505.1 Acidimicrobiia bacterium | reverse complement strand
TTGGGCCACGGGTGAGGGAGGGCACGGGCGATGAGTGGCGCCGCTCGACGCGGGATCCTCATCCTTGCTGGCGCAATCGTCGCCCCCATCGTCATCGCGGTGCTGCTGCCCCGGCCCGGGGCCCCGACTGTTCTGCCCGCTTCCCTGTGTCTGTTCGTGGTCGTCGCGGCTGCGGGTTTCGGATACCGCTTGGCGGCAGTTGCGGCAGCGATCTCCGGGGCTCTCGCGGTCTGGTTCTTCGATATCCCACCAGTGCGCACGTTTTCGATCGAGAACACCAATTCGGCCCTCGCCGTCGGCTCGATGATGGGCGTTGGACTGCTGTGCGCGCTGTTGCTCGGGCACTTGTCGACGCGGATCAAGGAGATGCGCACACACGGTGCGACCTTCGAAGTCGCCGTTGCCAACGACCGCGAGACGTTGAACGCAATTCAGCATGCGATCTTGCCGGCATCGCCCCCGACAGTGGACGGAGTCCGCGTCACGACCGAGTACCGCATGGCAGGACCCAGCTCCGGCACGCTCGGCGGTGACTTCTATGTCCTCGTTCCCTTCGAAAACGGCAGCCTCGGCATCGGCATCGGCGATGTCGCCGGGCACGGGCCAGCGGCCGTGGGGGCGATGGCGAACGCACGAATGACCTTGCGATCCGTGGCGACGATCACGCCCGACCCCACCTTGGCAATGCAGCGAACCGAGCTGGTCTTGCGGAGAAGTGGGGCGCTGGAGTTCCTGACCGTGCTCTATGGCGTCCTGGATCCGGTGCGTGGTTCGTTCACATGGGTCAACGCGGGCCACCTCCCCCCGATCATCCGGCGGGCAGACGGGACGGCGACGCTTCTGGATGCACCCCCCGCAGGCATCCTCGGGTACCGATCGGAGCGTGAAGCCTTCGTCGCTCACCACGAATCGGTCAGCCCTGGCGACACCCTCGTCTTTTACACCGATGGCATGGTCGAAGAGCGCGGGATCGGTATCGATGTCGGCATAGAACGCCTACGGGCATTGGTAAGCGAGGAGTTCGACGACGATGTCCGCTTCGCGCAGCGCCTGATGGATTCAGTTTCCGACGAGCCCGGCGACGACGTTGCCCTCCTGGTTGCTCACGTCGGTCGCCCACAACCACGACCCCCGACCCCATCGCCCCGAAGCCACCTGTACCGTCGGCGCCCCAGTCGCGTGCGCGCCCGCGAGGCTCGGGACGGCGAGCTGATCGAGACTCCACTCGGCACCTGGACCGCCACACAACGCGACTGGGTAGTACAGACAACGGAAGGTGAGCAGCTCGTTCCGGGTGGCACCTTTCACCACCTCTTCGTGGAAGACCCCGACCCTCCGCTGACAACCGTGCGCCGACATTTCCAGTGCACGCCCGCCGATGTACGGGCCGCACGCGCGTTTGTTTCCGAACAACTTGACGGCATGGGCATCGATCACGATGCCGCCGCCCTCATGACCGGGGAGCTGGCCACGAACGCGGTCGTCCACGCTCGAAGTGCGTTCGACGTCACGATCACGACTGACCGGGCGTCGGTCGAGATCAGCGTCACGGATGACAGCCCGGACGACATCCGGCTGAACGCCCCAGCGCTCGACTCGTCGAGTGGACGGGGCTTGACGATCGTCGATCAACTCGCCGACGAGTGGGGAACCACACGTACGGCGGAGGACGGTAAGACGGTCTGGTTTCGCCTACAGCGGCTTGACTCCTGACGCGTTCAGTGGGTGCGGCAAGACTCGAACTTGCGACATCGCGACGGGCAGCGCGTCGAAGTGCTCCAACGCGGGCACGGTCACCATCCCAGCCGTCTGCGCGTCACGTCGACCGCGCCGCTGATCCCCGCGCCGGCCGCAGCCGGCCGACCGGCGCTCGCCGATCGACTCCTCGCGCACCTGAGCACGCTGTCCAGCGACGGCGTCGTCGAACGACCGCTGGTCGATGTCGCCAAGCAGCTCGAGGTGGGCGCTCCGAGCGTCAGTCGCGCGCTCGGTCGCCTAGTCGACGACGGGCTCGCCCGGGTCGATCGCGTAGGAACCCGCGGTCACCCCACCCGCATCGCACTGGTCGCACCGCTCGACGTGAGCGACGGCGAGGACGAACCCGGCCTGCGGGAGCAGAACCGCCGGCTCGTCGCGGAAGTTGCGCGACTGCGTAGGCTCCTTGACGCACCCCTGAAGCGGACCCCGAAAGGATCGTCGTGACCCCCACCAACGCGCTGATCACCGGAGCCGGGAGCGGCATGGGGCGGCTGGCCGCCTGGAGACTCGCCGCGGCTGGGGTAAACGTCGCCGCGCTCGACGTCAACGAGGCAGGGCTGGAGGACACGGCCGCGCACAACCCGCGGGTGCGCGTGTACCAATGCGACGTGACCGACCGCGCCGAGGTCGACAAGGTGGTCGCCCAGGTGGAGACCGACTTCGGGCCGATCGACCGAGTCATGAACGCCGCCGGCATCGCCCGCGTCGGGCTGCTACTCGACCAGGACGTCGGCGAGATGATGCGCATGATGGAGATCAACTACGGCGGCACCGCGGCCGTGTGCGCCGCGACGTTGCCGGGGATGCTCGAACGCGGCCGGGGCGAGCTCGTCAACTTCGCGTCCCTCGCCGGCTGGATACCGCAGAAGAAGATGGGGGCGTACTGCGCCACAAAGTTCGCGGTGGTCGCCTACACCGAAGCGCTCTGGCAGGAGAACCGGGGCAAGGGTGTGAAGTTCGCCTGCGTGTGCCCGCCCGCCGTCAGCACCCCGATGCTCCCCGACTTCTTCGCTCGCCCGGAGAGCCAGAAGAAGGCGATGCCGATCTCCGCGGACACCGTCATCGACGCGATCGAGAGGGCCTTGGCCAGAGATCGCTTCCTCGTGCTGCCCCACGCCAGCGGCAAGGTGCTATGGCGGCTTCGACGGTTCACGCCACGCCTTCTGCGGCGCGTGATCGGCTCGGAGCGCTTCGACCTGATCTGAGCCCGATCGGCCCCAGGTGACGGAGCTCGGTTGGCTGCTCAGGTGCTCGGGCTGATTCGGACCTCCACGCGATCACCGACGTCGACCTCGAGCGTCGCCTGGCCCTCACCGTCGGCGTCGAGCGAGTCGGCAACTGCACCGCGCACCGCGTAGCTCGCACCCGCCCGCAGCCGGTCGAGCACGAGCACGAAGCGCCCGCCCGCGCCACCGGGGCGAAGCACGAGGTCGAGGGCGACACCGTCGTTCGTCGCCTTCGCGACGAGAACGTCGGGGTACGGCGCCTCGGCGAGAACGGGACCGGCGCCGGCTCCTGCTCCATCACCGGTGGCCGCGGTGGCCGGACCGCGGGTCACGAGATCACGGAAGCCGTGGGCGCGCGAGAACCGACCGAGGAGGAGCATGGCGTTCGCATGCGTCGATGCCTTCGCATAGCGCCGGACCCCGTCGACGACGGTCGGCTCGAAGCGATCGTCGACAGCCGTCTGGAGCGACGCGCCGACCTCGTCGTCGCCCATCTCGCGCGCGGCCGCCATCACAATCGCGTGCGGTGATACTTCGGAGCGCCGATAGTTGCCAACGTCGAGTTTGTCCCAGCCGCGCAACTCGAGCTGCGGGCGACCGTCGTCGCCGACCGACACCAGCTCGGTCCGCAGGAGCGTCCAGGTGCGCAGCGCGACGTCGGGCATGCTCGCGTTGAGCAACATCACCATCCCCGCGTCGGCCATCGTCGACGTGAGCATCGGGATGGTCAGGCCGAGCCGGCTCGAACGGATCGCGGTGATCCGCCCGTCAGGGGTCAGGAACTCGACGTTGATCGAGTGACGGAACTTCTCGGCGACCTCCGGCGCGTACTCGGTGCCGTGCAGGCGATCGTGCAGCAACAGCGTGTTCATGCCGAACGTGTTGCACGCGGCGTAGATCCAGTTGGGCTCGCAGGGGAACATCCCGAACGGCGACCGGACGAAGTTGCGGTACACCGCTTCGGCGATCGTGTGGAAGTCGTACGGGAACTCGCGGCGGTCGCTCCAACGAAACGAGACCGAGCCTGGCTCGTCGAAGCGGGTGTCGCCGCTGTTCGACTCATATACCCCGAGCATCACGCCGAGGTAACCCGACACCATGATGTTGTCCTTGCGTATGGGATCGGGATTCGAGTCGAGGTTGCCCCAGAGGTTCTCCCATCGCCAGAAGCCCCACACGCGCTTGTCGGTCATCTTCTGGATGAGGTTCCGTTGCGCCAGCGACAGGTAGCCGGTGAACGCGGGGGTGCGCGTCAGCTGCATCAGCGCGAGCGCGTACTGCTGGAAGTTCAGCTGGTAGCGCACCGCAGCGGTCTGGAACTGGTCGAGCCAGTCGTAACCGGCGAACTCGTCGACCGGCTGGAGCGCGAGGTCGAGCGCGAACCGCGCTGTCGCGAGGTCATCGCGTGTCGACTCCACCACCGCGGACGATGCGGCGGTCGAACGGACTGGCGCATCGAAGAGCTGGGCGAGGTACACGTTGCGTTCGCGCGCCCTGCGCTTCGCCGCTGCGAACGCGCGACGTTGACCGAGAGAACCGAGGACGACGATCGCGGTGAGCAGCGCCGGCACCAGCCACTCGGCCCAGCTCCACCGGCCCGAGTCGACGCGCAGCACAGCCAGGGCGGCCGTCCCGATCCAGACCGCGGGCAGGGCGAGGATGTTGCCCGTCCCGAACCACGCGACGAATGCAAGCGCGAACAGCACCAGCGCGAGCACGACGAAGAGCGGATCCGCGGCGTAGAGGAAGCCACCGCCGGGCAGCAGCAGCCCGAGCCCGAACGCCTTCCAGCCGGGCGCGGCGTCGAGCGCGACGGGGAGCAGGGCGACGGCCCAGACGAGACCGAAGCAGATCGCGGTGCGCCGCAGCAGGGCTGCGACCAGCGGCCCGCGCGGGTCGGCCCGTTCCGGGATGAGGTAGGCGGGCGCCGAGCCGGACCCGTCCGAGCCCGTCGTGACCGACCGCACGGGCACCGTCTCGACCGCCATGCGCACCCCCGTGGGTCGTCCGTCGGCGTTGGCCGCCGAATCATTTGAATCGTATACACGTTTCGGCGCAAGCCCATCGCCCCCGCGTTACGATCGTGGCGTGCCGTGTTGCATTCTCGCAGCGTTCCTCTTCGGACTCCTCGTCCACTCATGGAGGAACATTCGTGGTCGCAAACCCGAGCCGGTCCCGACGATCCCAAAACCGGTCGTCCGGACCAGCCAGGCCACCTACACCGCACCGGCGCCGTCGATGGACACCGTGGATCCCGTCGGCGCAGCCAGGGCTCGCTGAACCGCCCAGATTCAAGAGGCGTATCGCATCTCAGCCTGGATGACGCGTTGAGGTACGCCTCAACGCTCGTCGAGGCCGGCGTCGACGGCCGCGGCGATCGGATGACGGGGCAGGTCGGGATCGTTGGGCTTGGTGATATCGCCGTCGTACCAGGGCTTGCCGTTCGGATACGGCTCGACCGTGCTCACCTTCGTCCGCAAGCCGGTCCACCGGAGCGCCGCGTAGCCCCAACGAGACCGCGCCGTAGACGAGATGCACAACGATCACCCACGACAGCAGGTAGAGCTGCCAATGCCGGCGTCCGGTCGACGCGCGTGACGCGGTTCGGGTTGTGCCCGCGGACGCGGCAACCCCCTGTGTCGCCCCCGCCATCGCCTGTTTCGTGCCCGCGACCGCGGGCGCGCGACGCGCCCGAGCGACACGCAGTGGGTGCGACAGGGCTCGAACCTGTGACCTCTGCCTTGTAAGGGCAGCGCTCTAGCCAACTGAGCTACGCACCCGCGAGCCGTCGAGGGTAGCGGTGTGTCGACCGCGGGCGGGCCGGGCTCGATCGAGGCATCGGGGGGACAACACCCCGACCGTCGTCACCCGGCCCGCCATGGTTCGCGGCAGACCTGCTGTTGCGGCTGATGGGCCGTGTGGGATCTCAGGCGATCTCGGCGATCGGGAGCTCCCACGTGGTGGGCAGCACGTCTTCGGGACGCAACTGCTTCGGTGGCCGCCCACGCTTGCGCTTGTTCGCGATGACCTTCCCGTTCACGAGGAGCTCGCCGCCCCACACACCCCACGGCTCACGCCGGGCAACCGCCGCGCCGAGACACACCTCGCGCACGACGCAGCCTCTGCAGAACGCCTTGGCCCGCGCAATGTCGTCGAGTGCCTCGGAGAAGAACAACGGGGTCAGCGACGCAGCGCCGTCCGCGCAGCGGGCATCCACCCGCCACAGCTCTTCCTCGCCCCCAAACTCGATGGCGAACATCGCCTTCGCTCCTTCGTGTGGTTCCGCTGGTTGTTGGTGGTGGTCGGTGTGTTGGTCGGTTGTGGTGCGGTCCGGGCCGGTCTGGAAAACAAGAAGGCCGCCGGGTTGTGCCCCGGCGGCCTGGTGACTCGTTGCGGTGGTTGCGCTTACGAGGTCAGATGCCGCCGGGGCTCGGGCTTCTGGTCGTTGTTGCCAATTGCGGCGATCACGAGCCACGAAGCCCGGTGCATGGTGCACGGGAACCCTGCGAGAACGCGCGAGGTCCCGGTGCAGGCCAGGTGCTTCATGCTCACCGGGTAGCCGTACATTCGGGTTCCTTCGTGCGTTGCTGGCATTGGTCTGTGCACCCGTCGCCGGGCGGTCCGACCAGGCAAGCAGACGGCGGAGTCCAGGTCAAGGCAATTACGCGCGGGCGGCTCGTCGCTGGGCCCGGAAGCGCTCACCTAGCCTCGGTCCCCGTGAGCATCGACCTCTCCCGGGTGCTCGAGCTGCTCGAGGCCGGCATCGCCAGTGGATGGCACGACTGCGCCCAGGTCTACATCTCGCACAATAGAAAGGTTGCTCTCGATGCGGCCGTCGGCGAGATCCAGCCCGGACGGCCCCTGCGGACCGACGACCTCATGCTCTGGTACTCATCGGGCAAGCCGCTCACGGTGACCGCCGTGCTCCAGCTCTGGGAGCAGGGTCGGCTGGGACTCGACGATCTCGTGGCAACGCACCTCGACGGGTGGGGCAACGGCAAGGAGGGCTGCACGTTGCGCCACGTGCTCGTGCACACCGGCGGGTTCCCCATGCCCGGCGACCCCACCTACGACGCCGACCTCACGTGGGACGAGGCGGTCGCGGCGACGATCGCCGCGCCCGCACTCTGGGAGCCGGGTACTGCGGCGGGCTACCACCCCGCGAGCGGATGGCGGGTGCTTGGTGCCGTCGTGGAGAAGGTAGACGGGCGTCGCATCGACCAGTACCTGCGTGACGAGGTGCTCGGTCCCCTCGCCATGGACGACTCACACCTCGGGATCCCACTTGGTCGCCAACGTGAGTATGGCGACCGGATCGTGCCGGTGGTGTGGCGCGGCCATCGCTTCCCGAGCATCGACGACAACGGCAACTACTTCATGGCGCCGTATTACATCGACCGCACACACAACGAGCCGTGGCACGTCGCCAAGGTCGAGCCCGCCGGTGGGATGCGCGGCCCGGCGCGCGACCTCGGACGCTTCTACGAGTCGCTCCTCGGCTTCGGGCCGTCGGTGCTCGACTCGCGCACCGTCGAGACCATGCGGGCGATCCATCGCTGGGGCGTGCGCGACCGCACGTTCAACACCGTCACTCCGTGGGGACTCGGCGTGCAGGTGGATTTCAGCGGCGGGACGACGCGGCGAGCGTTCGGCCACGGAGGCATGGCGTCGTCGCGAGCGATCGCCGACCCCGAGTGTGGCCTCGTCATGGTGGTGGTCGCGAACGGCCTCGCGGGGTTCATGGAAGCGGAGCAACGCATCCTCGAGCTGACCGACGCGGTGTACTCCGCGCTCGGCGACGAGGTCGCCCACCTTCGCCGGTCGGTCACCTCGGTCACGAAGGCGGTGGGGATCAGCACCTAGGGTGCTGGCTCGCAACCGCAGCCCATCGCTTCACAGTTCACTCTCAGGTTTGAGCGGGCAGGCTCACCCGGCGCCAGAGCGCACGGGACGAGACGAAGGAGCAACACGTGACGCGGGGACGACTCATGGTCATGACGGTGGCTGTGGTGGCGCTCGGGCTTCCGAGTGCGATCAGCGGCCTCGCGGGCGCGCATGGCGGCACCTCCGACGCGGGCGACCTCCTTACCTCCCTGCCGGTCGGCGAGACAGTGACCGCGCCGACCGTCGGCGGGCTCTGGACCTGCCGGACCGACTACGACGCCAGCGCCCCCGGGGGCACATCTTCGGCGCCGTGGTTCAACGGCGACGGCACCTGGGATGCCACCACGAAGTACACGGTCGACGGCGACGTCGCGTGGCCGAACGCGTCGTTTCAGATCATCAAGCAGGGCGACGTGCGCCGCTTCATCACGAACGACCTCCCAACGATCCACAACACTGGCGTGTTCCCCATCGCGGCCAGTGACGACGCGGCCCAGGTCGACAGGAACCCGAGCTCGATCACCGAGCAGGACTACACGATCGAGCTCGACGCCACTCCCGAAGTGAATGCCGAGCCGTCGTGCACCGGCGGTGAGGTCGGCTTCCTCAAGTCGGGTGTAGTGCTGTTCAACGCGGTGGACGCAGGTGGACGCGATGCCGTTGCGTACGAAGTGCAGGACAGCTGCGACGGGCATCCGAACGACCATGGGTACCACTACCACGCCGCGTCGCAATGCGTGCTCGCGGAGCTCGACGGTGGGACCGGACAATCGAAGCTCATCGGCTACGCGTTCGACGGGTTCGGGATCTACGGCCCGCGCGACGCCGATGGCAACGAGCTCACGACCGAGGATCTCGACGAGTGCCACGGCATCACGAGCAAGGTGAAGTTCAACGGCAAGAAGCAGCGCATCTACCACTACGTGGCGACAGTCGACTACCCGTACACCGTGGGCTGCTTCCGGGGCACGAATGCAGTGAGCGGTCCGCTCGGTGGCGCTCCGCCCACTCCCTAGGCGTCACGCTCGGCAATCAGGGTGAGCAACCGCTCGTGGACCGCCGGGGGCGCGGCGACCACGTCACCGCTCGTGAGCCATCTCGTGTCGTCGCCAGCCCAGTCGGTGACGACCCCACCGGCTTCGCGCACCAAGAGCGCGCCCGCCGCCACATCCCACGGACCGAGGGCCTGCTCGAAGTAGCCATCGAGCACACCCGCCGCGGCCCACGCCAGATCGAGGCTCGCCGCGCCGGCGCGGCGGAGGTCCTCGAACGTCACGAGCGCTCGTCGGAACACTGGGAAGTACTCATCGAGGCGCTCGGCCTTCTTGCGGAATGGGAAGCCCGTCGCGCAGATCGCCTGCTCGATCGGGCGAGAGCTCACACGCATCGGCTCACCGTTGAAGGTCGCGCCGCCGCCGGCCACTGCCGTGTAGAGATCCCCGAGCATTGGCGCGTAGACCACACCGATGACGGGCGCGCCGGCCGCCACGAGCGCCACCGACACGCCGACGACCGGGAGCCCGTGCAAGAAGTTGGCGGTGCCGTCGAGCGGATCGACGAGCCAGCCGACGTCGGCACGCTCGCCCCCTTCCTCCTCACCGAAAACCGGAAGATCGGGAGCCGCGGCCAGCAGCACGTCGCGCACGACGCGCTCGCTCGCGGTGTCGGTGGCGCTGACCCAGTCGCCGGGCCCCTTCTCCACCACATCACGGGTTGAGCCGAAGGCGTCGAGCACGATCGTGCCCCCGGCACGCGCAGCTCGGATCGCGGCCTCAAGCAAACGTTCGAGGTCGAGGTCGGGTGTCATCCGAGCGCACCTCGGAGCACGTCCACGAGCTCCGGCGTGCCGGCCGCAAGGAGTGTGCGCCGAGCATCGATGTCGGTGGTGACAAGGGGCCGCCCCCGCGCGTCGACCACTGCTGCACCAGCTTCCGCGCAGATCAGCAACCCACCGAGGTAGTCCCACGGCGCGTGCATGTCGGAGAGTGCGTCGAGGTAGCCGTCGACACGACCGTCGGCGACATCGCAGAGCGTCAGCGCGGCCGAGCCCAGCGCGCGGAACTGCTTCCAAGGAAGGAGATGCGCCGGCATCCCCGCGAGCGCGATCACCGAGTCTTCGGCCCTCGTAGCTGTCGACGGGCCGATCGGGCGCCCGTCGCACCACGCGCCATGCCCTCGGACCGCGGTGAAGCGCTCCCCCGTCGCCTGGTTGGCAACGAATGCGCACAGCGGGCCGCGCTCGTCGAGCGCACAGAGCGAAATCGACCAGTACGGGATGTTGCGCGCGCAGTTCGTGGAGCCGTCGACAGGATCGACGACGACGGTGATCGGTGCGTCCGGAGGGCCGGAACGTCCCGACTCCTCGCTCACAACGCCGACGCCAGCAGGGCCGAGCACGCCAAGCACTGCAGTGTCGGCCACGAGATCGAGGGCGTACTGACCCGCACGCTCGGTGCGCGCCCGTCGCTCGGGCCCGACGAGCAGCGTGAGCGCGGCGGCCTGGGCGTCGGCCGCCGCGGCGAAGAGCGCGAGCAGCTCGTCGGCGGTCAAGGGGCGGCGACCACGTCGACGACCGTCGTGTAGTCGGGCACGCCCGACTCGTCGCGGCGACCGAGCCCGAGGAGCACGTTCCCCTCGGGGAACAGCACCTGCACGTTGCCGGGCGCTATCGGCGAGAGATGGGCCCGGCCGCGCAGCTCACCGTGCACCGATCGCACGACGACGGCTTCGCCGTGGCGAACGCCGATGCGCTGCGCGTCGGTGGTGGCGAGCAGCACCGCGTCGCGGTCGACGCCGGTGAGCGAATCGTGCTCGGCCAGCACCATCGTGTTGAACTGCTTGCCGCGACGGGTAGAGAGCCGGAGCTGGCCAGGCCCGACGGCATGATCCGGTGGCGCGACCGCGGTGAATCGGGCGCGACCGTCGGGCGTCGGGAACTGACCGCCTTCGCAGAGCGTGGGACCACCCCACTGCACCGCGTCCCCCGTTTTCCGCAGCAGCTCCACGCCCACATACGACGGCACGATCCGAGCAATCTCGGCGCGCACCCCGTCGGCTGAGTCGAACGTCACGAGGTGGGCCCGCTCCGGATGGGTGCGTTGGGCCACTTCGGCGAAGATCTCCCACTCGGCGCGGACTTCGCCGGGTCGCGGACCCGCTACTTCCGGGCTGAAGGCGATCCTCCGTTCGGTGGTGGTCTCCGTGCCACCCCCACGCTGCTCGTAGCGCGTCGCCGCCGGGAGCAAGAGCACGACGTCGCCGTCGACGAGCATCTGGCTCGACATGACAATGTCTTGATGGACGCGCAACGGCACGCGTCCGAGCGCGAACTCGATCCGCCCCGGATCCGGGAGCACCTCGAGGAAGTTGCCGCCACTCGACCACAACACATCGAGCTCGCCGCGCTCGGCCGACTCGAGCATGGCCTCGGCCGACAGGCCTGGCTCCGACGGCACGGTGAATCCGTACTGAGCGGAGAGCGTCGCCGCATTCGTCGCGTCGATCGGTACGCCACCGGGGAAGGCAGTCGCGTAGGCACCCATCTCGGCGCCACCCTGCACACCCGAGTGACCGCGGATCGGCATGAGCCCGGCCCCGGTTCGGCCAACGTTGCCCCGCGCGAGCGCGAGGTTGATGATTGCCTCGACGTTGTCGATGCCGTGCTCGTGCTGCGTCACGCCCATCGACCACACGATGACTGCGGAGCCGGCCGAG
>JANOHN010000240.1:0-4160 GCA_031406505.1 Acidimicrobiia bacterium | reverse complement strand
CGGGCGCGACGAGCTCTTCGATGACGGATGGCTCGGATCGGGAGCGTCCGCGCAGATCCGCGCTCGGGTCGGCGATGTCGTGCTCGCGGCGCGCGACGACGTCGCGTTCGTGGACCCGGCCCTGGAGTTCGAGCGCCGGTTGCGCAGCGCCCACGGCTCGATCACAGCCTCCGAGATGCTCGTGCCGGTCCTGGCCGGCCGGGGGACTCGCCGTGCGACGGGATGACCACGGATCCCTTGCATGCGACGGCACCAGCGCGTAGGTTGAGACTTACACGCGTGTAGTTCTCCACAGGCCCTGTGGGTGAACCTGTGGACGGCCGAGGATTGCGAGCGGCGGTGCGGTGGTGAGCAGGTCATTTGTCCACCTTCACCTGCACACTGAGTACTCGATGCTCGACGGCGCCTCCCGCATCAGCGAGGTGGTGGCCAGCGCAGCCGCCGACGGCATGCCGGCGGTCGGGATCACCGACCACGGCAACATGTACGGCGTCCTCGACATGTACAAAGCCGCTCGCGAGGCCGGCATCAAGTGCATCGTGGGGGAGGAGGCCTACTTCACCACCGGCGACCGCCGCGACAAGCCGCGGCGAGCCGACGCCGACATCTTCCACCTCACGCTGCTGGCCGAGAACGACGCCGGGTACCGCAACCTCATCAAGGTCTCGTCGGGCGCCTACCTCGAGGGCTTCCACTACAAGCCCCGCGTCGACTTCGAGCTCCTCGAGCAGCACGGCGAAGGTCTGATCGGCACCAGCGGCTGCCTCGGCAGCGCCGTGTGTCAGCGGCTGCTCGCCGACGACGACGCCGGCGCGAAGGAGCTCGCGGCCCGATTCCAAGACGTACTCGGGCGCGACAACTTCTTCATCGAGCTCCAGGACCACGGCCTGGCCGATCAGCACCGGGTGAACGGTCGACTGCTCGACATCGCCCGGGCCATCGATGCACCGCTGCTCGCCACCAACGACAGCCACTACACGCATCGCCACGACGCCGAAGCGCATGCAGCGCTGCTCTGCGTCCAGACCGGCACCACGCTCGACGACCCCAACCGGTTCAAGTTCGAGGCCCAAGAGTTCTATCTGAAGTCGGCGAACGAGATGCGCGCGCTCTTCTCCGATCACGAAGAGGCGTGTGACAACACGCTCTGGATCGCCGAACGGGCGAACGTTGAGATCGAGTTCGGGAACGCAGTGCTCCCGACCTTCCCCACGCCAGTGGGTCACGACGAGGACTCGTACCTCCGTGAGCTCACGTTGACAGGAGCGCGTGAGCGCTACGGCGAGTCGTTGCCGGCGCACGTCTCCGAGCGCATCGAGTTCGAGCTAGGCGTCATCAAGACGATGGGGTTCTCGGCCTACTTCCTCGTGGTGTGGGATCTCGTGCGCTACGCCCGCGAACGCGGCATCCGGGTCGGTCCCGGACGTGGGAGCGCGGCCGGCTCGTGCGTGGCGTACTCGTTGCGCATCGTCGACATCGACCCGATCCGCTACGACCTGCTCTTCGAGCGCTTCTTGAATCCAGGCCGTAAGCAGATGCCCGACATCGACATGGACTTCGACTCCCGCTACCGCGGCGAGATGATCCGCTACGCCGCGCAGCGCTATGGAGAAGATCACGTGGCGCAGATCGTCACGTTCTCCACGATCAAGGCCAGGGCCGCGGTGCGCGACGCATCACGGGTGCTCGGCTACCCCTACGGCGTGGGCGACAAGATCGCAAAGCTCATGCCGCCGCTCATCATGGGTCGCGACACGCCGCTGAACGCATGCTTGGAGCTCGTACCCGGGCAGGAGGACGGCTTCAAGATGGCGAGCGAGCTGCGCGAGCTGTACGCGGCCGATCCCGATGCCCGCCGCGTGATCGACGTGGCGACCGGACTCGAAGGGCTGCGGCGCCAAGACGGCATACACGCGGCGGCCGTCGTGATCACACGCGAGCCGCTCATCGAGTACCTCCCGATCCAGCGTGGCCGCACACCGCAAGGCGACGTGGCAGAAGGCCCGATCGTCACGCAGTACGAGATGCACGGCGTCGAGGACCTCGGGCTCCTCAAGATGGACTTCCTCGGTCTGCGGAACCTCGACGTGATCGAGATCACACTCGATCTGGTCGAAGCCACCGAGGGTCGCCGACCGACGATCGATGCTGTCCCGCTCGACGATCCCAAGACGTTCGAGATGCTCCAGCGCGGCGAAACCATCGGCGTGTTCCAGCTCGAAGGTGGCCCGGTCCGTGCGCTGCTCCGCTCGCTCGCGCCCACGTCGTTCGAGGACATCGCCGCGCTCACCGCGCTGTACCGACCCGGCCCGATGGCTCAGAACTGGCACAACGAGTACGCCGACCGGAAGAACAGCCGCAAGCCCGTCGACTATCCGCACCGCGATCTCATCGACATCCTCGAGCCCACGTACGGGCTGATCATCTATCAAGAGCAGCTCATGCGAGTCGCGCAGCGGCTCGCGGGCTACTCGCTCGAAGAGGCCGACAACCTGCGCAAGGCCACGGGGAAGAAGGACCGCGAGCTGATCGCGAAGGAGCGATCCAAGTTCGTCGATGGCTGCGCGGCTCAAGGCCACGATCGCGCGTTCGGCGAGCAGATCTTCGACACGATCGAGCCGTTCGCCGACTACTCGTTCAACAAGTCACACTCGGTCGGCTACGGCTACGTCGCGTACCAAACCGCCTTCCTCAAGGCGAATCACCCGGTTGAGTACCTCGCCGCGCTGCTCACGAGCGTGAAGTCGAACAAGGACCAGACCGCAATCTTCCTCAACGAGTGCCGCCAGATGGACATCGCGGTGCTCGTGCCCGACGTGAACGAATCCGAGCAGGACTTCACGGTTCGCATCAGCGCCGACGACAGCCGGGCCATCCGGTACGGACTCTCCGCGGTGCGCAACGTCGGGGAAGGTGTGGTCGCGTTGATCAGCGCCGCCCGAGCCGGCGGTGGCCCGTTCGTCGACTTCCACGACTTCTGCGAGCGCGTCGACGCCAGCGCGCTGAACAAGCGCACGATCGAGTCCTTGGCGAAAGCCGGCGCCTTCGACTCGCTCGGCCACGCTCGCAAGGGCCTCGTCGACGTGCACGAGCAGATCATCGACCGCACGCTGGCCCGTCGACGTGAGCGCGACGCGGGGATCATGAATCTCTTCGCCGACGCCGGCGCCGACGCGGCCGAGTTGGGCTTCGATCACGCGCTCGAGATCCCCGCCACCGAGTACCCGAAGTCGCAGCGGTTGGGTTTCGAGAAGGAGATGCTCGGGCTCTACGTGAGCGAGCACCCGCTGCTCGGTGCGCAGGGTCGCTTGAAGCGGCACATCGAGTGCTCGCTCTCGGAGTTCAAAGAGCTTCGCGACGGCGAGATGCGCGTGATCGGCGGCATCGTCACCACGCTGTCGCGTAAGTACACCCGCAAGGGTGATCTCATGGCCACGTTCGTCCTCGAGGATCTCGGGGCCGCGCTCGAGGTCATGGTGTTCCCGCGCACGATGACCAACTTCGGTCACCTGCTCGAGGACGACGCCATCATCTGTGTGAAGGGGCGCAACGATCTACGCGACGAGCAGCCCAAGATCATCGCGATGGAGATCACCCGGCCCGAGATCACGCTCGACTACGAGACCGAGCCGGTCCGGTTGCGGACCCGGGTCTCGTCGTTCACCGATGAGCGGGTGCAACGCCTCAAGGACATCCTCGTCGAGCACCCGGGCGACAGCGCGGCGTTCGTGCACCTCGAAGGTGCCCAACGCACCACAGTGATGCGTCTCGCCGACGAGTACCGGGTGGAGCCGAGCGCGGGCCTCTTCGCCGAGCTGCGCGTCCTCTTCGGCCCCGACTGTCTCCTCTAGGGGCGCACTCGCTGCCTCATGCGGTCGTTCGCTGCGGCGCAGGATACCTGCGCCGCGGGCGCTCACTCCCTGGCGAGCGCCCTCCGCTTCGCTACGGGCCGCGTCCGCGTCGCTAGCTGCGTGATTTGCGGCCGACCATCTTGCCGATCATGAACGCGACGAAACCGACCACGATGTAGCCGACGAGTGCGATCGCCGCGCGCACGACGCTGAGCGCGGACCCGAAGAGGAGCCAAGCCAACAGCGCCAGCACGGCGATCCCACCGATTTTCGCGGACAGAGGGGTCGCCGGACGCTCCACCTCAGCCA
>JANOHN010000205.1:0-17273 GCA_031406505.1 Acidimicrobiia bacterium | reverse complement strand
CGGGCGCGCTTGGCCGAGCGCAACCTTGGCCTCGAGCTCACCGACGCGGCGCTCGATCACATCGCCAAGGTGGGATACGACCCCGACTACGGCGCGCGCCCACTGAAGCGGGTGATCCAGAAGGAGATCGCCGACACGGTCGCTCTCGGTCTCCTCAAGGGCGAGTACAACGACGGCGACATCGTGGTGGTGGACGCGGCCAGCGACGGCCAGCTCACGTTCAGCCGCAAGCAGGCGGTCGCCGCGAGCTGACCCACCCTCCTGATTGGGGGGCGGTCAGCCGGTGAAGCGAGGGATCACGCCGACTGCGGCTAGCGCCGCGATTGCCGGCCCGCCGGGGTCGACGATCGTGCCGTTGGCGGCACCATCGGCGTCGTCGGGCCCGCCGTCGACCAGCGTGAAGATCACATCGTTGCCGCTGAACGTCACGCCGGTGAGCTGGTACCAGGCGTTGCCGTGGAGCTTCCAGTACTGCGTGACCGGCGCGGGGAGCGTGATCGTGATCGTCGTGCTCGCCCCCGGCACGAGGTTCACGACCGTGAAGTCGAAGACGCCATAGGGGAACTGCACGCCCGGTGGCGGCGTCGGTGTGGTCGGGACCGTAGAACCCGAGACGCGGACCAATCCGCCGGCCGACGTGTAGATCGTCACGTTGCCGCCGGTCACCGAGACGGTCCTCGATGCCGGTGCGCCTCGCGCGCCCTGCACGATGAAGTCCACGCCGGCGCCGTCGATCCACACGGTGACCGCCGTGCCCGCGCCGGTGCCGGCCACCTGCGGCGACTCGACGTAGATGCTCGTGGGCGCCACGTTGACGGCGGGAGTCGAGCTGGTCCCGTCGTACGTCGCGGCTTGGATGCTGAAGCTCACCCCGTCCGAGGCCGCCCAGACGACGAGCGCGACACCCGGATCAACGGTCGTGATGTCGGGGAACGCAAAGGTGGTCAAAGCCGGCGCGGTGGCGAGGTTTGCCGGAGGTGCCCACGCGCCGTTCGCGAACACCGCGGCGTGCGCGATGACCTCGTTGGTGCCGAAGTCGAAGCCGATCCACGCGACCGTCGCCTGCCCGACTGCGGCGCTCGTGATCGCCTGTGGCTCGAAGCCGGGAACGGGGATGAAGAAGATGGTCTCGCTCGTGCTCGACACGTCGGCGGTCGCCGTCCAGAGCGCCCCGTCGAAGCGAGAGGCCTGGACGAGGGTGTCGCCTGCGAACGTGTCCGAGACCCACGTGGCGACCGCGCCGCCGTCGCTCGTGGCAGCCACGTCCGCCAACGAGCTGTCGTCGCCGAGATTCGAGAGGACGTCGGGCGTCACGGACCACGTCACGCCGTTCAGCGTGGATGCCTCGATGACGGCGCCGCACAAGCAGTCCTGCGTCCACACCGCCACGGCGGTCGCCGCCCCCGTGGTCGCCACCCTCGGGTGGCCGGGGAAGCCCGCGGGGTCGGAGAGGGGCGTCGCCGCCAGGGTCCACGCGCCGGCATCGAAGGTGGCGGCGTCGATCTGGAAGATCGGACCGGAGAACGTGCTGACCCAGACCGCGACCGCGCTGCCGTCGCTGCGCCCCGCCACGTGGGGCTCCGAGACCTCGAGGGCGGTGGGGTTGGAGATCACGACCGGGAGCGACCAGGTTCCGCCGCTGTACTGCGAAGCCTGGATGGTGACGTTGCCGAACGTGTCGTCGGAGGCCCAGACGGCGATCGCCTCACCGGGCGCGGTGCCGGTGACCTTTGGCTCCACCGAGAGCTGCGTGGGATCCGAGATGACGAGCGAGGCTGACCAGGCGGTGCCGTCCCAGACCGCGGCCTTGATGCCGGTGCAGGTGCACTCCTCCCAGACCGCGACCGCGTCGTCCCCACCGAGACTGGCAACCTGCGGAGCGACGGCGTCGGGCCCGGAGCCCACGATGGTGGAGGGTGTCGGCGGCCAGCGGACCTCCGCGTGCGCCGGAGTGAGGAGCAGCCCGCCGAGCGCGAGCGCGCTCACGACGGTGCCCACAGTGACGCGTCGCCAACTCACCGTCGCCCCTTGCCCTCGCCCGTGCATCCCGCCGATCTGGTTCGCAGGCTACCCAAACCGTCGTGCTTCGCCGGGCGGGTCACGCGCTGATCCGGACAGGAGTACCGAGCGGGACGAGGCTCGCGAGCTGCACGATCACCTCGTTCGTCACGCGCACGCAGCCGTTGGAGATGTCCTGGCCGATCTCGTCCGGGTTCGGTGTGCCGTGCACCGCGATCTGCCCCGGGCCACCTCGGAAGGACTTCAGGACCTCGGAGTACCCGGAGAGGCCGAGCGCGTACGCGCCGTAGAAGCCTTGCGGCTTCGTCTGGAGGTCGACGGGATCGGTCACGTAGAAGGTGCCGAGCGGCGTCGGCGTCGCCTGCTTGCCGATCACGATGTTGGTGGTGAGGATCGGTTGGCCGGCGTCGGCGAGCACCAGCTCGTGGCGACTCAGGCTGATGTCGACCGCCATGGTCGTGGACGTCAGCGTGACGTCGGTGTCGCGGATGAAGCCGGTCGCGCCGTTGGGCCGGATCGGGAGGAGTGCCTCGAGCCAGCCGGGCTGCTGCGCCACGACGAGCAACGTGCGAGGGAGCCCGTACTCCGTGAGCGCGGAGAGCGTGGCGACGACTTCGGCGGTCTCGTCGGGCGCGGCGAACGCCTGGAGCTGTTCGACGGCCGTCGCGGCAATGACGGCCGGAGCGGGCGGGAGCGGGCTGGTCGTGCTCGTGGTGGTCGACGCCGGCGCGGCTTCGAGGTGGGGCCGCTCCTCCGAGCTCCCGCCGCTGGTGCCGACCACGAGCCCCACGGTCAGTCCGACGACCACGAGCAGCACTGCTCCCGCCGCGCCTTGCGCTCGCAGTCGGCGCCGGCGCATGGCGCGCCGCGCGCTCCTCATGTTCGGGACCGGTTCCGTCACGGCCGAGAATCTACGCGCCAGCCGGTCGAGCCCTTCCTGGGGTCATTTGCCGACCGGTATCGACACGTTCGTGACCGTCGCGCGCACGGCATCGCTCGATGCCGGGTCGGTCGTCGAGGTCGCCGTGACGAGGAGGGACTGCACGACGCCGAGCGGCGCGTCGGTGTCGGCGTCGATGAAGACGACGAGGGCGCGTTCGGCCTGCGGACGCAGGGTCCACGTGAGGCCCTGACCCACCACCTCGGCCGTCAGGTCGCGCACCCCGGAGTGGCCCACCCGCTGGTACGACACGGAGAAGCCCGCTGAGCCGGACGATCCCTGGATGACGAATGACGCGGCTCGGGACCCTTCGTTCTCGAGGACGACGTCGAGCGTCACGTGTCGCTGAGCGATCAGGCTGCGTTGCTGGCCGACCCCGTCGGCGTTGTAGATATCTTCGCCGACGAGAATCGTCGGTCCCCGCCCGATCATCTTGAGGTCGGGTTGTGCCGATGTCTGCCCGGCCGCCGCGACTGCCGGTGAGAGCGCCAGCGTCAGCGCGACCGCGAGGAGCGTTCCACCTCGCCACACGTAGGCGAGCGTAACCTCCGCGCATGGCGGCTCCATCTGAGGCCGACGCGATCACCGCGACCGAGCACTGGTTCACGGCACGCGGCCTTCCCCACTTCATCTTCCGATATAGCGCGTCGCAGGATGTCTGGACACGAGCGGCACCACTCTTGACGCTCGTAGCGCTCGGCGAAGTGGTCGGGAATGCACCGAGTGCAGACTTCCCGGTCTGGGTGAGCGTGTTGGCGAGCATCGGCGCGTTCGCGGCGGTCATCGCGGTGTGGGCAATCTCGAATCGACTGCGAAACCGTCCGCTCTTCGCGCGCCCCGAGGACATCGGGCCGGTAGAGGTCGCGTTGTTCGTCGTGCTGCCGGCGCTCGTGCCGATCGTGACCGACGGTCAATGGCGCTCGGGACTCGTGACCGGCGGCGCCAATCTTCTGTTGCTGCTCCTGATCTACCTCACGACGAGCTATGGCCTCGTGCCCATGACGCGGTGGGCAGTCGTGAACGGCGCGCGTCAGATCCTCTCGGTTTCGGTGGTGCTGATGCGCGCGCTGCCGTTGTTGCTGCTCGTCGTGATCGTCGTCTTCTACACGGTCGAGCCGTTCCAGATCGCGCACGAGCTCCCCACCGCGCTCGTCGGCGTGGCGATCGCGTTCTTCCTCGTGCTCGCGACGGGATTCGCGGCGATCCGTGTCCCGCGTCAGGTGGGGGAGCTCTCCGACGGCGAGTCGTGGCCGGCGATACGTGCCCGCGTCGGATCGACCCCGGCCGCGCCCTTGTGTCGCGGGTTCCCCGCGCGACCGCCCGCACCGCCGCGCCTCTCGAAGAAGGAGTGGCTCAACGTCGGCCTCGTGGTCATGGCGAGCGAAGGCATCCTGGTGCTCACGGTCGGCGCGGCGATGTTCGGCTTCCTCGTCGTGCTCGGCGTGCTCACGGTGCCGACCGAGCTGGCACGCGTCTGGATCGGTGAACCGCCCGATGTCCTGCTGTCGTTCAGCCTCTTCGGTGCGGACCTCTCGCTGACGTCAGAGCTGCTGGAGGCGGCAGGCTTCCTTGCGGGGTTCACGGCGCTCCAGTTCACCGTTTCCTTGCTCTCTGACGACACCTATCAAGAGGAGTTCCTCCAGGACCTGCGGGACGAGCTGCGCGAGTCGCTGGCCGTACGGGCCGTGTACCTCACGGTCGCGATCCGTCGCGCTCGTACGAGATCCTGAAACTCGAACGCCTCCGGGCATCGTCCGACTACGATGCCTTTTACGTGACTGCTGTCGCGTACATCGCCACCGGCCGGAGGCCCAAGTGCCCGGCACGGTGATCGTCGGAACCCAATGGGGCGACGAGGGCAAGGGGCGCTTCACCGACTACCTCGCCAAGGAGTCGACGCTCGTTGTCCGCTATCAGGGCGGACACAACGCCGGCCACACGATCGTCGTCGAAGGGGAGGTGTTCGCGCTCCAGCTCGTTCCGAGCGGCGTGCTGTACCCGTTCGTCACGCCGATCATCGGCAACGGCGTGGTGGTCGACCCGGCGGTGCTGATCACCGAGCTCGACATGCTCGAGGGCAAGGGCGTCGATACCGGCCGCCTTGTCGTGTCGGGGAACGCGCATCTGATCATGCCGTACCACCAAGAGCTCGACCGCGTCACCGAGCGCTACCTCGGGAAGAACAAGCTCGGCACCACGAAGCGCGGCATCGGCCCTGCGTACGCGGACAAGGCGTTGCGCGTCGGGTTGCGCGTGCAGGACCTGCTCGACCCGAAGATCTTCCGGGAGAAGCTCGACCTCGCCCTTCGCGAGAAGAACGGCGTGCTGGCCAAGGTGTACAACCGCCTCCCGCTCGACGGTGACGAGATCGCCAAGCAGTACCTCGCGATGGTTCCTCGGCTCGAGCCGATGATCGCCGACACCGTGCACATGGTGCACGAGGCGCTCGATGCCGGGCAGCAAGTGCTCTTCGAAGGCGCGCAGGCCACGTACCTCGATCTCGATCACGGCACGTATCCGTTCGTGACGTCGTCGAACCCGGTCGCGGGTGGAGTGTGCACCGGCGCGGGCGTTGGTCCGCGCGCCATCGATCGCGTGATCGGCGTGTCGAAGGCGTACACAACCAGAGTCGGGGCCGGCCCGTTCCCCACCGAGCTCCTTGACGGCGATGCAGTTGGCGAGCTGCTCGTGGACCGCGGTCGTGAGTTCGGCACGAACACCGGACGCCGACGCCGCCCCGGGTGGCTCGACGGCGTGATGCTCCGGCATGCGGTGCGACTCAACAGCTGTAGCGAGATCGCGATCACCAAGCTCGACGTGATGGCGCCGCTCGAAGAGCTCAAGGTGTGTGTGGCCTACGAAGGTGAGGACGGCACGCGCTATGACCACGTGCCGTATCACCAGTCGGTGCTGCACAAGGTTCGGCCGGTGTACGAGTCGTTGCCCGGTTGGAAGAGCGAGATCACCGAGGCCGCGCAGCTCGAGGACCTCCCTGCCGCGGCGCGTGACTACGTGCGCTTCGTCGAGAAGCTCGCGGGCGTCCCGGTCACTTTCGTCTCGGTCGGTCCCGGACGAGAGCAGACGGTCGTTCTCCCAAGCGCAGCTTGATGAAATTGCTAAGAGCGGTGCCCGAAGGGCGCTCGCCAGCGAGCGAACGTCCGCGGGACGGGTATCCCGGCCCGCAGAGAGCGAGCGAGTGAAGGTGAGAGTCCTCGTCGTGGGCAGCGGCGGGCGGGAGCACGCGCTGTGTTGGACATTGGCGCGCAATGCTTCGGTAGACGAGGTCGTCGCCGCCCCGGGCAACCCGGGCATGGAATTGGTCGGCCGGTGCATCCCCATCGACCCGAAGGACCCCGCGGCAGTGGCACAGCTCGCTGATGACGTGGATGCCGACCTGGTCGTGGGTGGCTCAGAGGAGAGCCTCGTGCGCGGCGTGGTCGATGCCGTCCAGGCGCGCGGCCGACGTGCGTTTGGTCCGACCGCGGCCGCGGCGCAGCTCGAGGGCTCGAAAGCGTGGATGAAGGAGCTCGTCGCCGCGGCAGGTGTGCCGACAGCGCGCCACGCAACCTTCAACGCGGCCGACGAGCCCGCCGCACTCGAGTTCCTGGAGTCACTCCCTGGTCTCTACGTGGTGAAGACCGATGGGCTCGCCGGCGGCAAGGGCGTGGTGGTCACGGAGTCGATCAGGGAAGCCCGCGACGCCGTGCGCGCCTACTTGTCGGGCGACGCCTTCGGCGACGCCGGTCGAACGTTGGTCATCGAGGAGGGCATGCGCGGACCCGAGCTGTCGCTGCTCGTGGTGTGCAACGGAGACGTGGATGGCGCGGCACCGCTCGCGCCGGCGCAGGACTTCAAGCGCATCGGCGATGGCGACGCGGGTCCCAACACCGGCGGCATGGGCGCGTACTCACCGGTACCGGCGGCCGGGGATGACGTGGTCGAGCAGGTGATGACCGACGCCGTTGGTCCCACGCTCCGCGAGTTGGCGGCGCGGGGCATCGAGTACCGCGGGATCCTCTATGCCGGGCTGATGCTCACCAGCGAAGGGCCGAAGCTCGTTGAGTACAACGTGCGCTTCGGCGATCCCGAGTGCCAGGTGGTCGTCCCTCGGCTTGCGGCAGATCTCGGCGAGATGTGCTTGGCCTCGGCGAGCGGCGACCCGCTTCCCGACGTCCGGTGCACGTCCGATGCATGGGTGACAGTGGTGCTGGCCAGCGAGGGTTATCCGGCGTCGCCGCGAACCGGCGATGTGATCGAGGGCGTCGACGCCGCGTCAGCCGTGCCGGGAGTGGTGCTGTTCCATGCCGGAACTGCTCGTGATGGCGACGGCAGACTCGTGACCGCCGGGGGTCGGGTGCTCGACGTGACCGCGTCGGCACCGACGCTGGCCGAGGCGCGCGACCGCGCGTATGCAGCAACCGATCTCATTGAGTGGCCGGGGAAGCAGATGCGACGCGACATCGCGTCCGAAGCCGCGCGGGTGTCAGCATGAAGCCGTTAGAAC
Source organism: Acidimicrobiia bacterium (assembly GCA_031406505.1). GTDB lineage: Bacteria > Actinomycetota > Acidimicrobiia > IMCC26256 > PALSA-555 > SHVJ01. The sequence goes on along the minus strand of JANOHN010000205.1, from coordinate 9,810 downwards.
AAGTTGGTGGGGCGCTTCTGGTGTCGGTTCATGCTGGTCACGGTCGCCCGCCGCGGGCCGGGCGCGCGCACACCGGCGGCGACAAGGGCGCACGGGATGCAGCGGGTGGGTTGCTTCTTCCGACTCGTCGGAACGAGGCATTGCGAGCACCAGAGCTCGCCGCAGTCGTCGCACTTCCCGACGGCACGAGCGGCGAAGTGCTTCGCACAGGCGCCGAGGAACGGACGATCGTCGTTCCCGTTGGCCGCGCCCGCTTCGTGCGCTTGCACCCTCATGCCTCCCGTGCGACTCGTTCGGGCGCAGTGGCCCACGACGGCTCGCCTCGGCCGACCCCGTCGCCCCTACAGTGTCGGCACGGAGGGACCGGCCCTTGATCGCCCGTTACGCCCTATCTCCGATGGCGGAGCTCTTCGCCGACGAGGCTCGATACGCCACCTGGCTCGAGGTCGAGATCCTCGCGGCCGAAGCCCAGGCGAAGCTGGGCGTGGTGCCGCCCGAGGCGGCGGCTGCGATCCGGGCGCGAGCCGGCTTCGACGTCGCCGCGATCGAGGCTCGTGAGCGGGTCACCGATCACGACGTGGCCGCATTCGTAGATGTGGTCCAGGAGCGCGTGGGTCTTCCCGAAGGTGCGTGGGTGCACCATGGCCTCACGTCGAGCGACGTCGTGGACACCGCGCTTTCGGTGAGTCTGGTGCGGGCCTGCGACCTGCTCCTCGTTGCCGTCGATGCGCTCGAAGCCGCGATCGCCACTCGTGCCCGCGAGCACCGGGGTACGCCGATGGTGGGCCGGACCCATGGCATCCACGCCGAGCCCACCACGTTCGGGGCGAAGCTCGCGCTGTGGGCGCTCCAAGTTCGCCGCGACCGCATCCGACTTGCGCGAGCACGGGAGGGAATTGCGGTCGGCAAGCTGTCGGGCGCGGTGGGCACCTATTCCAACGTGGCGCCTGAGGTCGAGGCGTACGTGTGCGAGCACCTCGGTCTGCAACCCGTCCCCGCCACGCAGGTGCTCACACGCGATCGACACGCCGAGCTGCTGTACGCCTGCGCCTCACTCGGCGCGGCGGTCGAGACGTTCGCGTTGGAGATCCGGCATCTCCAACGCACCGAGGTGGGTGAGGCAGAGGAGCCGTTCCGTTCGGGCGAGCAGAAGGGCTCGAGCGCGATGCCGCACAAGCGCAACCCCGTGAAGTGCGAGCAGCTCTGCGGGTTGGCTCGCGTGCTGCGCGCCAACGTGGTTCCCGGGCTCGAGAACGTGGCGCTGTGGCACGAACGCGACATCTCGCACTCCTCGGTCGAGCGGATCGTCTTCCCGGATTCGCTGATGCTCGCCTATTACCTCGCGGTGCGCTTCCGCGCGATCGTCGAGGGGATGGTCGTGAACCAAGACCGCATGCTCGAGAACCTCGACGCGTCGCACGGTCTTGTGTTCAGCCAGCCGGTATTGCTCGCCCTCGTCGAATCGGGGATGACCCGCGACGACGCGTACCGCCTTGCGCAGCGCAACGCGATGCGCACGTGGGAGGAGCGTCGTCCGTTCCTCGATGTGCTGCGGGAGGACCCGGAGGTGACGGCGGTGCTCGACGAAGGTCGGCTGGCCGCGTGCTTCGATCTGGAGCACGCGCTGGCGAACGCGGGAAAGTCGGTGGACGCGCTCGACCAGCCGTCCGCGGCACCGTGACGCGGCTCGCGCTCCCTCACCGTTACACCGGCAAGGTCCGCGACCTCTACGAGGTGGACCACGACCGCATGCTCGTGGTGGCCTCGGATCGCATCTCGGTGTTCGACGTAGTGCTCCCCGACGAGGTGCCCGACAAGGGCCGCGCGCTCACCGCGCTGTCCACGTTCTGGTTCGAGCGCACTGCTGATGTGTGGCCCAACCATGTGGTGTCGTCGGATCCCACCGACTTTCCCGAGACCGCCGGGCCCGACGTTTCCGGGCGCTCCATGCTCGTGCGCGCGGCGCGGCCGATCCGCTTGGAGTGCATCGCGCGCGGCTACCTCTTCGGGTCGGCGTGGTCCGAGTACGAGTCCACCGGGGCCGTGAACGGCGTGCCCCTACGGCCTGGGATGCGCCAAGCCGAGCGTCTCGACGCGCCGATCTTCACGTCGACGACGAAAGCCGAGGCCGGCCACGACGAGCCGCTCACCGACGTGCAGGCCGCGGAGCTTGTGGGTGCTGAGCGGTTCGAGAAGGTGCGTGAGGCGACGTTGGCGATCTTTGGCGTCGGCGCCGAGCACGCCACCGACTCCGGGTTGATCCTCGCCGACACCAAGCTCGAGTTCGGCATGGTCGACGACGAGCTTCTGGTGATCGACGAGCTCATGACGTGTGACTCATCGCGCTATTGGTCGGCCGAGGAGTACGAGGTCGGCACGTCGCCGCCGTCGTTCGACAAGCAGTACGTGCGGGACCACTACTTGGCGCTCGGCTGGGACCAGAAGCCGCCGGCTCCGCCGCTGCCGGCCGAAGTGATCGCCGGCACCCGAGCCCGCTATGTGGAGGCGTACGAGATGCTCACGCGTGAGAGCTTCGACGAGTGGTACGGCGCCGACGGGTAGGTGGCACCGCGTACGATCGGTGACGTGCAGTTCGAAGCCCGCATCGAGGTGAAGCATCTCCCCGGGATCGCCGATCCCCAAGGCGCGACGGTCGAACGTGCGCTGCCGGCACTCGGGTACACGAACGTGTCCGCGGTGCATATCGGCAAGCTGATCCGACTCGTCCTCGACGCGCCCGACACGGCTGCGGCTCGTGCGCAGGTCGCGGAGATGTGCGAGCGCCTCCTCGCGAACCCAGTGATCGAGGCGTACGAGATCGAGATCAGCGAGCTCGCCACCAAGTGAGCGCACGCGTCGCCGTCATCGTGTTCCCAGGCACGAACTGCGAGCTCGACGTGGCGCACGCACTCGAGCAGCTCGGCGGCGAAGCCGAGCTTGTGTTCCATACCGAGAGGAGCCTCGGCGGGGCCGACGCGGTGGTGGTGCCTGGCGGCTTCGCGCACGGCGACTACCTGCGCACCGGCGCACTGGCCCGCTTCTCCCCGGTGATGGCAGCCGTGTCCGAGCACGCGGCGGCCGGCGGCCCAGTGGTGGGCGTCTGCAACGGCTTCCAGGTCCTCACGGAGGCGGGTTTGCTCCCCGGCGCGCTCCAGAAGAACGCGGGCTTGAAGTTCCTCTGCGAGACGGTCGAGTGTCGGGTCGACTCCACGCACTCGGTGCTTACGGCGGGCGTGGACCTCGGTGCGATCCTTCGTCTGCCGATCAACCACTTCGAGGGCAACTACACGTGTGATGCGGCCACGCTCGAGCGTCTCCGGGCCGACGATCGCGTCGTGCTCCGCTACGTGAGCAACCCGAACGGCGCGCTCGACGACATCGCCAGCATCTGCAACGAAGGCGGCAACGTCGTGGGGCTCATGCCCCACCCCGAACGAGCCAGCGACGCCGTGCTCGGTTCCGCCGATGGCGTGGGGCTGCTCCGGTCGCTGCTCGCGGCGGCGACCACCCGTTCGGCCGCCGCCTGACGAGGGTCAGGCGCCGCGCGTGATGCCCGCCTGCTTGAGCACCTCGGATGACACACCGAGGTCGCGCCACGTGGCGTAGGCAATGCCCTTGCGGGCGGCGTACGCCTTGGCCACCTGCACGAAGCCGGCCTCGAGGGCCGAGATGTCGGCCGTCGTGCCTCCCTGCATCCCGGCGAGCTCGGTCTGGAGGTCGCGGCGCTCTTGGGTGAGCTGCAAGCGCTGGAGCGACGACGCGCCGTCGATCTGCGCGTCGATGGCCACGAGCCGCTTCTGGATCGAGTCGGGCGTGCGCCGGCGCCCACGCCGCGGGCGGTGCTGCTCGATCGCGTCGAGGTAGGCCTTCACCGCCTGGCCTTCCTTACGGCCGGCGGCCATGGCGTGCTTGTGCTCCGGGGTCAATGATTTGGGGGGCATGTGAGCATTCCTCTTGAGACGAATTCGAGAACTGTTCCTTACCCAATTGTGCCACGTTGCATTTGATGAAATCGAGGCGTCACTAGTCTCACGATGTGTCCACGGAGCCCATGCACCGCCAGCTCGGGCTCACCGACGACGAGCTCGGCGACATCGAAGAGCTTCTCGGTCGATCGCCGACCGAGCTCGAGCTGGCGATGTACGCGGGGATGTGGTCGGAGCACTGCTCGTACAAGTCGTCGACCGTGCACCTCCGGCGGTTTCCCACCGAGGCGCCGTGGGTGCTCGTGGGTCCTGGCGAGGGTGCAGGCGTCATCGATGTCGGCGATGGGCTGGCCGTCGCGATCCGCATCGAGAGTCACAACCACCCGTCGGCCGTGGAGCCGTATCAGGGCGCGGCGACGGGGGTGGGCGGCATCATCCGCGACATCTTCTCGATGGGAGCGCGCCCGATCGCGCTCATGGACCCGCTGCGGTTTGGTCCGCTCGATGATGCGCGTACGCGGTACCTCTTCGAGGGCGTGGTCTCCGGCATCAGCGGCTACGGCAACGCGGTGGGCGTGCCCACGGTGGGCGGCGAAGTCGTGTTCGACGACTGCTACCGAGAGAACCCGCTCGTGAACGTGCTCTGCCTCGGACTGCTCCCGAAGGAGCGGCTCGTGCTCGCCGTTGCTGAAGGCGAGGGAAACCTCGCCGTGCTGCTCGGCTCGGCGACCGGCCGCGACGGCATCGGCGGCGCGAGCGTGCTCGCGTCGGCTGGCTTCGAAGAGGGATCGGAAGCGAAGCGACCCTCGGTGCAGGTGGGCGACCCGTTCGAGGAGAAGCGACTCATCGAGGCGTGCCTCGCGCTCCTCGACGCCGGGCTCGCGACCGGTGTGCAGGACCTCGGCGCGGCAGGGTTGTCGTGCGCGGCATCGGAGACCGCGGCGAAGGGCGGCGCCGGGATGGACGTGGACGTGGCGCGCGTGGCCCGCCGCGAGCCGGGCATGAACGCAGTCGAGCTCCTCACTTCGGAGAGCCAGGAGCGGATGCTCGCGATCGTCACCCCGGCGAACCTGGATGCGGTTCTGGCCCTGTGCGAGCGCTGGGAGATCCGCGCCACGGTCGCTGGACGGGTGACCGACACCGGGCGCTTCCGTGTGTACGACGGATTGTTCGACGCCGTCGGCGTGCCGGGTGCCAACCCATCGCCACCGCGCGGCGACGAACCGCCCGACGTGTCGTCGGATCGTCTGCCCATCGCCGACCTGCCGTGCGACAGCCTGGGCAACGGTCCGGTGTACACGCGACCCATCGACGCGCCGGCCGACCAAGCCCGGCTCAATGCCGCCGATCCGTGGGAGGCGCTCGCCGAGAGCTTCGCGGCCGGCACCGACTGCTCCGACGAGCTGCTGGCGCTGCTCGCGACGCCGACGATCGCCGACAAGTCGTGGGTCTGGCGCCAGTACGACCATCAGCTCTTCCTCAACACGGTGGTCGGACCGGGAGCCGACGCGGCGGTGCTGCGGCTCAAAGGAACGGAGCGCGCGCTCGCACTCGCCACCGATGGGAAGGGGCGGTTCTGCCGGCTCGATCCACGCGTGGGTGGCCGACTCGTGGTGCTCGAAGCCGCGCGCAACGTCGCCTGTGCGGGCGCCGAACCCCGCGCGCTCGTGAACTGCTTGAACTTCGGGAATCCCGAGCACCCCGAGGTGATGTGGCAGTTCCACGAAGTCGTCGAGGGCATCAGCGAGGCGTGTGAAGCGCTCGGGATCCCAGTGGTCGGCGGCAACGTCAGCTTCTACAACGAGTCGCGCGGTGCCGACATCGACCCCACGCCCGTCGTCGGCGTGGTTGGGTTGATCGACCGTCTCGACGGCGTGCCTCCGATCCCGCGCACGGTCGAGCGCGAGCACCTCGTGGTGCTCGGCGACACACGGGCCGAGCTCGGTGGCTCCGAGTGGGCCGCGATCGTGCATGGGCTCACCGGAGGTACACCGCCGGCCGCGGAGCTCGACGCGGCGCACCGGCTCCACTCCCTGGTGCGCGATCTCGTGAACGAACGCACGGTGGGCGGTGTGCACGACTGCGCCGACGGCGGGCTCGCCGTAGCCCTCGCCGAGATGGCCTTTGGCGGCGGCGTCGGCTTGACGGTTACGCCCGAAGCCAGCGTTGCGCCCGCGGCGTGGTGCTTCTCGGAGTCGGCCAACCGAGTGGTCGTATCGGTCGACGCCCGTCCGTTGCCGCACGTGCTGCGGCGGGCCGAGGAGTCGGGCGTCCCCGCGGCCGATCTCGGCGTTGCCGGTGGCAATCGGCTCGTCGTCGAAGGCGTGATCGACGTAGCGCTGGCGGATGCCGAGCGGGTCTGGCGCGAAGCGATCCCGAACGCGCTCGGCGTGGTGACCACGGCTGGCTGATCAGGCCGCCTGATCAGGCCGCCTGATCGGCACCAGGATCAGGGCTCGGCCGCGAGCACCCGCGAGTCTTCGATCCATGAGAGGAGCTGCGCGACCGACGCGGCGACATCGCGGTCGTGGGTGGGTACGCGGAGCTCGGGCGCGAACGGCTCCTGGTAGGGATCGTCGTCGGTTGCCGAGGCGCCGCCGTCGATGAACACCTCGGCGAAGCGAGCCACCGCCTCCCGCACGTGCTCACGGTCGTCGCGCGCCGGGAGGTCCGAAGCGACGACCACGGTCACCTCGCCTTCGGTCAGGACCCGCGCGAGCCAAGCGATGGAATCGAGGCCGTCGACCAGGTAGCGGCGCACGTCCTCGTCCAACAGCACGACCGCCATCCCCGTGCTCCCGAGCTCATCGACGACCGCACGAGCGATCGTGCTCTTCCCCGATCCGGTACGGCCCGTCAACCAGAGGCACGTCGCCATCCCTGCGACGCTACGTGTCCGGCCCGACGGATCGCGCATGGGATACTTGCCAGGCGATGGATCGCCAACTGGGGCACGCGTGCGGCGTCTTCGGTGTGTATGCACCGGGCGCGCCAGTGGCCAACCTCGCGTACCTCGGGCTCTACGCACTCCAGCACCGGGGCCAGGAGTCGGCCGGGATCGCGGTGAGCGACGGCGAGTCCATCACCGTGAGCAAGGACATGGGCCTCGTCACGCAGGTGTTCGACGAGCGTCGCCTCGCTCCGCTCCAGGGCCACCTCGCCATCGCGCACAACCGTTACTCCACGACTGGCTCGAGCACGTGGCGCAACGCGCAGCCGGTCTACCGCTCGGTCGGCGATGCGGGATTCGCGCTCGGGCACAACGGCAACCTCACGAACGTGCTCGAGCTCGCCGAGGGGTTGGGCATGCTCCCGGGATTCGAGCCCGCCGGTGTCGACGTCGATTCCACCACCGACTCGGCGCTCATCGCCGAGCTCGTCGCGAAGGAGTACCCCGCGCAGCCGCGCTCCGACGGCCGCGACCTGGAGACCGCGCTCGAAAAGGTGCTGCCGCGACTCGCGGGTGGCTTCTCACTCGTGCTCATGGACGACGCGCGCCTGATCGGCGTGCGCGACCGCCACGGCTTCTGGCCGCTAGTGCTCGGCCGAGTGGAAGGCGGGTGGATCCTGGCCAGCGAGACGGCGGCGCTCGACATCGTCGGCGCGCACTTCGTGCGCGAGGTGGAACCCGGCGAGATGGTGGTGATCGACGCGAGCGGGATGCGCGAGTACCGCTTCGCCGAGCCTGATCCCAAGCTCTGCCTTTTCGAGTTCGTGTACTTCGCCCGGCCCGACACCTACCTGTATGGGCGCAGCGTGCATGCCGCGCGCCAGCGAATGGGCGAGGAGCTCGCCCGCCAGGCTCCGGTCGACGCCGACATGGTCATGCCAGTTCCCGAGTCGGGCATCCCCGCCGCGCAGGGATACGCGCGCGCCGCGGGGATCCCGTATGGCGACGGGCTGGTGAAGAACCGCTACGTCGGCCGCACGTTCATCCAGCCGAGCGCCCAGCTGCGCACCGGCGGGGTGCGGATGAAGTTGAACCCGCTGCGCGAGAACATCCGCGGCAAACGGCTGTTGGTGGTCGACGACTCGATCGTACGCGGCACTACGACGCGCCAAGTGGTCGCGATGCTGCGTGAGGCCGGCGCGGAGGAGGTGCATTTCCGGGTGTCATCGCCGCCGTACAAGTGGCCGTGCTTCTACGGCATGGACACTGGGCGTCGCTCGGAGTTGCTCGCCGCCGACATGTCGGTGGGCGAGATCAAGGAGTTCCTCAAAGTCGACTCGCTCGCGTACCTCGAGCTCGATCGCGTGGTCGCCGCTACCGGTGCGGCCGCAGGCTCGTTCTGCACCGCGTGCCTCTCGGGTCACTACCCGGTACCGATCCCAGACCTGGCCGACTCCAAGCTCGTGCTCGAAAACGCGGGGCCGGAGGCGCTCACCAGCGAGCGAGACGAGGAGGTGGTCCTGCCCGTCGTCGACCCAGGTCGCGCGTGAACCGACGCGCCCGTGGGCGGGGCGAGCGAGGGCGGGGCGAGCGCGGGCGGGGCGGCGGACGTGGTCCGCGCCGCGCGAGCGGAGATCCCGGGCTCACGTACGCCGAAGCCGGCGTCGACATCGGTGCTGGCGAGAAGGCCGTCGAGCTCATCAAGGAGCACGTTCGCTCCACGTTCCGATCCGAGGTCGTCGGTGACATCGGCGGATTCGGCGGACTGTTCTCGCTCGGCAAGCTCCCGTACAAGGACCCGTTGCTCGTCTCGTCAACTGACGGGGTCGGTACGAAGTCGGTGATCGCCGCCGAAGTCGGTCGCTTCGACACGATCGGCCTCGACGTGGTCGCGATGTCGGTGGACGACATCGCGGCGCACGGCGCCGAGCCGCTCTTCTTCCTCGACTACATCTCCGTGGGCAAGCTCGTGCCTGAGCACATCGAGCAGATCGTCCAGGGTGTGGCTCTCGGGTGTCGTCAAGCCGGCTGCGCGCTCGTCGGAGGGGAGATGTCGGAGCATCCCGGCGTGATGGCCGCCGGAGAGTTCGACCTCGTCGGCTTCGCGGTTGGTGTGGTCGACCGTGCGCACCTGTTGCCCGCCGGCGTGCGCGCCGGCGACCGGATCATCGGGTTCGCGAGCCCTGGGCTCCGTTGCAACGGGTACTCATTGGCGCGCAGTGCGTTCGCACGCGCCGGTCGACCGCTCGACGGACCGGCATGGCGTGGTGCTCGTCATTCGCTTGGCGCCGAGCTGCTCATCCCGAGCGTGATCTACGCGCCGGCCATCGCGAACCTCAGGAAACACACCGAGGTACACGCGCTGTGTCACGTGACCGGTGGCGGCATCCCCGGCAACCTCGAACGCGTGCTTCCGAGCGACTGCGATGCGGTGATCGAACGCGGTCGTTGGGAAGAGCCACGCATCTTCGAGGTGATCCAAGCCGCGGGCGATGTGAGCGACAACGAGATGGAGCAAGTGTTCAACCTCGGTGTGGGCATGCTCGCGATCGTGGGTGGCGATGACGTGCATCGCTCCATCGACGCGATCCGAACCGGTGGCCACGACGCCTGGCTCGTCGGCGCGGTCGTCGACGGCCACGGAACGGTCACGATCGAGCGCCGCGACTGACCCGGAGAACTCGGACAAACGGTACGATCCCCGCATGGAGCCCATGTCCGACACCCCGGAACCCGAGCAGCTGCTCACTCCGGCCGAAGTGGCGGCCATGTTCCGGGTGAACCCCAAGACCGTCACCCGCTGGGCCCGAGCCGGAAAGATCTCCGCCATCCGCACCCTCGGCGGCCACCGAAGGTTCAAAGCCAGCGAGATCAAGAAGTTGCTAGAAGACCAACCCCCCGAAGACCCCCCCACGGTCTGAGCGCGCGGCACACCGGGAGCAAGTGGCCGGGGCCGGCGTCGATCCGGCGACCCCGCGCTTTTCAGGCGCGTGC
>JANOHN010000166.1:0-12538 GCA_031406505.1 Acidimicrobiia bacterium | reverse complement strand
AGGCAAGCAATGACTCTTGCGTGCCTTCCGAGAACAGGCGAGCCACCTTCGCCGCTCGCGCCTGCACCTGCTTGACGAACATGAGCGCGTGCCTCCCGATCGGGGCGTCAGGACCGCATCACGACCCATGACCACGCTCGGTGTGACGAGTAGCGCACAGAGTCCGCGCTAGATCTCCTTGATCTGTACCGCCAAGGTGATGTCGATGGGCAGGTCTTGGGCCTTCGTGTCGGTCTTTGCCGTCGCACCATCACGAAGCTGGACCGGCACATTCGGAAGCGTGATGAACTGGGCGTAGACATCAGCCGTGTCGCGAACGACGTCGAGGCAAATGGAGTCGCCTGCGGCCGTCACCTTGGCTGCGGCGGTCGCTTCGAGCCCGAACTGCAGTGTGACCTTGCCGCCTGGCTTGCCCGAAGCGAACACGCCAACGCGAACTGGTACCTGGATCTTGTACGGGTACTTCGTCGTGTTGAGCTCGGACAGCGAACAGCCGACTTGGTTGTCTACGAACAACGTCCCCGTTCCCCGCCCCGCGAAGTGACCCTCTGTGTCCTTGATCTCACCGAAGTTCACATTGGCCTTGATGGTGCCCGTTGAGCCTTCCTCATCGCTGAAGCCCACATCTACGGTCAACGTGTATTGCCGCTTGAAACGGCCGTCAGACGCAGTGAGCGGGTCCTCGCCGGTGATCGCGTCGGTCAGGTTGTCGATGAACGTGTTCACGGCGGTCGCAGTTTCGACGTCGTCACCGAACGAAGGTTCGTCACCATCGGGGCGCAGCACGCCACCTTCGTCGTCGAGGATCACGACGCTGCCGTCGAAGCCAACGTCGATCCTCTGCGCCATGATTCCATCCAAGACGATCTGCTCGATCGAGTACGCCGAGTCGAGCAGCACCAGCACGGCCAACGCCGTGAAGACATCGACCGACGTGTCGTACTCCGCGGCGCGCTCACCCAGGTCGTCCTTCTTCTCGAGCTTTGCGCTGGTCTTCCCGACTCCGCGTTCGAGCAGGCGGATCGCGATCTGTTCACCCGAGATCCCGCTGCCCCCGGCAATTCTCGATGCGCCCCCGGCTGGCCCAGCAGCACCCGGGCTGTCGTTGTCGGCGATCACGCCCGCCGGCGCCAGGGTTGGCGTGACGACAGCCCCTCCGTCATCAGTGATGGTCCCGTCGGCTGCAACAAAGGACTCGAGCAGGCCCTCGATGATCTGGAGGAGGTCGTAGCCACGGTCAGCCGCACGGAGCACTGCAACCGTCGCTTCGTCACCCAACGAAGTATCAGCCGCGGTGATGACCTGCTCCACGAGTGACGCGGTTGGCTCGTCCTGAGCGAGCGCCGACGACGGCACCATGAGCGTCGCGACGGTGAACACGGCGGCCAGAACCCGGCGCATGCGAGACTTCTTAGCCCGCGCAGCCCATCGCGTCCACGCCTTCGAGCAAGAGGTCACACGGTGACGACCGAGGAGCCGAAGCCACCCCTCCCGCCTCGAGATGCGCGCTCGTTGTTCGTGCACTTCGCTGTCGACGCCGCCGTCGCGTTCCTAGCGATCGTCTTGCTCCTGTGGATCATCGGCGTCGAAATCTGGATCGCCGTGATCGTGTCGGTGATGCTGGGCGCGGCTGTGGCGCCGTTCACCCGTCGCGCCGAGGCGCGAGCGCTCGCCCGACGCTACGAAGCCGGCCCGGGCAGCCCCGCGGCCTGATAGTCGCGTGCGAGCGAGAGCACTCTGGCGGCGTACTCGTCGGAGTGGTTGTACGCGAGGTACGCCCGCGTGAGCGCGGCGTCGCCTCCTAATTGCCCGGCCGCCTTGCAGAGGTAGCGGCCGGCGCCAACCGCAGCGTCGTAGAGGTTGTTCGGGTTGCTCGCACCATCACTGTTGCCGTCGGCGGCATAGCGACGCCACGTGCCCGGGATGAACTGCATCGGACCGACGGCACGATCCCAGAACACATCGCCGTCCCACGCCCCCTGGTCGGAGTCGACGATCGCGGCGACACCCGGCGCGCCGTCGAGGGCGATACCGACGATGCGCGGATTGACGTCGCCCCGTAGCCCGGGCTGCGCGCCGCCGTATCGCCCATGGTTCGACTCGACCCGCCCGATCCCGGCGAGCATCCACCATTCGAGCCCGCACTGCGCGTTCTCGAACCTGACGGTGGCTTCGGCGCGGAGATACGCGTCGAGCGTCGCGAGTGGGATCCCGAGTCCGTTCACTGAGGCGCCGGCCAACGTGGCCGCGGCACTCACGCTCAGCACACGAACCTCGCGCTGAGTCGCGGGGAGCTCCACGAACTCGACCTGTACGAGACGACCATCAACCTGCACGCGCTGTGCGGCAACGTCGACTGCGAGTGCCGATGCGCGCTTCCGCGCGATTCGAGCCCGTTCCTGGGCGATGACGAGCTCCCTCGTCAGCGACGTCCCGAGCTGGTCGACGCGTGACGCGGCGAAGGCGTCGTCCACGTCGAGATCGAACATCGCCGTGGATGACCATCCCGTGGAGCCCTTCGTGTACACGAGGGCAGTGAGACGGTCCACGTTCTCTTCCGCGACGATGAGGTCCCGCGCCGCCTTCTGCTGCACGCTGGTCAGGAACTGCAAGCGCTGCTCGAGCTCGAGCTGGCGCGCATGCAATGCCGCCTGTTCCTGGACGAGCGCGTCGAGGCGAACCTGCGCCGCGCGAAGTCCGTCGATGTCGATCGACGACGTAGCGAAGGTGATCCCCACACCCACGAGCCGCGCGTCTAACCCCGGGAGCAGCCCCGCGCCTTCCGCAGGCGCAGACACCGGCACGGGGGCGAGCTCCTGCGCGGCCGCGGGCGCGACCAAGCCGCCGCACACGACGGCAGCGAGCAGAAACCCCGTGAGCGCAGCAAGCGACGAGGCTCGCCACGAGGAGCGCTTCCGAGCCATGCCGTTGATTCGGCATCCCCGGGTCCTTGCTTGATCAGGTCAGGCTGGCGTCGCCCGACCCGTTGCAGGCAATGAGTAGAGCCGCCGGGCGTTGTCGCAGGCGATCGACTGCTGCGATCCGGCATCCAGGTCGCCGATGTTCGTGAGGAGCTCGTCGACGGTGCCCGGGAACTTCGCATCGGGATGTGGGTAGTCCGATGCCCAGATGATCCGTTCCGCACCTACGTACTCCGACGCTGCGGCGAGCCCGAGCGTCTCCTCATCGGCGTCGAACGAGATGTAGCACTGGCGTCGGAAGTACTCCGACGGGTCCATCGTGATGTCGGGGACGTCGAACGGGAACGACTTGTAGTGGTGATCGAGCCGCTCCATCCACGGCGTGATCCACCCGCCGTTCGTCTCCAAGACGATGAACGTGAGGTTGGGAAAGCGCTCGCACACGCCGCCCGCGAGCACGAACGCCAGGCTCGTCATCATGTCGACCGGGTTGCCGATGCACTGCGTCCAGAAGATGTTCTGCATGTTGAGCTGCCCCTGGATCTCGAACGGGGCCGTGCGCGAACGGATCGTGTTGAGCTGCAGACCGAGCACCGCGCCCGGGACGTCGCCCGCAAGATACGGGTGCAGGCCCAGCGGCCAGCCTGTGTCGGACGCCGCGCGCCAGATCGGGTCCCATACCGGATCGAGGAAGTGCTTCCATTCGACGACCGGATTCGGACGGATGAGCGTGCCGACAAGGTTCGGCTTCGCGGAGGCGCGCACGATCTCGGCGGCGGCCTCCTCCGGGTCTTGCTGCGGGATGATCGCGACGCCGAAGAGACGTTCGGGCGCTGTGCTACAGAAGTCGCTCAGCCAATCGTTGTACGCGCGGCACTGCGCGACCGCGAAGTCGACGTCGCGAACGCCGGCGATGCCGAGCAGGTTCGTGGGATACAGCACGGTCTGGTCGATGCGCTCCGCGTCGAGGTCGGCCAGGCGCTGGACCGGCTCGAACGCACCAGGGCGGATATCGGCGTAGCGGATCTCCCCCGCCGCGGCCCGAGCCTGCACTTCGGGGGGCATGCCGCCACACCCGGCGTACGCGAACGTGTTCGCCGGCGAGCGGTGACCGTCGAACACCACCCAGTCCTTGCCCAAGGAGTCGGTCTCGACGTGCCAGATGCGCTCGCGGTACTCCATGGGGGCGTACTCGAGCATGCGATCCGGGTGCTCGAGCACGTGCCCATCTGCATCAACGAACGCCATGGGCGCAGTCGCAGTCATCGTGTCCCCCTCATGACGCATGGTTGGCCGCCGGTAGTCTGGCGCGCGTGACCGGCACCGTCGTCCTCGCACACGGGGCGCTCGCGACGTAGGACCCCAAACGACCGCCGACAACCAGCACCAGGAACGGAGTACACCATGGCCGACGAAGTAGGTCAGAGCGAGTACCAGGAGCAGGCGAAATCGGCGCTCGACAAGCTCAAGACCCAGATCGACGAGCTGCGCGTACAGGCTGATCTCGCGCAGGCCGAAGCGCGCGATCGACTCACGAAGAGCATCGAGGGTCTGCGCAAGCGTCAGGGCGAAGCCAAGTCGAAGCTCGACGACGCCCAGAAGGCGGGGACGGGGGCGTGGAAAACGGTCGCCAAGCAAGCCGAGCAAGTGGTGTCGGAGCTCGGTGACACGTTTTCCAAGGTTGCGAGCGAGGTGCAGTCGGCCGCGGGAGCGGCCGGTGGCGCCGCGAGCAAGGGTCGCGAGGCGTTCCTCGAAGAGTGGCGCAAGGCGCGTGACTCGCGCCAGAAGCTGCTCGACGAGTAGCGACGCCGCGACGTCGGGTGACGGAACAGCACGAGCGACGTAACCGCGAGTTCTGGGACGCCGACGCGGACGACTACCAAGCCGCGCACGGCGAGCAGTTGGCGCGGGGCAAGGTCTGGGGGGCATTCGCTCGGCCCGAGGCCGATGTCGACGTGCTGGGCGAGGTCGCCGGCTGCGATGTGCTCGAGTACGGATGCGGCGGCGCGCAGTGGTCGATCGCGCTCGCTCGCGACGGGGCGCGCGTCGTGGCCCTCGACCAATCGATCGCGCAGCTCGGGCACGCCGCGCGCAACATCACAGCCTCACGCGCGTCGGTGCGCCTCGTCTGCGCGAGCGGTGAATCCGTTCCGATGCCCGACGGGTCGTTCGACCTTGTGTTCTGTGATCACGGGGCCATGTCGTTCTGCGACCCCGAACGGTCGGTCCCAGAGGTTGCTCGTCTGCTTCGGCCGGGCGGACGGCTGGTGTTCAACAAGGCCACGATGCTCCTGTACCTCACGTGGGATCCGACAAAGAAGAAGCAGGGCGCTCACCTCAATGCTCCGTACTTCGGCGAACGCGTCTTTGACTTCGACGAGGGGACGATCGACTTCCAGCTTCCCTACAGCGAATGGTTCCGCTTGTTCCGGGATCATGGGCTCGTCGTCGACGACCTGCTGGAGCTCCGCCCGCCCGTCAACGCTTCGACGACGTACGACGACTTCGTTCCGCTCGACTGGGCGAGGGACTGGCCGGCCGAGGAGATCTGGAGCGTGCGCAAGCCATGAGCAGCAACGAGCACGCTTATTCCGTGACCTGCAAGTGGCATGGCTCGACCGCCGAGGGGTACGACGCGTACGACAGAGCCCACGTCGGCACGGCACCACCTGCAGCAACGACGGTGAGCCTGTCGTCGGATCCGGCATTCCGCGGCGACGCTCGACTCCTCAACCCGGAACAGCTCCTCGTGCTCTCCGCGTCGTCGTGCCAACTGCTCTCGTTCCTCGCAGTGACGGCCCGGGCACGCATCGACGTCGTCGACTACGTGGACGACGCGACCGGCGTGATGCCCGAGGATCCGCGACCGATGCGCATCACACGGATCGAGCTCCGACCCCACATCACGATTCGAGGAGCGGCGACCGAGGAACGCTTGGTCCACTTGTGCGAGGTAGCACACCACGAGTGCTTCATCGCCAACAGTCTCACGACCGACATCGTCGTGACGCCGACGTTCAGGTTCATTGAGTAACGCGGCGACCGAGCACAGCGAGGGAGCTCGCCAGCGAGCGAACGCCCGCGGGACGGGCAACCCGGCCCGCAGTGAGCGAGCGCATAGTTAGGGCCGGATGTTGTAGTGCGCGGCGGGCTCGGTGAGCGCTCGTCGGCGTGCCGCGGTGAGGCGCAGCGCGTCGAGGAGCGCGTTGCGAAGCTCGGCCGGCTCGATCACGTCGTCGTAGCCCATCGTGTCGGCTGACGAGTATGCGCCACCGAGCTCGGCATGCTCGAGCAACGCCTGCGTGTCGGGTTCGAGCCCGGCCGCTTGTCCGCCACCCTCGGCCGGCATCGCACCGAGCCGGGCGCCAGGCAACGCGAGCGTGACCGTCTGGTCGTCGAAGGGGTTCATCGCCATGAGCGACGAGCCGAAGCCATACGCCTTGCGCAATGTCACGTGCAGCTTCGGCGAACGCAAGCGCGCCTGTGCGGCAAACATGCGCGCCGCGTGGCGGAGGATGCCCGCACGCTCCGAAGCACTTCCTGCCAGCACCCCCGGGTTGTCGGCCAGGAACACGACTGGGAGATGGAACGCATCGGCAACTTCGAGGAAGTGCGCGGCCTTGTCGGCCGCGTCGGCGTCGATCGAGCCAGCTTTCGCTGTCGGTTGATTCGCGACCACACCCACCGCGTTGCCACCCAGGTGCGCGAGGACGGTAACGATCGGCCGCCCGTACGCCGGCTGGATCTCCATCACGGAGCCGCGATCGAAGACCGCATCCACCACGGCGAGGACGTCGTACCCCTTGCGCGGATCGGCCGGGACCAGGTCCACGATCTCGGGCACTGGACGCGGGCCGAGATCGTCGCCCGTCTCCACGGTCGGTGGGTGCTCCCATGCATTCGCCGGGAAGTACGAGAGGTATCGGCGCACCAGGTTGATCGCCTCCACGTCGCCGGGCGCGGCGTTGTGCGCGACGCCGCTCGCCACGGTATGCACCGCGCTTCCGCCAAGTGCTTCCTTCGTGACGTCCTCGCCCATCGAGGACTTCACCAGTGGCGGACCCGCGGAGAACAGCGCAGCGCCTTCGACCATGACGACAAAGTCCATGAGCGGCGCGGTCAGCGCGCCATGCCCGGCCGATGGTCCCATCACCACGCACACGGTGGGTACGAGACCTGAGAGCCGCGCCAACGTCTGGAGGTCGTTCGGCGTGCGCCCCCGTCGCTCAAACGCGTTCTGGGTCCGCTCCCCTGCGCCTTCGAGGAGCATGACCAGTGGCACGCGCTCCTGCCGAGCAAGATCGGCGAGTCGTTGGCGCTTGGCCGTCGTTCCGTGCCCGATCGATCCCCCCATGACGGTGAAGTCCTCAGCCGCGGCGAGCACCGGTCGGCCGGCTATGAGACCGTGCCCGGCGACCAGTCCGTCAGCGGGCGCCGGTGGCGTGACACCGCGATGGACGGATCCAACCAGTGCCCCGAGCTCGACGAACGTCCCATCATCGAAGAGCGCTTCGATGCGCTGGCGTGCGTCCAACCGTCCACCTGCGCGTTGGCGCTCGAGTCGATCGGGGCCGCCCATCGCTCGGGCGTTCTCGCGACGGAGCGCGAGATCCTCGAGCAATGGCTTCCAGTCTGACTCGGACATACTGGTTACAACCGCGCCGCGAGCGCGTCGGCGTGCTCAGCGGCGGTGCCGAACGCGGTGTTGAGCACCCACGCGCGCTTCAGATACAAGTGCACGTCGCATTCCCACGTGAAGCCCATACCTCCGTGGACCTGCATCGACGACTTGGCGTTCTTCAACGCGGCTTCACCGGCGAGCAGGCACGCGCCGGAGATTGCTCGATCGATGTCGCCCACCCCTGGGTCGTCGAGGGTGACCGCCGCGGCGTGCACCGCGGCACGCGCAACCTCGGCCCGCACAACCATGTCGGCGAGGATGTGCTTCACCGCCTGGAACGAGCCGATTGGTCGGTCGAACTGGAACCGGGCGAGTGCATACTGCGTGGCTGCGTCGGTGCACGCCTGCGCCATGCCCATCTGGAACGACGATGTGAGCACCGCGCCGCCTCGTCGCCATTCGTCGACCACCTCGGGTCCGGCCACCCGTTCTCCCGTGGGGAGGGCCGCGATCCGATGCATCGGGGTCAACGGATCTAGTGGCCAGTCGAGGATCGTGGCGTCGCTCAGCGCGCCGGGTTCGATGCGGGTCACGCCGTTGTCGTCCAGGACCAGCACGGCATCAGCGCCCGCGAGGTGCTCCACGAACGCCGGTGCGTCCGGCCGCGAGGGCGCCAACCCAGTCGCGATGCCGTCGACAAGCCCACACGCGAGATGCGACCACACCAATGGTCCCGGCACCGCGGCCCGCCCGAGCTCCTCGAAGGTGACCGCGGCATCGGCCCAGCCGAATCCGTCGACGCGCAGCGAGAAGACGCCGGTGTTGGCCAGCTCGTCGAACGTGGCCTGATCGAAGCCCGTGCGGATCCGCTCACTCGTGAAGCGACCCTGGCACAGCGCGCGGATCCCGTCCCGCAGCGCAACCTGGTCGTCGGTGAGGTCGAAGTTCACGAGGAGACCCAGCGCTGTTCCTTCGGGAGCCCCAAGAGCCGCTCGCCGATGATGTTGCGTTGGATCTGTGAGGTCCCAGCCGCGATCGGAATCGACAGCGTGCGCAAACGCTCCTCGACGCGTTCGTCGTGCACATCGAACGCACCTCGGTCGAGCACTCGCATGCACAGCTCGCCCAGGCGGTCTCGTGCTTCCGAGTACGCCAGCTTCAGCATGAACGCACCATTGCCAGGACTGCTATCGCGCGCGGCTTGTGACACGTTGCGCTTCGTAAGGGCCCACAGCCCGTCGAGCTCCGCGACGATGTGGGCGAGCTCGCGCCGTTCGCTCACATCCTGGACATCCGACGCGATGTCCTCGGCCAATCGGAGCGCGTCGACCATCTCGCTCACGAATGCGGTGCCGCGCTCGAACGACAAGGTGACGTTCGTGACCCGCCAGCCGTCGTTCTCGTCGCCGACCCGATTCTCGACCGGGACACGCACCTCGTCGAGGAACACCTCACAGAACTCCGACGATCCGAGCACTGTCTCGATCGGGCGAACCTCGATGCCTCGGAGATCCATTGGCAGGATGAGCCACGTGATCCCGCGATGCTTCGGCGCGTCCGGATCGGTGCGCACGAGCAGCTCACCGAAGTGACCGACATGGCCGAACGAGCACCAGGTCTTCTGCCCGGTCACCACGTAATGGTCTCCGTCGCGAACGGCGCGCGTTCGCAGTCCCGCGAGGTCAGAGCCGGCGTCGGGCTCAGAAAAGCATTGGCACCACACTTCGTCGCCCCGGAGGATCTTCGGGAGGTGCTCACGCTTCTGCTCCGCGGAACCCTCGGCGATCAGCGTGGGGCCGCAGTGGAGCGTGCCGACAAAGTTCACCCCAACATATGGAGCCCGTGCGCGCGTGGTCTCCTCGAGGAACACGAGCTGCTCGCTGGGTGATGCGTCGCGGCCGCCGTACTCCTTCGGCCACGAGATGCCGGCGTACCCCGCGTCGTACAACCGCCGTTGCCACTCCGTGTCGTACTGCACCCGCGCCGGCCAGTCGTCGCGGACCGGCGGACTCGCCAGCTCGGGCAACGTGCTTGCAAGCCAGGCGCGTAGCTCAGTGCGGAACGCTTCGTCGATCTCGGAGTAGCGCAAGTCCATTCGCTGCGGGAGTGTAGGCGGGCACATCATCACGCCTTCGACCTGTCCACTCGGGGTGTTCGAAGCGTGAGTTCCGATCAACCGATCAGCAGCGCTTGCCGCGTGCCGGCACTTCGAGCCTCACCAGATACCGAATCACCAGGTCGTCTACGCAGACGTTGCCGGAGTCGAACGAGGTGTGACGCGCTCCGCGTACGGCGACAAGTCGAGCCGACTCGAGCTCCGACGCCAGCCCCTTCGCCCACACGAACGGCGTCGCCGGATCGTGCAGCGCACCGAGCACGATGACGGGTGGCGCACCCTCGCCACGCAGCGCCTGCGGCTCGGCTGCCGCGATCGGCCACAGCGCACACGGCAGGCTGCCGTTCACGATGGACCGGCCGAGGCGCGGCGCAGCCTCAGCCGCGGCATCTTCGATCTCCCGCATCCCAGCGACGTCGCCTACCGGCGGACCGTCGGCACAACCGATCGCGGTGAAGGCCTCCTGGCCATCGTCGTACTCGCCACCGCTCGAGCGCCCGGTGTAGGAGTCGGCGTAGAAGAGCAAACCGCTGCCATCGTCGTCGTCGACCGCGGCGAGCGTCGCCGCGAGCTCGGGCCACGAGCCCTTGCCGTTGTAGAGCAGTGCCGTGACCCCCAGATCGAACAACGTGCCGTTGAGCGCGCGCGCTTCGTTTGCGACATCCAGTGCCAGCGGGTTCGCCCCGATGCGTCGACGCAAGCGGTCGTAGGCACCAGCCGCATTGCCGTCGTGATGAAACGCGCACGATGAGTGCTGCGAGCAGTTCTTCAGGAACGCATCGAGCGACTCCTCGAAGCCGACCGCCTGTTGCACCTGAATCTCCAACGCGCTGAGTGCAGGATCGATGGGCCCGTCGAGCACGAGCGCCCGCGTCTGGTCTGGGAACTGCTCGGCGTACCACGCACCGAGATACGAGCCGTACGAGTACCCGAGGTACGTGAGCTTGGAGTCTCCGAGGGCGATGCGGATGCGGTCGAGATCGCGAGCTACCCGATCGCTCTGGAGGTACGGAAGGATCGCGCCGGCGTTGCGCTCGCAGTCCTCGACGAATCGTCGGGTTTCGGCGAGGAGCTCGCGCCGCTCCTGCGCGTTGTCGGGGGCCCACTCCGCGTCGAACAAGGGATCGAGGTCATCGGTGCAGTCCACGGGCGCGCTCTCCCCCACACCGCGCGGATCGAAGCCAACGATGTCGAAGCGGTCCCTGAGCTCGTTCGGCAGCGACCGGCCCACGGCCAGCACGTAGTCGATCCCCGACGCTCCCGGACCGCCGGGATTCATCAACAGTGAGCCGATCCTGTGTTCGGCGTCGAGCGCGCGGTAACGAACCAAGGCAATATCGATCGTGGCGCCACCTTCTACGGCGTCGTCAAGTGGCACCGCCAAGCGCGCGCATTGGGCATCGCCGTGGCAACTCGTCCACTCCAGCGCAGCTGCCGCCGGTTCCTGACTGCTCGCCGCGCCGTCCCCTCCTCGCGCGATGTCTGACTTGCTCGCGGCAGCGATCCCGCCAACCGCGGGGGCCGACACGGCGAGCGCGAGCGCGACGACCAACGGGCGGATGCGATGCACTGCGGTTGAGCGTATGCGGCAGGAGCCGGATTGCGGACGCGCTACGCGGGGCGTGCGCCTGACGACGAAACGGTAGGTTGCACGCGCGTGAAGCCCAAGTTGCTCATTTCCCTCCCGGTCGGCACTCGCTTCGGTGGCGGCGACCCGCGGCTCGCCGTCGAGCTCGCGCGCCGGGCCGAGGATGCTGGCGCCGACGGCGTGGTGCTCGCCGACCACGTGCTCCTCGGAAAGCACGTGGACAAGTACCCGTGGGGCACGTTCCCGTTCCCGTCGCACGCGCCGTGGCTCGAGCCACTCACGATCCTGACGGCGATCGCCATGGTCACCGATCGGATCAAGCTGACGACGGGGATCTTGATCGTCCCGCTCCGCCCAGCCGCCCTGTTGGCCAAGATGATCGCAACGCTCGATGTGCTCTCTGGCGGTCGCGTCGAGCTCGGCGTGGGCACGGGCTGGCAGGCAGAGGAGCTCACCGCGCAAGGCATCGACCCCGCGTCGCGCGGGCAGGTGCTGACGGACTACATCGCTGCGTGCCGCGCGCTGTGGACCGACAGCCCGGCCAGCTTTACGTCGTCGTCGGTGACGTTCGAAGACGTGTGGTCGGAGCCGAAACCCATACGCGCCGGCGGGCCACCGGTCTTGTTCTCGGGCACGCTCACGAAGCGCAACTTCGACCGCATCGTGCGCCTTGGCGACGGCTGGATCCCAATCATGGACGAGACGAGTGACGCCATCCGCGCGGGCATCGAACAGCTGCGGGCCGACTACCGCGCCGCCGGACGCTCGCCGGAAGACCTCATCGTCCGTACCGGCCTTCCCATGCAGCGCGATGCGGACGGGAACCTGTCGCTCGAAGCGACGCTGGCGACCGCCGGTCCCCTCGCCGAGCTCGGCGTGACCGATGTGCACCTCGCGCTCACCGCATTTGCCCCCGATGAAGCCGGCGCGACCCGCCTCTTCGACGCGCTCCCCGACCTCTGGGCCGCGGCAACGTGACCGTGGAGATCGATCTCGACGGGCGCGTCGCTGTCGTCACCGGGGGCGGCAGCGGCATCGGTGGGGGCATCTCCGACGTGCTCGCGGCCGCCGGCGCACACGTGGTGGTCGTCGACATCGACGCCGACCTTGCGACTTCGCGCGTCGAAGACATCGAGCAGGCGGGTGGCAGTGCTCAGGCGTTGGTCGCCGACGTCCGCGACCGCGAGCAGGTCTCCGAGATTGCTCGGACGGCGGTGCAGGTCACTGGGCAGATCGACGTGCTCGTGAACAACGTCGGCGACTACCGACCATCTTCGGCGTTCCTCACCAGC
>JANOHN010000165.1:0-4772 GCA_031406505.1 Acidimicrobiia bacterium | reverse complement strand
CATCCATGTACTCCTCGCGCGTGAGTGGACGGTCGTGCATCGTCGCGTTCGGATTGCGGTTGGCGTGCTTGCGGAAGGCCAGCGCGACGTTGGCGAGGTGGTCGCGCGTCCCTCCGTACTCGTGCATATAACGGCGGGTGAGCATCGCCACTTCGTCGACCGGCCGCAGCAACCCGAACGGGCGGCTCCACTGCCAATGGTCGCTGAGTCGTTGCGGCACCTGCGCCCACGGGCGACTGGACTTGGCCGCCCGCTTGCGGGCCCGCCAGGCCACGGCCACGCGACACTGCCCTGTGGCCACGGCCATCGCGGCGTGGAGGATCGTGCCGCACCCGCCGCCGCCGCCGTACCCGACCTGCGAGAAGAAGGTGACGTCGCCAAAGCCGACATTCCTGGCAACGTCGACCTCGCGGTTCAGCTCCATCGTGAACGACGCCATGCCGTCCACCTCCGACGGTGCGATCCCGCAGTCGTCGAGCGCCATCGAGATCGCCTGGCATCCGAGTGAGAGCTCGGTGTCCTCGAGCCCCTTCCCGAACGCGGTCTGCCCGATCCCGACGATGGCGACCTCGTCCCGAATCCCGCTCACGGTGCCGTGCTCACCAACCCTTGAACTCGGAGGGGCGACGCTCGACGAAGCTGGCGACGCCTTCGGTCGAGTCCAACGTGCCGGTGACCATCTCCACGTACAGCGCCTCTTCCTCGAACATCGTGGCGCGATCGGTGTCGAGTGATCGGTTGAGCAGGCGCTTGGAGAACCCGATCGTCTTCGTGGGTCCCGACGCCAGGCGCTCGGCCCACTCGCGAACCGTCGCCGTGAGCTCGGCCGCGGGCACGACCTTGTTGAACAGCCCGAGCCGTTCGCCCTCGTCGGCCGACACGTCGTCGCCGAAGAAGACGAGCTCCTTGGCCTTCTTCATGCCCACCACGCGCGGGAGCAGATACGTGCCGCCCCCGTCGGGGATCAACCCGCGGCGGACGAACACCTGGATCAAGCGCGCGTTGTCCGCGGCCACGGCGAGGTCGCAGGCCATGACGATCTGGGCGCCACCGCCGGCCGCGGTGCCGTTCACGGCGGCGATCACCGGCTTGTCGCAGTCGAGGATGCCACCGATGAGCCGTTGGATCCCCGTGCGGATCATGCGAGCGGCGTCGCCGGCGATCTGGTCGGGCGCGCCTTCGGGCTTCGGGGGCGGGGCGGCGCGACCTGCGCGCAGGTCGGCGCCGGTGCAGAAGTGCTTCTCGCCGCTCGCCGTGATCACAACCGCACGCACGTCGAGCGAACCGCTCGCCTCGGCGAGATGGTCGATCATCTGGTTCCGGACGTCGGGCGTGATGGCGTTCCCCGCGGCGGGCCGGTTGATCGTCAACCAGAGGACCTGGTGCTCGACCGTTGCCAACAGCTCCTGCTCGTCGTTCACCGCGTGCCACCCTCCACCTGAGACTCGGATCCAGCGGGCCGGGCCGAAGGATGGCACGGGTAGGGTCGCCTGGTCATGCCGGCCGGAACGTTCGTCATCGTCGGCGCGTCGCTCGCGGGGCTGCGCGCTGCAGAAGAGCTCCGACGGCTCGGCTTCGACGGCCGCCTGGTGATGGTGGGTGCCGAGTCGCACCTTCCGTACGATCGGCCGCCGCTGTCGAAGGAGCTGCTCGCCGGAGAGGCGCAGCCTGCTGATACCGCGTTACGGAAGCTGCCGTACGGCGACCTCTCGATCGAGTGGCGACTCGGGCGTCGCGCGCAACAGCTCGAAGTCGCGGCCCGCACCGTCACGCTCGACGACGGAGAACGCATCGAGTTCTCCGGTTGTGTGATCGCAACCGGCGCGCGACCGCGCGTGCTGCCGGGAACACCGGCGCTGGCCGGCATCCACGTGCTGCGCACGCTCGACGACTGCATGGCGATTCGGGCCGATCTCGACCGTGGCGCGAAGGTCGTGGTGGTCGGTGCGGGGTTCATCGGTGCCGAAGTCGCGGCAACCTGTCGCGGTCGCCACCTTGACGTCACTGTGCTCGAGGCGCTTCCCTCTCCAATGGTGCGCGGCCTCGGTCCGATGCTCGGCGACGTGCTCGCCAAGCTGCACCGAGCGCACGGTGTCGACTTGCGCACCGGCGTCGGCGTGGCCGGGTTCGACGGCGTCGACCGCGTCGAGCGGGTTCGCCTTGACGACGGATCGACGGTCGACGCGGATGTGGTCGTGGTCGGCGTTGGTGTCGAGCCCGCGACTGACTGGTTGGAAGGTTCAGGGATCACCGTGGAAAATGGCGTCGTGTGTGACGAGACGCTGGTTGCGGCCCCGGGAATCGTGAGTGCCGGTGATGTGTGCCGGTGGCCGAACCCGCTCTTCGACGGAGAGTCCATGCGGCTCGAGCATTGGACGAATGCCGGCGAGCAAGGCATTGCGGCGGCGCGTCGCCTGCTTGCTGACGACGACACCGCAGCGCCCTTCGCACCGGTGCCTTTCGTCTGGTCGGACCAGTACGACCTCAAGATCCAAGTGACCGGTCATGTGCGCGGCGACGACACCGTGGAGGTCGTCGACGGATCGCTCGACGAGTTCCGCTTCGTGGCTGCTGTCGGGCGGGCGGGCCGCCTCGTGGGGGCGGTCGGCTTCAGTCGACCCCGCGTGCTCATGGAGTACCGCCGGATGGTGAGTGCGCGCGCCACCTTTGACGAAGCCCTTGCGTTCGCTCGGCGAGGCGCATGAGCGAGTCGCTGCTGGCAGTGACGGCGAAGATCCTGCGTCGCGCCGGGATCAAGCCCGGCGCCACACTCGACCTCTAGTGCTCGATGGAGCCGCCGACGCGACTGTTGACCGCGCGCTTCGTGCTCGTGGTTGCTTCCGGGCTGGCCTATTTCATGGCGCTCGGCGTGGTGCTTCCCGTCGTGCCGCAATACGTCAAGCACCAGCTCGGTGGTGGGAGCGTGGCGGTGGGGGTGGCCGTTGGCTCACTGTTCGTAGGAGCCGTGCTCCTGCGGCCGTATGCCGGGCGACTCGGTGACCGGTTCGGCCGCCGCGTACTCATCGTCACCGGCGCCTTGGTCGTTGCGTTCTCGGTGCTGGCGTACGGCGCCGTTCAAGAGCTCTGGTTCCTCATCGCATTGCGCGCGCTCACCGGGCTCGGTGAAGCCGCCTTCTTCGTCGGTGCCGCGGCCATGGTCACCGACCTCGCGCCGTTGGCACGGCGGGGCGAGGCGTTCAGCTATTGGTCGGTTGCGGTGTACGGGGGACTGGCGTTCGGCCCTGCACTTGGTGAGGCGGTGCTGGACGCGGGAGGCACCGACACTGTGTGGCTGGTGAGCGCCGGTTTGGGTGTGCTGGCCGCGGCGCTCGGCGCGTTCACCCGCGAGGTGCCGCGTCCCGAAGGCGCGCCCACCGACTCGCGAATCATCAACCGAGCTGCGATCGGTCCGGGCACGGTGCTGTTCTCTGGCCTGATCGCACTCGCCGCGTTCTCAGCGTTCGTTCCGCTGTACGTGGACGACGTCGGGCTCGGCAGTGCCGACACCGTCTTCTTGCTGTACGGCGGGCTCGTGCTCGTGGTGCGGGTCCTCGGCGCGCGGCTCCCGGACCGTTTGGGTGGGCGAACGGCGGGGGCGATCGCGCTCACGTTCTCGATGATCGGCATGACGATCATGGCGGCGTGGGGAACCACCGCAGGGCTGTTGCTCGGCACGGCTGTCTTCGCAGCCGGCGCGTCGATGCTGTACCCGGCGTTGCTCCTCCTCGCCCTGGCGGGCGCGCCCGATACCGAGCGCGCGTCGGTCGTGGGCACGTTCAGTGGGTTCTTCGACCTGTCGCAAGGATTCGGCTCGCTCATCGTCGGGGGAGTGGCGTCGTTCGCCGGCTACCGAGGGGCCTTCGCCGCGGGTGCAGTCTCGGCCGCGATCGGCGTCGGCGCGCTTCGGGCTCGCGCCATGCAGCGAGCACGGTCGGTCGCACTCGGTGATGCCGGCGCGCTCGCGGCCGAGCATCCTGGGCCGTGACCTCACTCCTCGCAACCAACGACTTCCCGCCCAAGGTCGGCGGCATCCAGTCGTACCTCTACGAGCTCTGGCGCCGCCTGCCCGCCGCCGAGACGACGGTGTTCACGACGGCGCACCCCGAGGCCGCGGCATGGGATGCACAGCAGGAGCTGAGGATCGAGCGAGCGAGTCAAGGTTTCTTGCTCCCAACGCGCGCCGTCCGTCGGCGGGTCGATGATCTCGCACGCGAGGTCGGCGCGTCCGTCGTGTTCTTGGACCCGATGGTCCCGCTCGGCGCGATCGGCCCGAAGCTGTCGGCTGCGCCGTACGTGATCGTGGCTCATGGCGCCGAGGTCACGGTCTATGGGCGCATCCCGATCACCGGTGCGATCGGTGGACGCGTGCTCCGCGGTGCGGCGGGCGTGATCGTTGCCGGAGCGTTCTCGTCGAGCACCGTGATGCGCGTTGCGGGTCGCGACGTGCCGACGTTGGTGGTGCCGCCCGGTGTGGATCCCGCGCGGTTTCGTCCGTTGGACGTCGACGCTCGGAGAGCCGTCCGGTCTCGTTTCGGCATCCCGCCCGATGTGCCGCTCGTGCTCGGCGTGAGCCGGCTCGTACCCCGCAAGGGGTTCGACGTGCTGCTCGACGCGGTCGCCGGTCTCGACGGTGTGCACGTGGCGATCGTCGGAACCGGACGCGACCGTGCCCGCCTCGAACGGCGCGCCCGACCACTCGGTGAGCGCTGCCACTTCTTGGGCCGCGTCTCCGGCGACGACCTTCCTTCGGTCTACGCGAGCGCGGACGTGTT
>JANOHN010000153.1:0-2796 GCA_031406505.1 Acidimicrobiia bacterium | reverse complement strand
GGTTGCCGCCCACCTCGCGCTGGATGCGGATCGCCATGACGGCCCACAGCAGGTCGACGCTGTGCATGCGATTGGCGGAATCCTCGAGCGCGTCCTCGATCGGTCGACCAAGTCGACTCTCCGCGAACGCGCGCTGGAGCTCGCGCTTGGCGGGCTCCGACGCCTCCTCGGTCACTGCTTCGAGGCCTTGTGCGAACGAGAAGCCGGCGCGCATCGACCCTGAGAGCAGGTTCAACACGTCGGGGAGCTGCATCTCGAATCGCCGCAGTCGACGCTTGCGTCGGATCTCGAGCCAGACGACCGGTCCGATCGACGCAAGGACCGTAAACACGATCGCGACGGGGAGCGCGAGCAACATCAACGAGCCGATGAACACCACGAAGACGCCCGCCAGATAGAAGAACAGCGCCTCCGGTGGTCGCAAGGGGAGGTCGGCTTGCTCGAGCTTGGCTTCCACTCGATTGAGCAGGCCTACGCGATCGGCCAACCGGCCGGTGAAGCCGACCACCTCTTGCATGAGTCGCGTCTCGGCCAGCGCTTGATCGCCGCGTGGTGAGGGGATCTCCGGGTCGGGCCCGGCCTCGTCGAGGCCAAAGCCGGACAACCGCTTTTCAAGTCGGCTGCGGTGATCGCCACCGATGAGCATGAGCGCCAGCGAGATGGCCAGGATCGCCGCGGCCATGAGGATGGCCATCCCGACCCGCAGCCCCGGGTCGCCAGCATCGCCCACAGCCGTCGCGGCGAACGCAGCGTTCATCGCCGTGCTCCTGCGCGCCGCGTGAACGGATCCCCGGAGAAGAGCGACGCGTCGAGCGTGATGCCGTAGTTCGCCAAGCGGTCACTGACGCTCGGTCGGATGCCCGTGCTCTTGAGATGGCCGAGGAACTTGCCGTCGCCGTCGAAGCCCATGCCGTAGTCGAAGAGATAGAGGTCCTGGAGCACGATCACGTCGCCTTCCATACCCATCACCTCGCTGATGTGCGTGACGCGTCGAGTCCCGTCGCGCAGACGACTCAGGTGGATGATCAGATCGAGCGCCGACGCCATCTGCTCCCGAATCACGCGCATCGGCAGATCCATGCCGGCCATGAGCGACATGGTCTCGATGCGCGACAACGTGTCGCGCGGGGCGTTGGAGTGGACGGTCGTGATCGAACCGTCGTGACCCGTGTTCATGGCTTGCAGCATGTCGAGCGCCTCGGCGCCTCGAACCTCACCTACCACGATGCGATCCGGGCGCATACGCAACGAGTTGCGCACGAGATCGCGAATGCGAACCTCTCCCTTGCCTTCGATGTTCGGCGGGCGGCCTTCCATCGAGAGCACATGCGGCTGCTGGAGCTGGAGCTCCTTCGCGTCCTCGATCGTGACGATGCGCTCGTCGGCCGGGATGAACGACGACAGCACGTTGAGCAATGTCGTCTTCCCCGTGCCGGTTCCGCCGCTCACCACGACGTTGAGTCGGCCGCGTACGCACGCGTCCATGAAGTGGGCGCTCTGCGCGGTCAGCGTTCCCATCGACACGAGGTCGTCGACCCGGAACGGGTCGGTGGCGAACCGGCGGATGGTCATGAACGGCCCACCGATCGCCAGCGGGTGCACGACCACGTTCACGCGTGAGCCGTCGGGCAGTCGGGCGTCGACCATCGGCGTGGCCTCGTCGACCCGGCGACCGACCTGGCTCACGATCTTGTCGATGATGCGGCGAAGGTGGCTCTCGTCGACGAACCGCACGTCGGTGAGCTGGATCTTGCCCTCGCGCTCGACGAACACCTTGTCGGGCCCGTTGACCATCACCTCGTTGATCGAGGGCTCGCGCAGCAGGCGATCGATCGGGCCGTAGCCGAGCACATCGTCGAACACCGACTGGACCAGCGACTGTCGCTCGTTGGAGTGCAGCGCGAGTCGTTCCTGGGCGAGCGCACGGTGCAGCTGCTCCTCGACCTGCTTGCGCAGATCGGCCTCCGACACCCGTTGGTCGTAGAGGATCGGCCCCAGCTCCTGGATCACGAACTGGTGCATCTTCTGGCGGAGATCTTCGAGCGCGTGCTCTCGCGCGGTGTTGTTCGGCCGTTGTGCCTCTTGCCAACGACTTGCTTGCATCGTCACCGTTCCACCCCCACTCTGTTACCGCTTTGCCCGCTTGAACCGTCGCGTCTTGCTCTCGGCCGTCGCTGCCTCGTGCTCGAGAAGCGACACCGCGATGTGCTCGAGCGCGCGAGTTGCTGCGCTCTTCGGCTCGTAGTCCACGACGGGTACACCGGCGTTCACCGACATCGGGACCGAGATGTCCGACGGGATCGGGAATTCGGCTCGCATCCCGAGGACCTGCTCGATCTCACGCACATCGAGCTTCACCTGCGTGTTCGCTCGGTTGAGGACGAGCCGGAGCTTGGAGCCGGCGATCGCCGCGAGGTCGAGTGCCTGCATACCGATCTTGAGGTTCTTCACGCTCGGGATGTCCATGCTGCCGATGAGCAAGACCTCGTCGGCCGCATCGACCACGGCGAGCACGTAGTCGTCGAACTGCGTCGGGAGGTCGACGAGCACAAACGCGCACAAGGACTGCACGGCGCTGCAGAGGTTGACCATCTCGCTCGGTGGGAGCTGCATACCGAGCACGGGCTCGGTGGGAGCCGGCAATACGAAGAGCCCGCTGTCATGCCGGCTGAGCAGTGCGCGCAGCATCTCCGGGTCGGCGAACTGAGCCGTCGCGGCGGCGTCGAGGACGTTGTGCTGGGGCGGGAGGCCGAGCATCACTGCGACGTCGCCGAACTGGAGATCGCCGTCGATGAG
>JANOHN010000129.1:0-4072 GCA_031406505.1 Acidimicrobiia bacterium | reverse complement strand
GGCGATCTCTACGTCAACCTCGCGCGGCGCAACCAGAGCCTGCTCGACCGCCAGATCTCGCTCATCGACGACCTCGAGGCGTCGGCTGATCCCGACGAGCTCGCCTCGCTGTTCGAGCTCGACCATCTCGCCACACGTATGCGCCGAAACGCCGAGAGCCTCCTCGTGCTCTCGGGTTCCGAGCAGCCGCGCCACTGGGGCACGTCGGTGCCGGTCGTCGATGTGGTGCGCGCGGCTGCGGCCGAGATCGCCGACTTCGCTCGCTTGCACGCGCACGGCTTCGAGGGTGACGTTGCGGTGGTGGGTCACGCGGTGGCCGACCTCACGCACCTCGTGGCCGAGCTGCTCGAGAACGCCACCGCCTTCTCGCCTCCGCAGACCCCGGTGACGGTCGGTGGACGCATGCTCGATCAGCGGTTCGTGATCGGCGTGACCGACCGCGGCATCGGGATGGACGAGCCCCGCATCGCGGCCGCAAACGCGTTGCTCGCGCGTCCGCCGGCGCCGGGGTTGGCGTTGTCGCGAACACTCGGGCTCCATGTGGTGGCCCACCTCGCAGCTCGCCACGGGATCCACGTGCAGCTCCGGGCCGCATCGCCATCCGGCGTGACCGCGCTCGTGGTGCTCCCGCGAACGGTGCTGGCCACGACTGAAGGCGAACACGCGCCCGAGCATGCGCAACCGCCGACACGCGAGTCGGCTGCCGCCGCGGAGCCGGTGGAGCGCGAAGCCGAGCCAGAACCGGTCGCAGTTGGTGTCGCGACCGCGCCGTTCACGCACGAGGCCGCGGCGATCTCCGCGAACAGTGTCACGAACGGCAATGGCAACGGCAACGGCAACGGCCGAGGGCTGACGGCGCGCGTGCCGGGCAGTCACCTCACGCATCAGCCGAGCGACGCCGCGTCACCCACCGGCGAGGTTCGTCCCCGTCCCGAGAGCGTGCACGACATGCTGAGCCGCCACGAGCGGGGCAAGCGCGACGGACATGGGAAGGGTCTCTCGTGATCACGCTCAGCTCTGAAGCCCGCAACCTCAACTGGCTCGTCACAAACTTCGTGGCCGGCGTTCCCGGCGTCACGCAGGCGGCTGTCGTGTCTTCCGACGGGTTGCTCGTCGCGATGTCCGACGGCATCGACCGGGTTGCTGCCGACCGACTCGCCGCGGTTGCCGCGGGACTCCAGAGCATCGCCCGCGGCGCGTCCGTGCCCCTCGAAGGCGGTGCGGTCCACGAGGTCATCGTGGAGCTCGAGCGGGTGATCTTGTTCGTGATGAGCGTGAGCGAGACGTCGGTGCTCGCGGTTGTCGCGTCGCGCCCGTGCGACGTGGGCCTGGTCGGGTACGAGATGGCGGTGCTCGTTGAGCGGTGCGCTGCCGCGCTCACACCGGCGCTGGTCGCGGAGCTCCAGACCGCGCTGCCGCGGTGATGGGGTCGAACGAACGCCGTGTCGTCGGGCAGCATCCTCGGCTGGTCCGCCCGTACGTCCTCACGCGAGGGCGCACCCGTGCACCAGGGCCGCTGATGCCGCTCGAAGCCGGAGTTCGCGCACTCACCACGCCCGGCGCGTTCCCGCCTGGCGCACCGCCCGAGTCGCAGCGCATCGTGGAGCTGTGCCGTCCCACGATGTCGGTCGCGGAGGTGGCGGCGCGCATGTTCCTGCCGATCGGTGTCGTGCGCGTGCTTGTCGACGATCTTGTCACTGCCGGTGTTGTCGCGGTCGACGATCCGCACACGGTGGAGTCCGCGACCGACGTCCATCTCCTCGAGAGGTTGCTCGATGGCATCCGCGCTCTTTGACCACGCGCGGGCGCCCGCGCCCGTCGCCATGAAGATCGTCGTAGCCGGTGGCTTCGCCGTGGGCAAGACCACGTTCATCGGTGCCATCTCGGAGATCGAGCCGTTGCGCACCGAGGCGGAGATGACGGTCGAGAGCCTCGGCGTCGACCGATCGGGCCAAGTGGGCAAGTCGGGCACCACGGTCGCGATGGACTTCGGCCGCATCACGATCGGTCCCGACATGGTGCTCTACATGTTCGGGACACCGGGACAGGATCGCTTCTGGTTCCTGTGGGACGAGCTCGTGCGTGGCGCGGTCGGTGGCGTGGTGCTCGTCGATACCCGTCGCGTCGCTGAGTGCTTCGCTGCGGTCGACTACTTCGAGGCGCTCGGCATCCCGTTCGTCGTGGCCGTCAACATGTTCGACGGTGTCGCCACGCATCATCCGCGTGCAGTGCGGGAAGCGCTCGCGGTGCCGGCCAACGTGCCGATCGTGCTGTGCGACGCCCGCCGCAAGACCCACGTGCAAGAGACCCTCGTGCTCCTGGTGGAGTCAGCCCTCCGCACCGCCCAACGCGCTGCGGTCTAGACCCTTAGAGGCGGCCTTCGGCTTCGAGGTGCTCGAGCTGGGCGCGGAGCTGCTGCAGGAGTTGCGCGGCGGTGGCCATCTGGGCCTCGATGCGCTCGACGTAGGCGAACGGTGAGGTGTCTGGCACCTCCTCGACGACATCGAGCTCGCGCACGATTGCTTCGGCGAACTCGCGTTGCTCGGCCGGTACCACGAGTGTGCCCAGTGCGTCGCCGCCGGGACCTGACCACTCGGCCATCACTGAGATGCCCGCGGTCTCGAGTCGGGCGCGCAAGATCTGGGCCGACAAGCGCGTCCACGCGCCGATCGCCACGAGCTCACCGTCGCTGGTCTGGGTGGGGGTTGGCGTGAGCTGCGTGGGCTGTTCGCCCACGAGCGCCACGCGGCAGTCGGCGCAGTAGGGCACGCCCGCCACGTACTCCGCGCCACACGAAGGGCACCACACCGTTGTGCCGTTGGCCACGGGGGCAGTGTACGAACGTCGCTGGGGAAGCGCAGAAGGTCGCCCGGTAGGATCGCACGGTGCCAGCGGCTCATACCTTTTGGATCGAGACGCTGGGGTGCCCGAAGAACGCCGTCGACTCCGACAAGGCCCGCGCTTCGTTGCTCGCGGACGGGCTCGAGCCCGCGGTCTCGGCTGAGCATGCCGACCTCGTGGTCGTCAACACGTGCGCGTTCGTGGAGTCGGCCCGGCGAGAGTCGGTCGAGACGATCCTCGCACTCGCCGAGACGCGCCGATCCGGCGCCAAGCTCGTGGTCACGGGCTGCCTCGCGGAGCGCGAAGGCGCCGAGTTGGCCGCCGCGATCCCCGAGGCCGACGCCGTGGTGGGGTTCGCGGGGGAAGGTGACCTCGGGTCGGTGCTCCTCGATGCGCCCCGGCGCAAGCCGATCGGCGTGCGCGACCTGCACGAGCTACCGCGTGCCGCGCCGAGCGCGCCATGGGCCTACGTGAAGGTTGCCGAAGGGTGTGACCGCGCGTGCACGTTCTGCGCGATCCCGTCGTTCCGGGGTAAGCAACGGTCGCGGACTCCTGACTCGCTCGTCGACGAGTCGCGCATGCTGGTGGAGGGCGGAGCCGTCGAGCTCGTGCTCGTGGCCCAGGACCTCGCGTGGTACGGGCGCGACGCCGGCGAGCCGGGCGCGCTCGCGCCCCTGCTCCGGCGGCTCGATACCGAGCTCGGCCCGCTCGGGCTGCGTCGCATCCGTCTCCTCTACCTCTACCCGAGCGAAGTGCGCGACCCACTCGTGTCCACGATGCTCGAGCTCCCGACGGTGGTGCCCTACTTCGATCTCTCGCTGCAACACGCCGACCGCTCACTGCTCGCGCGCATGAAGCGCTGGGGGAGTGGCGACCGCTTCTTGTCGATGATCGAGGACATCCGCGCGAACGAGCCCGACGCCACCTTCCGCTCGTCGTTCATCGTTGGGTTCCCCGGCGAGCGCGAAGCCGAGCACGACACGCTGCTCGAGTTCCTCGCCGATGCAAGCCTCGACTGGGCCGGGTTCTTCCCCTACTCCGCGGAGGTCGGCACGCCTGCTGCGGCTCTCGACGGCGCGCCGCCCGCGACCGTCGTGGCCGAGTGGATGCGCGAGTGCGACGAGGTGCAAGCGCCGATCACCGAAGCGTCGCGTGACGCGCTCGTGCGCGCCGGCACTGAGGTTGAGGTGCTCGTCGACGGGCACGTTGAGGTGACTGGCGACCCGATCGG
>JANOHN010000122.1:0-3125 GCA_031406505.1 Acidimicrobiia bacterium | reverse complement strand
GCATCCTTTTCGCCCGATGGGCGAATCGTCGCTCACACGATGTCAATGCAACGCGAGGGCCCCGACCTCGACAAGTGGGAACCCGGCCAACCTGCGTGGTGGGAGGGACCTTACGAAGCGGTGCCCTCTCGGATGGCGCTCATCGATGTCGAAACGCTTCACGTGTCGATCCTCGATGACGAGTTCGACAACTTCGGCTGGAAGCCAGCTTGGATGCGGGACGGGTCAGGCTTCGTGTTCGGGGCGCCATTCGAGGATCAAGTGCTCCACTTCGTCGACCTTCGCGACCCGAAAGTTCAAAGCGTGAACGTCGAAGGGCGAGCGCCGATGCCCATGATCGACGTTACCGACATGCTCTAGCCGTCCTTCGTAGCGAGCAATGTGAGGAGATACACCACAGCAGATTCCGCCCTCCGGGCGGAACTTGGTTCGCTGGAGGCGGCGGCGGGAATCGAACCCGCGTCCAGGGTTTTGCAGACCCTTGCCTGAGCCACTCGGCTACGCCGCCGGAATCAGACGAGGTTAGTGGGCAGGGCGTCGAGCACTCCCGATGATGTGCGGCGCCGCTGGCGCGGCCAGCACCATCGGTCGGAACGTGAACGCGCGGATCCAGTCAACCTCGAAGCCTGCGCTTCGGATCGCCTCGGCCGTGTCACGACTCGTGTGACAGCCGCCAGCCACACGCGGCCAGATCACATCGACCGCACGTTGCATCCATCCGAGTACCCGGTGCTCGGATCGGACATGTTCGTAGAAGCGAAGCTCTCCGCCGGGGCGTACGACGCGATGCATCTCCGCGAGCGCCTTGGAGACATCACCCACGGAGCAGAGGACGAGCGACGCGACTGCGGCGTCGAACGATCCGTCCGGGGCGGGAAGGGCGCCGGCGGTGCCGTCGACAACGGTGATCGGGACCGGCGCGTCTGCCGCGGCCTTGGTCGCCACACCGCGGAGATACTCCTCGGGTTCGACGGCGAGCACCTCGGTGACGCTCGTGGGATACCGCGTGAAGTTGAGCCCACTCCCAGCACCGACCTCGATGACGCGTCCCGAAAGCCCGGCAAGCAGCTCCTCTCGATGCTTGGCGCCTCCGGCTTTGTCAATCCGCGGTCCGAAGCGCTCGAACGTCTTGGCGAATCTGGGATGGTGCACGCGTTCTTCGCTCACGGCCGCGAGGCTACGAGGCGTCACGAGCCGCCGGCACCGGAGCTGATGGCCGAAGGCCGCCTTCCCCGACCGCATCGGCAGCTACGTCCGAAGAAGTGGTCTTCCCGGGGCGCCGGTAGCATTGCGAACCGTGACCCCCGGCGTTCAGGTGCTGGCTGTCGGCGCGGCCGCGCCCGCGTGGCGCCTCGACGCGGCTGAGGCCGCTGCGGCCTGGGGCCGCAAGGGTGGCAAGGGCCAATCCGCGGTCTGCGCCCCCGACGAGGACGTGCTCACGCTGGCCGCCGAGGCGGCCGGTCGTGCGCTCGCCGTCTCCGGACTCCAGACCGACATCGTCGACGGGCTGTGGTGGGGCACGTCGCGACCGCCGTTCGCCGAGGGACCGAGCCATGCCGTGCTCGCCAGTGCGATCGGCCTCTCGCATCGTTCGAGCGGCGCCTTGTGCTCGGGCTCCACGCACTCCGGCATGGAGGCACTGCTCGGCGCCGCCGATGCCATCGGCGCGGGCTCCGCTCGTGTAGCGCTCGTGGTCGTGTCCGATGCAATCGTGCCCGGCCTCGGCACACCGTATGAAGCGCGCGCCGGCGCCGGCGCCGCCGCGGTGGTGTTGGTGTCGCACGGTGGCGACGCGTCGATCGGCGCCCGAGTCACGCGCACGCATCCGTTCCTCGACCGCTACCGGGGCGACCGCGAGTCCGGCACGCGCGATCTCTATGACCCTCGCTTGTTCCGCGAAGAGGTGTTCGTGCCCACGCTGCGCGAGCTTGGTGAGCAGCTCGCCGCACTCGACGTACGCGCGTGGTCACTCCCCGACCCCGACGGCCGCCTGGGTGGCGTCGTCGCCAAGCAACTTGGCGCATCCACACCCGCGTCGGCCGCCGTGTTCACCGAGCTCGGCGACACCGGAGCCGCGGCAGCATTGCTCGGCGGGATCGGCGCACTCGACGCGGCTGGGAACGTGGCCATCATCGGGTGGGGCGGCGGACGCGCCACTGGCGTGGAGATCAACGTGCGAGCACCCGTACCCGGCGCCGCCACGATCGCGCACAACATCACGAACGGGCACCACGCGTCCTACGCCGACGTGCTGCGCGCCCGCAACCAGCTCGTTGCGTCCGGCGAGACCGTGCAGATGGCCGTGCCCCCCGAGAGCGCGCAGTTCGTGCGCGGTGCCGACGAGATGCTCGGCCTCCTCGGGGCTCGCTGCGTGGATTGCGGCACGATCAACACGCCGCCCTCCATCCACCCGCACTGCACGTCGTGTGGCAGCGCCAAGTTCGTGCTCACACCGCTCGCTCGGCGCGGCACCGTCCACACCTACGTGATCAACCACACCATGCCGGCGCCCTTCGTCGCGCCGCTCCCGATCGCCGTCATCGATCTCGAAGACGGCGCGCGCGTGATGCTGCAGGTCGTCGGAGACGGGTCCGACCTCGAAGTCGGCTCCAATGTCGATCTCGTGCTGCGCAAGTACGCCTATGAGCGCGGCGTGCCCGTCTACGGCTACAAGGCACGCGCGACGGGATCCGCCGACGAAGCGGAGGCGACCGCATGAGCTGGAACCGCGTCGCGGTCGTGGGCGCCGGACTCATCAAGTTCGGCGAGCTGTTCGAGCAGAGCTACGAGCAGATGGCCTCCGACGCGTTCTCCGCCGCGGTCGACAGCGTCGACGCCGGGTTCGAGCCCGAACAGGTGGAAGCCGCGATCGTCGCCACGCAGCGCGGCACGCTTTGGGGCCAGGAGGGCATCGGCGGGAACACGATCCCGTCGGCCATCGGGCTCACGGGCATCCCGTGCACCCGAGTCGAGAACGCGTGCCCGTCGGGATCCGACGCCTTCCGCATCGGCGCCATGGCGGTGGCGAGCGGCGTGCACGACGTGGTGCTCGTGATCGGCGTCGAGAAGATGCGCGACAAGTCGACCGAAGAGGGCTTGCTCTCACGTGCGGCCTCCGGCCACCC
>JANOHN010000105.1:0-8527 GCA_031406505.1 Acidimicrobiia bacterium | reverse complement strand
TGGAGGCGGTTCTGCTGCTCGCGCCAGAACCAACGAGCGCAGGGACCGCGCGGGACCTTGTAGAGCGGACCCTGTCGGGGTGGGGGTGCAAGGAGCTCGCCGACGACGCTCGTCTCGTCATCACTGAGCTTGTGAGCAATGCCGTCCGCCACGCTCGAACCGAGATGCGATTGGTGCTTGAGCTCCGCCCAGACGCGATCCGGGTCGCCGTGACGGACGGCGCCGCGGGCGACGTGGTTCGGAACCCCAATCCGCACACGCACGTCGGGGGCCGCGGCCTGCACATCGTGCAGGAGCTGTCCGATCGATGGGGCGTGGATCCGGCGGACGGCGACGCCAAGGGCAAGACGGTGTGGGCGGAGTGGCAGCTCCCGCGTTGATGGACTCTCGTTGATGGAAGCCGAGTCGACGGATCGGCGGATCAGTCCTGGATACTGAACACTGCGTGGAGCCCGGTGATCTCGAACACTTTGCGCACCGGATCCTGGAGACCGGTCAGGACGAGCGACTCGTTGCCGTTGATCTCCCTGACACGCTTGAGCGCGCCGACGAGCACCCCGAGACCGGACGAGTCGATGAAGGTGGTGCCTGAGAGGTCGACCACCACGCGAGACGCGCCGTTGTCGAGCGCGTCGTGCAGCTCCCGGCGCAACGCGGGTGAGGTCGCGACGTCGATCTCGCCGGCCACAGTGACGGTGGTCCCGCCTGCGTCCGCGTGCGTTCCAACCCGGAACAGCAGGTCGGTCGGGGCGTCCGGGTTCATCGATTCATCTCCTCGTTGGTTCGTACGGCCGGCCGGGCGTCGTCGACGCGTTCGCCGAGCTGCTCGAGACTCTGCGTCAACAGACGCGACACATGCATCTGGCTGATCCCCATGCGGTCAGCGATCTCACTTTGCGTGAGCCCTTCGAAGAATCGCAAGTATACGATGCGTCGTTGGCGGATCGGCAGGTGTGCGAGCAGCTCGCGCACCACCTCTCGATCGTCAGCCTCCAAGAGCTCGTCGGTCGGTGACGCGAACCGGTCGCCGAACGATCGCTCGTCGTCACCGGGGACTGGCGCGTCGAGGGAGTCCGAGCGGTACAAGCCAGCGGCCTCGATGCCTTCGAGCACGGCTTCCTCACTCACGCCCGCGTGCACGGCGATCTCGGGGATCGTGGGGGACCGACCGAGGTCATGGCCGAGCTCGCTGCGACATCGTTCGATCTCGAGCGTCAGCTCCTGGAGGCTTCGCGGCACTCGGATCGCCCAGGTGCGGTCGCGGAAGTGGCGCTTGATCTCACCGGTGATCGTCGGTGCCGCGAACGAAGTGAAGTTGACTCCGAGATCAGGGTCAAAGCGCTCGACGGCCTTCACCAAGCCGAGGAGCGCGACCTGGCGTAGATCATCCAGCGGCTCACCGCGGTTCGCGAACCGACGGGCGAGGTACTCCGCGAATCCGGCGTGCTCCTCGACCAAGTCGTTGCGAAGGTCGACCGACCCCGAGGCACGAAAAGTTCGGAACCGTTCGGCGACTTCAGGGTTCATCGGCGGTTCACCAGCCGGGTCGTCTTCGAGACCAAGAACGAGATCTCCGAGTCGGAATGTTCAAATCGGTATTCGTCGCTCACCGCGTCCACGATCAACTCCGAGATGTTCGAGAGCCGTGGCACCGGGTCGGTAGAACGGCGCCGGGCCGACGCTCGAACGACCACGTTCTGGCCGTGCAC
The DNA here is from genome assembly GCA_031406505.1 of Acidimicrobiia bacterium. Classification (GTDB taxonomy): domain Bacteria; phylum Actinomycetota; class Acidimicrobiia; order IMCC26256; family PALSA-555; genus SHVJ01. Next base: position 6,818 of record JANOHN010000105.1, on the reverse strand, counting down.
CACGATTCGCACCACGATGCGGTGCTCCGTGGCCCCCATCATGGCTTGGCACAGCTCGTCCACGGCGATTCGCAGATCATCGACTTCAGAAACGTCGAACCCGGCTCGTCCGCCCGCGTCGGCCGCCACGAGCCGCAACGCTCGGAGATGACGGGCGTCGGGAGCCACCACCAGGTAGACCTCGCCCTCGTTCTCCACCACAACCCGTTCGTCGATCTCCAAGCCTGCGAGGTACCCACCTGCCCTGCCCGCGAAACGCGGATTCTCGGGGCGCGTCCGATCCCCGGTCCAATCCCCGGTCCAATCCTTGGACTGGTCCCGAGGGCAATATCCTCAAGCGATGGACACCCTGACGTCCCGCGTCGAGTTGCGGTTTCCCGGTTCGGCTGATTTCCTGCGACTCGCTCGCCTGGCGAGCGCCGACGCCGCGACCCGAAGCGGGCTCGGTGTCGACGAGATCGAGGACGTGCGGATCGCGGTGTCGGAGCTGTGCGCGATGGTTGGCGGCCCGGATGTCGAGATCACGCTGGTCTTCACGCACCGCGACGGTGCCCTCCAGGTGGAAGGTACTGGCGGCCCGGGAGAGCTCGACGGCGAGAATGCCGAGATGGCTCAAGCGCTCGTGGCGGCGGTCGTCGACGAGTACGAGCTTCAGTCAGAAGCTGGAAGCACGACATTCCGCATCCTGAAGCGCCCGGCGTCCTGATGCGGCGTCGGCGAGGCCGCCGCGCGTTTCAGGCCTCGCTCCGTTGGGCAGGACGAGATGTGGAGATGTGTTCACGCGCTCCTGAGGAGCCTCGATGGGAACCACAGTGGAGCTTCCGGCTGACCGGGCGAGTCCGGGCAAGGCGCGAGCGTTGGTGCAACAGTCCCTCGAGCAGGGCAACTGCGCGCGGGAGCTTGTCGACGATGCGTCGCTGTTGGTGAGCGAGCTCGTTACGAACGCGGTGCTCCACGCGCGAACGCCCATACGAGTCAACGTCGACGTGGAGGGCTCCCAGGTGCGGGTCGAGGTGGAAGACTCCTCTCAGGTGCTGCCGCAACCACGCGATACCGCCCGCGATGTGGAATCCGGCCGTGGACTCGAGCTTGTGGCTCGCATCGCGCGCGCCTGGGGCGCAGAGCGAAGACGCGACGGCAAGATCGTGTGGTTCGAGCTCGGCGCCACCGCGTGACCGAATCGCGAGTCGCACGTTCGCGCGCGTTGGCCCTGGTGGTGGCGGTCGTCGCGGTCGCGACGATTGCGTGCGCGCCCACCCGGGCGCCGGGTTCCAAGATCCTGTTGGTGGGCGATTCCCTGTTCAACGGATCGCGGGCCGAGATCACCACCGCGCTGAGCGACGCGGGATGGATTCCCACGATCGAGGCAGAGGGTGGCACGACCATCACGCACTGGTCTGATCGCGTGCAGTTCTTCCAGGCGTTCCAACAACCCGACATCGTGGTCATCGAGCTCGGGACGAACGACTGCTCGCCGGTCGAATGCCCGAACCTCGACCCGTACATCGATCAGATCGTGCGCAGCATCCCTTCGTCGCATCCCATCGTGTGGCTCACCGTGCAGGAGGATGTGCCGCCGCCGTTCGCCGAGAACCGCGATTACGTCAACAACGCCATCCGGGCCGCGGACGCCCGCTGGGGGAACCTGTACGTAGTGGATCTCGGCGAGCACTTCGCCGGGCATCCCGAGTGGCACGACGCGGGCGGTCTGCACTTCAACGACATTGGCCGCCAGGAGTTCGCGCGGTTCCTGGCTGAGGAGCTGGACGCGTTTCGGCACGAGTGATCTGACCGCGGGTACCGTCCCACTCTCTCCGGTGCCAGCGCCGTGAGCGGCTTCAACTGAGGAGGTCCTTGTGCGGAGGCTCTCGTTTCGACCTGCACTCACCCTGCGCGGGCGAAAGTTCAAGGGACTGCGAGGCTTTGCGGGCAAGCCGCTGCATCCGCCGCTGACCGACATCCCCATCGGCGCGTACGTGCTTGCCGCTGCCTTCGACGTGATCTCACACGTTGCGCACGATGAGACGTGGGCCCGCGACTTCTACCGAGCGGCCACGTTCACGCTCGTTGCCGGCGCGGCCGTGTCGCTGCTCACCGCGCTCACCGGCTTCTGGGACTGGCTTCGATCTAGCGAGGCGGGTACGCAGGTGCGCCGCGAGGCCAATGCCCACGCGCTGACAATGATCACGGTGACGGTGCTCGTGCTCATCAACATCGGTCTGCGCACGCTGTCGTACGCCGATGACCGGTACTCCGGGTCTGTCGTCGTCGGGTTGTCGGTCGTCGGCGCGTTGTTGACCGCGATCGGCGCGTCGATCGGCGGATCGCTCGTGTTCGATCACGGCTTCAACGTGGAGAACGCGAAGGACTCGCCCGTGTACCACCCGTCCGAGCAGGACGTGCTGCCGGGCGACGATTCCTGACGTCGAACGATGACCGAAAGCAAGGGAACGCGTCTCGATCGCGAGCTCAACGAGCTCCTCCAGGAGCTGCGAGTGCTCCTGCCTGGCGTGCAGGTGCTGTTCGCCTTCCTCTTGACGCTTCCGTTCACCGTCGGCTTCGAGAAGACGTCGGAGGGAGAGCGGGTCTTGTTCTTCTTGACGCTCCTCGCCACGGCCACGAGCGCGGTGCTGCTCGTTGCTCCCGGCGTCCGTCACCGGAGCCGATTTCGGGATCGCGACAAGGAGGCGCTCATCGAGTCGGGCAACCGACTGAGCCTCGTTGCCACCGTGTTCCTTGCATTCGCGATCACGATGGCAATGACGTTGATCGCGGAGTACCTCTACGACTGGACGGTCGGCGGGGTGACTGGGCTCTTCGTGCTCACGTTGACGGGTTGGTTCTGGTACGGCTGGTCCATCAGGCGCGAGCTCAAGGACCGCCCCCGGTCGTAGTCGGCGGGGTGGTCGTGGGCGGGGTGGTCGTGGGCGGGGTGGTCGTCGGGGTTGGCGGCGGAGCCGGTGAGCCGCTGGGGGGCGCGGTCGTCGGGGTCTCCTCGGTCGGGAGCAAGGTCGTAGATGTGCTCAGCACCTTGTCTGACCGTCCTTCGGCCGTGATCGAGCCGGCCGGTCGGTCGCAGAACGGCCCCTTCGCTGGGAACGTCATCACGGGCTCGCCGGCGAGTGCTCGATTCATGAAGGCGGCGAAGATGCGGGCGGGGATCTGCCCGCCGAACCCCGCGCCGGGCACGCGAGCCGTCGCGTTGCCGTGCCACACGAACGTGGCGAGCTGTGGTGTGGCGCCGAGGAAGTTGGCATCCGCCTTCTCGTCGGTCGTCCCGGTCTTGCCGAACACCGGTCGGCTGCCGAGCTTCGCCGCAGTGCCCGTCCCGCCCGTGATGACGCCGCGCAGGATGTCGATCTCGCACGCCGCGGCGTCCTCGGAGATCGCCCGCGTTCCTTGGACGTTGGCGCTGTCGAAGACCACCGATCCGTCCGGGTCGACGATCTTGCTCACGAAGACGGGGTCGTGGCGCACCCCGCCCGAAGCGATCGTCGCGGTCACCGTTGCCATCTCCAACGGGGTGGACTCGATCGTGCCGAGCGTGAGCGTCAGGATCGGCTGGAGGGTCTCCTGGGTGATCCCCATCGCGTGCGCGGTGGGCATGACCTCGTCGAACCCGACCGCGAGCTCGGTGCGAGCGAATGCGCAGTTCACCGAGTGCGCGCTGGCCGCACGCAGCGTCATGGTGCCGCCGCCGCCTTCGGCGTTCTGCGTCTCGCCGAGTCCTTCGAACTTGCACGGCGAGGATCCGTCCACCTGGTCATTTGGTGAGAAGCCGTGCTCGAGCGCGGCGGCCAGGGTGATGACCTTCCACGTCGAGCCGGACTGCCGGCCCGGAGGACTGGTCGCGATGTTGTACTGGCTCGCTTCGAAGCCGGGGCCCGCAACCATCGCCTTGACCTGCCCGGTGCGCGGGTCGATGGCCACGAGGGCGCCGGTGAACCCCGGCTTCTCGGGCAAGATCTCATCGATGGCCGACTGCGCCGCGGCCTGCACCTTCGGATCCAACGTCGCATGGATCTCGAGCCCACCGGTCAGCACTCGAGACTCCCGCTCGGCGACCGTGGCACCCAGGACGGCATACATCGGATCGTTGATGAGGCGGTCTTGCACCTCCTCGACCCACGAGTCGCGCGGCCGAAGCTCTTGCTCCGGCATGATCGCCGGCAACGGCTCCTGCTCCGCAGCCGCCGCTTCCTGCGCCGTGATGTAGCCCTGCGCGAACATCTGGTCCAGGGCGAGCGAGCGCCGGACTCGGGCGCGATCGGGGAACGCGAACGGGTTGTTGCCTTCGGGGTTCGAGATCAGCCCGGCGAGCAGCGCCGCCTCGGCGAGCGTGACCTCGTCCAGCCGCTTGCCTCGGGGGAGGGTGGTGCCGGCGTCTTGAGCGACGAAGAAGCGCTCGACGGCTGACTTCACGCCGTACGACCCTTGCCCGAAGTACACCGTGTTGAGGTACTGCTCGAGGATCTCGCGCTTCGAGAACTTCTCGTTGAGTCGCATGGCGAGGACGATTTCCCGCATCTTGCGCTGGAGGCTGCGCTTGGGCGTGAGGATGCGGTTCTTGACGAGCTGCTGGGTGATCGTCGAGCCACCCTGCACCTCCCCGGACGTGATGTTGTTGATCGCAGCTCGAGCCATGCCGGTGGCGTCGATCCCGTTGTTCTCCCAGAACGTCTGGTCCTCGACGGCGATGACGGCCAACTGGATGATCTGAGGCACCTCATCGAGGTCGGCTTCGGCGCGGTTCTCCGTGCCGAGCACTCCCAGCACGTTGCCACCCATGTCGTAGACCGTTGACCGCTGGGCCAGGGCCCGCAGCGTGCCGATCTTGAGCGACCGGTAGTCGTTGGCACCCACGACGGTCGAGATGGCAGGGACGAGGAAGAGCCCGGAGACCGCGAGGACCACGGCGCCGACTCCAATGGTGAGCAACAACGGCCGCTGTCGCAGTTCGGAGACCGGGTGCACGCGCTTCCTCGTCTGTGAATGTCTTGGTGAATGAGTGACGGCGTGATACCCGATGAGATGGGTCGACAAACCCTGCGGACGTTTCGACGGAGGGCGTCCCGGGTACTCCTCGCCCACAACGACGCGGAGGTTGCAGCGGTGGCCACGATCGAAGTCAACGGAGCGCTCGACGGCTCGCCAGTCAGGGCGCGCCGCACGCCGCGTTCGTTCCAGGACATGGTTGGCCGCCTCCGGCATGTTCGGCCGGGTGAGCGCCTCGATGGCATCCCAGCCGCCGTCGCTCCCGACGTGCGGGTCGGCACCACCGAACGCCAACTGGCTGGGTTCGACCTCCACTCAGTGGCTTCAGTGGCCACCCGCTTCGCCGGCTACGTCATCGCGATCGTGATGTGTGCGGTCGTCGTGTTCTGGCTGCTCGGATCCATCTTCGGCGTCGTCGGCGCCTTCGAGGAGTTCATGCAGGGCATCGGGTTCACGGGCTTCCGTCTGCTGTCGATTCCCCTGCTGTTCGGCCTGGCATTCGTGGCGGTCGTGATTGGCGTCGCGGTGGTCGGGATGACCGTGGTTGCGGCCGCCCTCTACAACGTGCTGGCGAACCAGCACGGCGGCGTACGCGTCTTCCTGTCGGGTGGCTCAGTCGATGAGGCGCACACCGACGGCACCAGCGTGGTTCACACGAATGGCGACGGACCCAATGGCAACGGCGACGAAGTCGTGCACAACCACGGCATCGGCTTCGCCGGCCTGAGCAATGACGATGATGCGCTGAAGCCCGTGATCGGCGTGGGACAGGCGCCGATACGGATGCGGCGAGCTGCTCCCCGGATCAAGCGGCGCCGTCCGCAGAACGGATCGATCGCAGCTCGCTAGCAGGGAGCGCGCTCACTCGGCTCGAGTCCAGCGAAGCGTCACGCTGACGCGCGGACCGGAGGCCGCAACCTTTGGAACTGCGTGCTCCCAAGCCTTCTGGCAGCGACCGCCCATGACGAGCAGGTCGCCCGAGCCCGGGCGCAGGTCGAGTGAACGCCCGCCGCCAAGCGGGCGCACATGGAACGGCCGGGTCGCGCCAAGCGTCACGATCGCGATGAGTGTGTCGTCGAGGTGACGAAGCTCGCGGTCACGGTGGAACGCAACGCTGTCGCGCCCGTCGCGGTAGTAGTTCAGGCCGAAGCCCCCAAACCCGACGTCGAACCGATCGGTGAGCGCGGTGCGGATGACCTCGAACGACGGGTGCGGCACGCGGTCGCGTCGTCTGTAGAGGCGCGAGAGCCGCGGGTCGTCGACCATCCGGTCGTACATCCAACGCCGCCCGCACCGCCAGTCGACATCCTCCACGAGCGCGTCGAGCAGCGTGTCGGCGCCGTGCAACCAGTTGCGAGTGATCTCGATCCATGCCCCATCGCCGAGATCGCGGCGATCTGCGCGCGCGGCGGCATCGACGCGGGGCTGATCCGCCCCGAGCAGCGTGCGCTGGAGTGCCGCCATGCGCCCCACTCTAGCGAACACACGTTCGATCAGCCCAGGGGCTCGACGAGCACCTTTCCCGTCGCCCGCCGCTCGGCGACCTCGCGCAGCGCGTCGGCCGCGTGCTCGAGTGGATACGCGTTGGAGACGTGGGGCTGGATGCGCCCAGCGCCGAGGTGACCGAGGAGCTCCTCCCGGTCGCGGCGAGCCACGTCCGGCGCGTGGCCTGCGAAGCTCATGAACTCGAAGCCCATGATCACCATGCCCTTGAGGAGCACGAGGTTCAGGGGGATGCGCGGGATCTCACCCGACGCGTATCCGACCGTCACGAAGCGCCCACCGAAGCGCGTGGACCGCAGCGCTTGCTCCGCGTACGGACC
>JANOHN010000073.1:0-2444 GCA_031406505.1 Acidimicrobiia bacterium | reverse complement strand
GCGGCACGTCGGATCGGGCGCCGGTCCGGCCCGCACTGGAGTCTCGACGCTCACGACGGACGCGACGAAGACCAGTGCGACGAACCCCAGCGCACGGCACCGAGTGACCACCATGGCCCACCCATCTTGCCCGACTCCACCCGGGTCCGCCCGGCGGGTGGAGGGCAACGCCCGTTGGTCACCGCCGAGCGCGGAAGATCCCGAGGAAGCGCCAGGTGAAGCCGGTCTGACGGTTGGCGAGCACGACGATGAGGACCAGGTTCGTGAGCACGAAGGCAGTGAGCAGCACACCGACGAAGGTGCGGCCGTCGGCGAAGGCCATGACCGCGAACACCATCATCAGGATCGCGACGGCGCCGCGCAGGATGAGCAGCGTGCGTACCGACATTCAGGCGGTCATCCACGACTCGGCGAGTGGGTTGCGGCCGTCGAGGTGACCCTCGGAGCCATACGGCCGGAACCGGATGAACGCCGACTCGTGATGGAACGCCTTCTTGCGGTCGACGGCGATGGCGTCGGGATGCGCGGGCGGCTCCCCGCTGTAGGCGTAGGCGCTCAGCGCATCACTCGATTGCCACAACGAGCACGTGGCGAGGAACGGAGGCTTGGCGAGCCCCGTCGCCCACAGCATGCCGGGCGCGCCGAGCACGGCTCCTTCCGCCTTCGCACTCGTGCGCAGGAACGGCACGAGTCGGCTGAACTTGAGTCGCGCGAGCGTGAGGACGGCGGCCGGCCCAACATGGTCGACCTTCCGGGCGTGCGGCAGATCGTCGGGCACGCCGGGCCACGACCCGTGCACGCGCAACGGTGCCAGTCGCACGTGCCAGCCGTCGGCGAGCGCGGCCGCCGTCGGGTGCTCGGCGAGAAAGTGGTCGAGCGCGGCGTCGTCGTCCCAGAAGGCGATGAGGCCGGCCCGCCCGAGCTGAGGATTCTTGCGGAACGACGGGCTGAGCGGCGCGGCGCCTGCGGTGTTCGCGCTCCGCAACCCGGGGACGTCGTCCGGCTTCGGTGGCTTGCGCAGCACACCGAGCGCCTTGCGCCCTCCGACGTCGGCAATGTGCACGGATGCGATCACCCTCGAACTCTAGGTTTCAGGCGGAGCAAGCCACCGCGAACGGCCGGACGGTTGCCCGTCCGGCCGAATCGCTGCGTGCGTTGTTCGGAAGCTCAGCGGGTCGTCTCGGTACGGACCACCTCGGTGCGTCCGGCCCACGTTTCGGGGACCAAGCCGCTCGCGAGTGAGAGGAACGCTCCGACCGTGGCGAAGTACCAGCCGGTCCCGAGCGAGCCGCCGAGATCGACGCCGTCGACCGCTTCGCTGAGCTGGAAGGCGAAGAGACCGACCACGACGAGCGTGCCCAACGCACCAACGAGGCGGAGCGCCGCACCCATCGGCACAACCGCGCCGATGACGAGCAGCAGGGCGGCAGGGATCAGCACGATGAGCAACGACGGACTGGTTGACGACGTGGCGTCGTCACCCAGGAATGCCACCGGGATGTGCTGGGGAACCGCTCCCCCGGAGGTCCATTCCATGAACAGCGCAATCACGACGCCGAGTGCGCCCAATGCGCCGACCAAGAGGCCGGGCCCGAACGTGGGGCTCCAGCCCCGGCGCTCGACCACGCGGTCTTCGTGCACTGCTTCGGTACGAACGGGAGCCACCGGGGCCGCGACAACGGGAGCCACCGGCTCGGCGACGGTTTCGGCGGGCGGGTCACGAGGAACGGTCATGCACACACCTCCTGGGTCTGTTGCCTCCTGGTATGCCCGGTTTTGGGTGTGGATAACCGCCGCCTGCGGCGAATCCGTCGAACCACAGTCCGGAAGACCTGGCCTGACGCCTCAACGGCTCAGCAATCTGGCTCGTCGGCTTCCGTCGGTGTCGGCACGGGCGGAGCCTCGCAGCGGTCATGCACGTGCGACATCGCCCCGGACGCGGGCGAGAACCGCAGCGTGCCGGGATCGTTGCGGGTCACGAGCTCCCCGCACACCGTGCACTCGCCGATTGGGGGCTCTCCACTCTTCTGCGACTGCTCCTGCGGCATGTGCCCGTCTACGACACGAACGCTGAGACGACGCCGACCGCCACACCCAAGGCAGTGAGCCCGCCGAAGACGGAGCCCACGGTCCAGCGCACGATCCGAGTCTCAGCCTTGAGAAGGCGTGCGTCGAGGCGGAGGGCGAGCTTCTCCTCGAGCGCGGCGAGATCGGTCTTGGTCGCGATCTCGTGCCACCCGAAGGGCGGGATGCACTCCATGAGCGCCGCGGCGGCGGCAGGACCGAGTTGATCCGACAAGGCTTGTGACGCCTCCACTCGAGCACGCCTTCATTCGATGGGCGTCGGGAGCCATGTTCCCCTCCCCGCGGGGTCGGAGCAAGCTTGTGAGCAACTCACCGTCGTCGTCCTTCCAGTTATTGGCGCTTCGGTGGATCCGGTCCGG
>JANOHN010000069.1:0-9985 GCA_031406505.1 Acidimicrobiia bacterium | reverse complement strand
CGCTCCGCCGGTCAACTGGCCGGGGGAGCGTTCGCGTGGAGCGCAGCGTCCGCGGCACGGGTATCCCGGGCCGCAGCGGAGCGACCCATTGAGTCGAGCGGAAGAAAAGAATTAGCGAATGGCTGTCAAAGGGATCTTGGGCCGCAAAGTCGGCATGACCCAGATCTGGGACACGGAGAACCGGGTGATCCCGGTGACCGTGATCCAGGCGGGGCCTTGTCGCGTCGTGCAGCTGAAGACTCCTGAGCGCGACGGCTACGCGGCTGTGCAGCTCGCCTTCGGTGCGACCAAGCCGAACCGCTTGAACAAGCCAGAGCTCGGCCACCTCAAGAAGGCCGACGCCGAGCCGCTGCGCACACTCGCTGAGCTTCGCGTCGACGACCTCTCTCCCTATCAAGTCGGTCAGGTGATCGCAGCCGACGTGTTCGCGGCAGGCGAGCGTGTCGACGTCACCGGCATCAGCAAGGGCAAGGGCTTCGCCGGTGTGATGAAGCGCCACAACTTCAAGGGCCAGGGCGCGAGCCACGGGAACCACAAGGCCCATCGCGTTCCCGGCGCGATCGGTGCATGCGCAACGCCGTCGCGCGTCTTCAAGGGAATGAAGATGCCGGGCCACATGGGTGCTCAGAAGGTGACCACGTTGAACCTCGAAGTGGTCGAAGGCGACGCGGAGCGCGGGTTGCTCCTCATCAAGGGCGCGGTCCCCGGTCCGGCCGGAAGTCTTGTGTTCGTGCGCAACGCGGTGAAGGGCGGACCGGCCACATTCCCGGCGCCGCGTGCCGAAGAGCCCGAGCCCGACATCGAGGTCATCGACGCGCCCGACGACGCCGACGCCGAGGGAGTGGCCGCGGCTCCTGAAGCGGCTGCCGAGCCCGAGGTCGAGGAGGTGGCGTCGTGAAGCTGGACGTCATGTCGGTCAAGGGCGCGAAGGCGGGCACGGTCGACGCGCCCGACGAGCTCTTCGGCATCGTGCCGAACACCGCAGTGCTCCACCAGGTCGTCACCGCGCAGCTTGCCCACAAGCGCGCCGGCACGCACAGCACCAAGACGCGCGCCGAGGTGTCCGGCGGTGGCGCGAAGCCGTGGCGCCAGAAGGGCACCGGTCGTGCCCGGCACGGCTCGATCCGCTCGCCGCAGTGGCGCGGTGGTGGTGTCGCCCACGGCCCCAAGCCGCGTGACTACACGCAGCGCACACCCAAGAAGATGGTTCGTCTGGCGCTGCAGTCCGCGTTGTCGGACCGCGCGTCCGAAGGTCTGGTCAAGGTCGTGGACGCGTGGGGCATCGACCAGCCGCGCACGAAGGACGCCGTCGCGGTGCTGGACGCGCTGGGCCTGCGCCCGAGCGACGGTCGCATCCCGAGGGTGCTCCTGGTGCTGGATCGTTCCGAGCGCGCCGTGTGGCTGTCGTTCCGGAACCTTGGCACCCGCGTGCAGATCATGATCCCCGAGGAGCTCAACGCCCACGACGTCATCCTGAGCGACGTGGTCGTGTTCTCGAAGACCACACTTGAGCAAACCGTCGCCACCTTCTCTGGCTCGTCGAGTGCAGACCGTGTGCCGAAGGCAGCGGAGCAAGCGTCCGCGGCGGCGGTATCCCCCGACGCAGCGACCGACGCCGAGCAAGGTGTGGAGCAGGCATGAGTGGACGTGACCCGCGCGACATCGTGCTGCGGCCGATCGTGTCCGAGAAGTCCTACGCCGCCTACGACAGCGGCGTGTACACGTTCCTCGTCGCGCCCGACGCCAACAAGATCGAGATCGGCCAGGCGATCGAGGCGATCTTCAACGTGAAGGTCAAGAACGTGAACACCCTCAACCGCAAGGGCAAGCGGAAGCGCAACCGTCGCAACGGCACGTTCGCCAACCGCACGTCACAGAAGCGGGCCATCGTCACCCTCGCCGGCGACGACAAGATCGAAATCTTCGGGAGCTGACGGGAACCATGGCTATCCGCAAACGCAAGCCCACCAGTCCCGGGCGCCGGTTCCAGACGGTCTCCGACTTCGCCGAGATCACGCGCGACAAACCGGAGCGGTCACTGACGCGTCCGAAGCCGAAGACGGGTGGTCGCAACTCCTACGGTCGCATGACGGCTCGCCACCGCGGTGGCGGCCACAAGCAGAAGTACCGCATGGTCGACTTCCGTCGCGACAAGGACAACATTCCCGCCAAGGTCGCGGCGATTGAGTACGACCCGAATCGAAACGCACGCATCGCACTGTTGCACTACGTCGACGGCGAGAAGCGCTACATCATCGCTCCCACCGGTGTGGTTGTCGGCGACATGCTCCAGAGCGGGCACGGCGCCGAGATCCGCGCCGGCAACGCGATGGCGCTGCGCTACATCACGGTCGGTACCACGGTGCACAACGTGGAGCTCAAGCCCGGCGCAGGCGGCAAGATGGGTCGCGGTGCCGGGTCGGCGATCCAGCTTGTAGCCAAGGAAGGCCAGTTCGCCACCATTCGTCTCCCCTCGACCGAGATGCGGCGCGTGCCCATCGATTGCCGCGCCACGATCGGCCAGGTCGGCAACGCCGAAGCATCGTTGATCAAGGTCGGCAAGGCCGGTCGCAACCGCTGGAAGGGCAAGCGCCCGCAGTCGCGTGGTGTCGCAATGAACCCGGTCGACCACCCGTTGGGTGGTGGCGAGGGCAAGGCCTCGGGCGGACGCCATCCGGTGTCGCCGTGGGGCAAGCCCGAGGGCCGCACCCGTCGCAAGAAGAAGAAGTCCACCGAGATGATCGTGCGCCGTCGCCGCGGTCGCGGAAGCCGGAGGTAGCGCGCCATGCCTCGGAGCCTGAAGAAGGGCCCGTTCGTCGACGACCACCTGGCAAAGAAGGTGGACCAACAGAACTCCGTCGGCGACAAGAAGGTCATCAAGACGTGGTCGCGTCGTTCCACGGTCACGCCCGAGATGGTCGGGCACACGATCGCGGTGCACGACGGCCGCAAGCACGTGCCGATCTACATCAGCGAGTCCATGGTGGGGCACAAGCTCGGCGAGTTCGCGCCCACGCGCACGTTCCGCATCCACGCGGGCCAAGAGCGATCAGCGAGGCGTGAACGTGCCTGAGACCGCTGCTCGCCTCCGGCACTTGCGGACTTCGCCCACGAAGATCCGACCGGTGCTCAAGCTGATCGCCGGCAAGGACGTCGCGGACGCACGCGACACGCTGCGTCTCTGTGAGCGCGAGGTGTCGCGACCGGTTGCGAAGCTGCTCGACTCGGCCGTCGCGAACGCCGAGCACAACGACCAAGTGCCCGAGGACGAGCTCTTCATCGCACGGGCCTTCGCCGACGAGGGTCCCACGATGAAGCGCTGGCGTCCCCGGGCCCGTGGTCGCGGTGTGCGCATCAACAAGCGCACGAGTCACATCACGATCGTGGTGGCGCGCTTCGAGGAGCAAGACCTCGAGCGGCGCCGGCGCGACGGCAGCATCGGCACCGCCCGACCGCGTCCGGCCCGTCCGACGCGCCGCGCCCCGGCCGAGGACCACGATCACGACCACGATCACGACCACGACCACGATCACGATCACGAAGACGAGCCGACGACCGCCAAGAAGGCGGCGCCGGTGAAGAAGTTGGCCAAGAAGGCGACGAAGAAGGCCGAACCGGCGAAGAAGACGGCGAAGAAGGCCGCCAAGGCCACCAAGAAGGCGACGAAGAAGCCGGCGCCCAAGAAGAAGAAGGACGACTGATGGGCCAGAAGGTCAACCCGTACGGGTTCCGGCTCGGCATCACCACCGACTGGAAGTCACGGTGGTTCGCGGAGAACAAGGAATACACCGACAGTCTCATTGAGGACTGGGAGATCCGCGACTATCTGCGCAAGCAGCTGCCGCACGCGGCGGTCAGTCGCGTCAAGATCGAGCGCACGCGCGACCGCTTGCGGGTCGACGTGTACACCGCCCGCCCGGGGATCGTGATCGGTCGGCGTGGTTCCGAGGCCGACAAGCTGCGTGCCGGGCTCATGAAGATCACGGGCAACCCGAAGATCCACTTCAACATCCAAGAGATCAAGCAGCCCGAGCTCGACGCCACGCTCATCGCGCAGGGCGTTGCCGACCAGCTCGCCGGGCGCGTCTCTTTCCGTCGCGCCATGAAGCGCGCTGTGCAGACGGCCATGAAGGCCGGCGCACAAGGCATCCGCGTGCAGTGCGGCGGACGCCTGGGTGGCGCCGAGATGTCGCGCAAGGAGTGGTACCGCGAAGGTCGTGTGCCGCTGCACACGTTGCGCGCCGATATCGACTACGGCGCCGCCGAAGCCCGCACCACGTTTGGTCGCATCGGCGTGAAGGTGTGGATCTACAAGGGTGAGATTCTCCCCTACAAGTCCGCCGCCGACGACAAGATCACACGCGAAGCCGCCATGGCCGTGGGTGAGACGTCGGGTGAGGCAACACCGCGCCGACGCGTCATCAGCGCCGGTGGCGGACGCCGTCGCCGTGAAGAGACCGTTGAGGTCAGCGTCGACTCGGCCACCGACGAGGTGCCGGAAGAGGCAGCTCCATTGGTCAAGGAAGCCGATCCCGAGCTCGAGCGACTCCTCGCGGAAGAAGAAGAGATCGAGCGCCGTACCCGTCAGCACCACGAAGCGCCGAAGTTCCACGGCGGCGACAGCGAGGACTGACGACCGTGTTGATGCCGAAGAAGGTCAAGCACCGCAAGCAGCAGCGCGGACGCCGCAAGGGTCAGGCGAAGGGTGGCACGCGTGTGCACTTCGGCGACTTCGGTATCCAGGCGCTTGAAGCGGGCTGGATCACGAACCGTCAGATCGAAGCGGCTCGTATCGCGATGACGCGCCACATCAAGCGTGGCGGGAAGGTCTGGATCAGTATCTTCCCCGACAAGCCCGTCACGCAGAAGCCGGCCGAGACCCGGATGGGATCGGGCAAGGGCAACCCGGAGCACTGGGTTGCCGTCGTGAAGCCCGGACGCGTGATGTTCGAGCTCTCGGGTGTTCCCGAGGCGACGGCTCGCGAAGCCATGCGCCTCGCGATGCACAAGCTGCCCATCAAATGCCGGTTCCTCGTTCGCACGGAGGAAGGCTGATGCCGGCGCCCATCAAGGAGCTCCAAGACTTGAGCGACGGCGAGCTCGCCAATCGGCTCCGCACGTCCAAGGAAGAGCTGTTCAACCTGCGGTTCCAGAACGCGACGGGACAGCTCGACAACAACTCCCGTATCGGGCAGGTCCGCAAGGACATCGCTCGTTGCGAGACGCTGCTGCGCGAGCGCGAGATCGCAGCGCACGAGTCAGAGAAGGTCGACCAATGACTGAGACAGTCCGCGAGAACAACCGAAAGGTGCGGGAAGGCACGGTCGTGTCCGCGAAGATGGACAAGACCGTGGTCGTCGCGGTCACCGACCGTGTGCGTCACCGCCGCTACGGCAAGACGCTCCAACGCACCCGGAAGTTCTACGCCCACGACGAGGCGAACGACGCCCGCGAAGGCGACCGAGTCCGCATCACCGAGACCCGTCCGCTCTCGCGTCTCAAGCGTTGGCGCCTCGTTGAAGTCTTGGAGAGAGCCCGCTAGTGATTCAACAGGAATCAAGACTCAAAGTTGCCGACAACTCGGGCGCGCGCGAGGTCCTGTGCATCAAGGTCCTCGGCGGCACCCGTCGTCGCTACGCGGGCATCGGCGACATCTTCGTGGCGACCGTCAAGGACGCTGTCCCCGGCGCCGCGGTGAAGAAGGGCGAAGTGGTGAAGTGCGTCGTCGTGCGCACGAAGAAGGAGCGTCGTCGCCCCGACGGCAGCTACATCCGCTTCGACGAGAACGCCGCCGTGCTCATCAACGACCAGATGCAGCCTCGCGGCACGCGCATCTTCGGTCCGGTCGGGCGCGAGCTTCGCGACCGCAAGTTCATGCGCATCGTGTCCCTCGCCCCGGAGGTGCTCTGAGATGGCCGAGCGCGCACCCAAGCTCAAGCTGCGGAAGGGGGACCGTGTGGTCGTGCTTGCCGGCAAGGACATCGGGAAGGAAGGCGAGATCACGCGCGTCCTCCCCGAGCGACGGATGGTCATCGTCGACGGCGTGAACATGGCGAAGCGGCACCAACGCTCGACCAAGTCGACGAACCAGGGCGGGATCATCGACAAGGACATGCCGATCCCGATCGCCAACCTCGCCATCGTGTGCCCGGGATGCGGGAAGAGCCGAGTCGGCTACCGCGTCGAGGGCGGCGACAAGGTCCGTGTGTGCAAGAAGTGCGGGAAGGAGATCTGATGGCTGACTCCACTACCCGTGAGAAGCCGCGTCTCAAGGCGCGCTTCGACAACGAGCTGCGCGCCGCACTCCAGAGCGAGCTCGGCATCGGCAACATCATGGAGGTCCCGCGCCTCTCGAAGATCGTCCTGAACTGCGGTGTTGGTCTGGCCACCCAGCAGGCGTCGTTGCTCGACGGTGCGGTCACCGACCTGGGCATCATCACCGGCCAGAAGCCGCTCGTCACGAAGGCGAAGAAGTCGATCGCCGGGTTCAAGCTCCGCGAGGGCAACGCCATCGGCGCGAAGGTCACGCTGCGGGGCGACCGCATGTGGGAGTTCTACGACCGGCTCGTGAGCCTGGCGATCCCCCGCATCCGCGACTTCCGCGGCATGAGCACCACCTCCTTCGACGGCCGGGGCAACTACACGTTCGGCGTGACCGAGCAGCTGATCTTCCCGGAGATCGACTACGACAAGATCGACACGGTGCGGGGCATGGACATCACCATCGTCACCACCGCCAACAGCGACGACCACGGGCGCGCTCTCTTGCGTGCCCTCGGGTTCCCGTTCCGCCGCGACGCCGGCGAGGAGAGATAGATGGCAAAGAAAGCCTTGGTCAACAAGCAGAAGCGCACCCCCAAGTTCAAGGTTCGTGGCTACACGCGGTGTCGCCGCTGCGGCCGCGCGCGCTCGGTGTACAAGAAGTTCGCGCTCTGCCGCATCTGCTTCCGTGAGATGGCGCACGCCGGTGAGATTCCTGGCGTGACGAAGGCATCGTGGTGAGGGGGCTCAGCCAGTGACGATGACCGACCCCGTCGCGGACATGCTCACGCGTATCCGCAACGCCAACGTTGCCTTCCACGACGACGTGATCATGCCTGCGTCCAAGTTGAAGGAAGCGCTGGCCAAGATCCTCGTCCAGGAGGGCTACATCACCGACTTCGCAGTCGAAGACGATCCGGGACGCCCAGGTCGCAAGCTGCGGATCGTGATGAAGTACACCCCGGACCGCAAGCGCACGATCTCCGGACTCCGGCGCGTCTCGAAGCCGGGGCTGCGCGTCTACACGAAGGCGACCGATGTGCCGCGCGTGCTCGGCGGCATGGGCATCGCCATCCTGTCCACCAACCAGGGTCTCATGACCGACCGCCAAGCGCGTCAGCATCGCGTCGGCGGCGAGATCCTCTGTCACGTCTGGTAGGGAGCAACTCCTCATGTCTCGCGTCGGCCAGCAACCCATTCCGATCCCTTCCGGGGTCGAGGTCGTCATCGAGGGATCGCGTGTGCGCGTGAAGGGCCCGAAGGGGCAGCTCGAGCACGAGGCCCCTCCGTCGATCACGGTCGCGCGCGACGGCGACGACGTCGTAGTCACCCGGCCCGACGACGAGCGCGACAACCGTGCGCTGCACGGACTCACGCGCTCGCTGGTGGCCAACATGGTCACCGGAGTCTCCGAAGGGTTCAGCCGCGACCTCGAGATCGTGGGTGTCGGGTACCGAGCGCTCGCGCAAGGCCCGTCGAGGCTCGAGCTCCAGCTCGGCTTCTCGCACCCGGTGCCGTTCCAGGCACCTGAAGGCGTCACGTTCGAGGTGCCGCAGCCCACGCGCATCACCGTGCGCAGCTGCGACAAGCAGCTCGTGGGTCAGGTGGCCGCGAACATTCGCAAGATTCGCAAGCCCGAGCCCTACAAGGGCAAGGGCATCCGCTACGCCGACGAGCGCGTGTTGCGCAAGGCCGGCAAGTCGGCCAAGTAGGAAACGGGAAGGTCATGCTCCAGAAGGTCGCCAGTCGCAACCGCAGACACCGCCGCGTGCGCAAGCAGGTGCGCGGTACCCAGTCGCGCCCGCGCCTGTCGGTCTTCCGCTCGGCCCGTCACGTCTACGCACAAGTGATCGACGATGTGAGCGGCCAGACGCTCGCGTCGGCCTCCACGATGGAGAAGGACGTGCGCGGCGGTGCGACCGCCAACGTTGGCGCGGCCAAGGCCGTCGGTCAGCGAGTCGGCGAGCGCGCGAAGGCGGCAGGAGTCAACACAGTGGTGTTCGATCGAGGCGGATTCCGGTACCACGGCCGAGTTGCCGCGGTAGCCGACGGCGCCAGAGAAGCAGGACTGGAGTTTTAGTGCCTGAAGGTCAGTACGAAGAGCGAGTGATCGCGATCAACCGGGTCGCCAAGGTGGTCAAGGGCGGTCGACGGTTCTCATTCACCGCGCTCGTCGTCGTGGGCGACGGTGAAGGCAACGTCGGTCTTGGCTACGGCAAGGCGAAGGAGGTGCCCGCCGCCATCCAGAAGGGGATGGAGGAGGGACGCAAGAACATCTTCTCGGTGCCGCTTGCCGGCTCCACGATCACGCACATGATCATCGGCGAGCACGACGCCGCGCGGGTGCTGCTGAAGCCGGCGGCGCCGGGTACCGGAGTGATCGCAGGTGGCGCGGCGCGAGCGATCCTCGAGGCCGCGGGTGTGCACGACGTCTTGGCGAAGTCGCTGGGCTCGTCGAACGCGATCAACGTGTCGCGGGCGACGATTCAGGGCTTGCGGTCGCTGCGGCGCCCCGAGGAAGTGGCTGCGCTGCGAGGCAAGTCGTCCGAGGAAGTCTCGACGGCCGGGATGCTGCGTGCGTACCGCGAGCGCAACAACCCGAAGCCAGAAGTCAATGAGGTCGCGTGATGGCTGGCACGCTCAGGGTCACCCAGGTGCGCTCGGCCATCGGTATCAAGCCGAAGCAGCGCGGCACATTGCGTGCGCTCGGTCTGCGGCGCATCAACCACACTGTTGAGCTCCCCGACCGACCTGAGATCCGCGGCATGGTCAACCGGGTCCCCCACCTCGTGAAGGTAGAAGAAGCATGACGATCAAGCTGCACAACCTGAAGCCGCCGGAGGGGTCGAAGAAGGCCCGTCGGCGCGTGGGTCGCGGCATCGGTGGCAAGGGTGGGAAGACCGCCGGCCGCGGCATGAAGGGTCAGGGCGCTCGCTCCAACATCAAGCCCGGCTTCGAGGGTGGTCAGACGCCGCTGCACCGACGCACGCCGAAGGCGCGCGGCTTCCGCAACCCGTTCCGCGTCGAGTACGCGGTGGTGAACCTCGACACGCTCGAGCGCTTCGACGCGGGTACCACCGTCGATCCGGCTGCACTCCGGGCCAAGGGTCTCGTTGCCAAGCAAGGTCTCGTGAAAGTGCTCGGTGGTGGCGAGCTCACGAAGAAGCTCAGCGTCCAGGCCCACGCGTTCTCCGGCAGCGCAAAGCGCGCGATCGAAGGCGCGGGCGGCAGCACCGAGGTTCTTCCGGCACCTTGGGGTGATCGCCGACCCGCAGCCGGCAGTAACAACGCTTTGACCAACCGTTAGGCTGACCGAGCCGCTGGCGAAAGGCAGGCCTCGCCCCCATGCTCTCCCGCCTCCGGAACATGTTCCGGGTTCCGGATCTCCGAACGAAGATCCTCTTCACGCTGCTGATCGTCGGCGTGTATCGACTCGGCGCGCACATTCCCGTGCCCTATGTCGACTTCGGTCAGATCCAGAACCTCCAGGATCAGGCGAACGACAGCGGAGTGGTCGGCTTCCTCGACCTCTTCTCCGGGGGCGCGATCACCAACGTCGCGATCTTCTTCCTCGGGATCATGCCGTACATCACGGCATCGATCATCATGCAGCTCCTCGGTGTGGTGATCCCGAAGCTCGAGCAGTGGCAGCAGGAAGGTCAGACCGGGCAGAAGAAGATCACCCAGTGGACCCGGTACCTCACCGTTGCGCTCGCGCTCGTGC
>JANOHN010000059.1:0-2556 GCA_031406505.1 Acidimicrobiia bacterium | reverse complement strand
AGCAGTCGCCGCGAGCTCGTCGAGCAGCGCGCGGGACAGCGCATTGACCGGCGGGTGATCGAGCGTGACGACGGCGACACCATCCTCACGGAGCTCGGTGTGGACGAGTTGGGGCATGGCCCTGCACGTTAGGCCGATGGCTCCTTGAAGGCCGAGCGGGGTCGTTGGACGAGCTCGAACGGAACACCGTCGGGATCGCTGGTGAACGTGATCCACATGTCGGGCACTGGTGTGCCGTCGAGTGTGATGAGCATCGGCGCGCGATCGAACTCCCAACCAACGGCCGACATCGCGTCGTACGCGACCCGGGTGTCGTCGACGCCGAGGGCGAGGCGAAACCAGCCGGCGTGGTTCGGCTCCTCGTAGTGACGTCCCACGACTGCTGGGTTGCGCCACTCCACGAGGACGATCTCCATCGGCTCATCCGGAAGTCGGAGGCGGCACGCGGTGGCGTCCACCGGGCCCGCTGCTCCGAGCGTGCTGCCGTCAGTGAGCGTGACCGGTGCACTCACACGTTCGAAGCCGAGCCCCTCGTACCACTCGATCGAGCGCGCCAGATCCGTGCACGTGACGCGCAGATGGTGGATGCGACTCTCGCCGTCGGGAACGTCGCCGCGCTCGACGAGGTCGATGGTCATCCCGAATGGATCGATGATGGTCGCGCTCGGCCCGTCGAACATCGGCGACGTGACGGGTTCGGTCAGCCGGGCGCCGAGTGCTTCGAGCGCAGCGGCCGACACTCGGAGATCGCGCACTACGAAGCCGAGCGCATGGACGCCGGCGTGGTTCGGCTCGGTGAACGGCTGCCCGAGCAGTGGCGGATCGAGCCAGCTCTGCACCTCGATTGCGGGGCTGACGCGGGGACCACGCGCGTCGTACATGAACGCCGCGACACCCTGGACGTCGTAGTCCATCCCGATGACGGCGCCACTCGTGCGCTCGCCAAGTGTGCGCATCGTCTCGCGCAGACCGAGACCTTGGGCGAAGAAGGCAACGGGGCCATCGACGTCGGCGCAGCAGTAACAGACGTGGAGCACACGCCGCGCGGGCCTCGTCGTGTGGATCATCATCTCACCTCGTCGGCCGACCTCTTCGGCCAACCTATTCGGACGCGGAGGACAGCCATGGGCAACGTGCGGATCGGCGTGATCGGTGCCGGGGTGATGGGGAGCGGGATCGCCCAGGTCACGGCTACCGCGGGGTTCCCGACGGTGTGCTTCGACATCGACGAGGCCGCGCTCGAGCTCGCGCAGGGTCACGTCACCACCGGTCGGTACGGGATGGATCGAGCCGTCGAGCGCGGCAAGCTCACCCGCGAACAGGCGGACGCCGCGCTCGCGCGGCTCGACCTCTCCACGTCGTTCGACGCCGCGGCCACGGCCGATGTGGTCATCGAGGCTGTCCCGGAGCGGCTCGGCCTCAAGATCCGCGTGTTCCAGGATCTCGACCGGGCCGCGCCCGAGTCGACGATCCTCGCGTCCAACACGTCGGGCTTCTCCATCGCGGCGATCGCCGCGGCAACCGAGCGGCCGGACCGCGTCATCGGCTGGCATTGGGCGTCGCCGGCAGTCGTGATGCGCTTGGCGGAGATCGTGCGAACTCGGGAGACCGCCGACACCACGATCGAGCGCGTCCGGGAGCTGGCCGCTGCTTGTGGCAAGAACCCGATCGTGGTCAAAGATGTCGAGACGAAATGGGGCTTCGTCGCCAACCGCGTGTATGCGGCGGTGATGGACGAGGCCAAGCGCGTCGTCGACGAGGGTGTGGCGACGCCGGAGGAAGTGGATCAGCTGATGATCGACTGCTTCGGGTGGCCGATCGGCCCGTACACGATGATCCGGGGCGCTACCGAGGGGTGGACGTAGCGCGCGGCGGGTCGAGCAGGTGGAGCGTTCGCTCAGACGACGCGTGCGGCGCCCATGGGGCTGCCCCAGATGGAACGTTCCAGGACCTGGTTGGAGCTGCTCCCCGTGTCGATGATCATCCCGCCGCCGACGTAGAGCGCGACGTGGCTAGAACCGCCGGGACCCCAGAAGAGGAGGTCGCCGGGCTGGACTGCGTCGAGCGGGATGTGCGGAAGCCCTGCGTACTGCGCGGTCGAGTTGTTGGGGATGCTGACCCCCGCAGCTCGCCACGCGCTCTTGGTGAGACCGGAGCAGTCGTACGTCGGTCCTTCACGCGGGTTCGTGGAGTATGGGGAACCGATCACGCCACGGGCGAAGGCGATCGCCTGCGACGCGCTCCCGTTCGGCGGGCCCACGTTCGGGGCGTTGACTGCGGGGCGGGAGAACTTGGCCCGCGCCTCGGCGGCACGGCGGGCGCGCTCGGCGGCGATCGCGGCCGCGATCTCACCCTTCACCTTGTCGAGGAGCCCTTGCTGAGTCGCCCGAGTCGCCTGGAACGCGGCCTGCACGGTGGCGATCTCGTCGGTCTCGGTCGCTGCGGCGTCGCGGGCGCGTTGGGAGTCCTCACGACGGATGGCGAGGTCCTCCTGGGCGACGGCAAGCTGCTGGAGGAGCTGGTCGTCGTTGCTGGCCTGGGCCTTGGAGTACTGGC
>JANOHN010000017.1:0-2818 GCA_031406505.1 Acidimicrobiia bacterium | reverse complement strand
CGCCGTCGCGTACGCCGTCCGAGTGTGGCTACATCACCTCGCCCGGACGAGCGGTGCGTGCGCTCGTGACCGACCTCGGCACCCTCGAGAAGCAGAGCCCCGACGGTGAGCTCGTGCTCACCGCGGTCCCCGCCGGTCCAGCGTTGATCGAGGACCGGATCGGTGCCGCACGAGCCGCGTGTGGGTGGGACCTTGCCGTCGCGTCCGACGTTCGGGAGAACACGGCGCCAACGGCCGATGAACTCGCAGCACTGCGTGGGTGGGACCCGCAGGGTTGGTTCTTGCGCGATCGCTAATAGTCGTAGTCTGCGCTCGCACGACCGAGGGGGGAGGGCAATCGAATGAGCCGCGTCGCTCTTACGGGCGTCACGAGGCGCTTCGGGAACACCGTCGCCGTCGACAACCTCACGCTCGAGATCCAGGATCACGAGTTCCTCGTGTTGCTCGGGCCCTCGGGTTGCGGCAAGAGCACCGCGCTACGGATGATCGCCGGGCTCGAGGACCCGTCGGAGGGAACCATCCAGGTCGGCGACCGCGTCGTCAATGACGTGGAACCCAAGGACCGCGACATCGCGATGGTGTTCCAGAGCTACGCGCTGTACCCGCACATGACCGTCGCTAAGAACATCGAGTTCCCCCTCAAGTCGCGCGATGTGCCGAAGGAGGAACGCGCGACCGCCGTGCAGGACGCCGCGAAGATGCTTGGGCTCGAAGAACTACTGGAGCGCAAGCCGGCGGAGCTTTCCGGCGGACAGCGCCAGCGCGTCGCGCTCGCTCGGGCGATCGTGCGCCGTCCCGAGGTCTTCCTCATGGACGAGCCGCTCTCGAACCTCGACGCCAAGTTGCGCGTGCAGACGCGGGCCGAGCTCATCGAGCTCCAGCGCCGCTTGAACGCAACCGTGATCTACGTGACGCACGACCAAGTGGAAGCGATGACGATGGGTCACCGTATCGCAATCCTCGAAGGCGGCGTGCTCCAGCAGGTCGGCGAGCCGCTCGAGGTGTACCGCAAGCCGGCGAACCTGTTCGTGGCCCGATTCATCGGCAACCCGCCCATGAACACACTCGAGGGCAAGATCGCCACCAAGGACGGCCACGTGGAGCTGCAGTGCGGCTCGACCGGCATCGAGCTGCCCGCCGATCTCGCGCGCGCGGTCGAGACGCAGAAGATCGCGCGCGTGGTCCTCGGTGTACGCCCGGAAGATCTCGAGATCGGAACCGACGGCCTCATCCAGGCCAAGGTCACGGTCGTGGAGTCGCTCGGGCACGAGCGCCATCTCATCTGCCGCCTCGATGACGGTCAGATGGTCATCGTCCGTCAGGCGAGTGATGCACCGATACCCACCGAAGGTGAGACCCTCCGGCTCTCGGCGAATCCCAAGGACCTGCACCTCTTCGACGCCGAGAGTGGGGCACGGGTCGACGCGTGACCGTGGATCAGGCAGTCATCGCCGCGCCGCGCCCACCGCGGTCGCGCCTCCGGCGCAAGGTCAAAGAAGCGGGGTTCGGTTACGCGCTGCTCGTGCCGGCGTTGCTCGTCTTCTCGGTGTTCATCTTCTACCCGTTCATCAAGAACTTCGTGCTGGCGACACAGCAAGTGCCGCCGTTCCCGGGGCTCCCCAGCAAGAACGTCGGACTCGACCAGTTCGGCGACGTCCTGGGCTCGAAGGACTTCCTCGACAGCCTCTGGACCACGGTCCTGTTCGCGATCTTGACCGTGCCAGCTGGCATCGTCCTAGGGCTCGGGCTGGCAACCCTGGCGCACCAGAAGCTCAAGGGCATGGCCATCTTCCGCACGATCTTCTCGTCCACGGTCGCGACGTCCGTGGCGGTTGCATCAGTCATCTTTGGAACGCTTTTCAGCCCGCAGGTCGGCTTGTTGAGGGCGATCAACTCGACACCGCCGTTCCTCAACAACCCGAGCTGGGCGCTGTTGGCCGTCGCGGTCGCGACGATCTGGCAGAACCTCGGGCTGAGCTTCATCCTCATGTCGTCGGGCCTCCAGTCGGTGCCCGACGACCTGCTCGAAGCAGCCGAGGTGGACGGCGCGGGCGCGTGGTCGAAGTTCCGCAACGTGACGCTGCCGCTGCTCTCACCGACGGTGTTCTTCGCGGTGATCGTCGGCACGATCTTCGCGTTCCAGACCTTCGGTCAGATCGATCTGCTCACCCAGGGAGGTCCGCTGAAGAAGACGAACGTGCTCACGTACTCCATCTTCTCGACGCTTCGCGAGGAGAGGAACCCGGGCAAGGCCGCGGTGCTCGCCATCGCACTGTTCGCCATCACGATGGTGCTGACGCTCCTGCAGCTGCGCTTCCTCGAGCGCCGTGTGCACTACGCCCGATGATCGGGATGCGATGACCGCCCATGCCGCGACGGCAGCGGTGCCCCCGGCTGCGTCGACGGGAACCGCCAACGCGCCGGGCCACCGGCAACGCGTGTGGGGTCTGGTTCTGCGCTACACCGTCCTTGCCGTTCTGGCGTTCGTCGTGCTCTTCCCGATCTACATCACGGTCGTCAACTCGCTGTTGACTCCGTCGGAGATCGGCGGGAGTCCAGCGAAGCTGTTCCCAACCAGCCCGGTGTGGAACACCTACTCGCGGGCCTGGAACAACGGTCACCTCGGGAGCTACCTGGTCAACAGCTTCATCGTCACGACCATCATCGTCATCGGGCAGCTCGTGACCGCGATCCTTGCCGGATACGCGTTCGCGTTCCTCGAGTTCCCGTTCAAGCGGACGTTGTTCGTTGTCTTCCTCGGGACACTGATGATCCCGTTCGAGGTGACGATCATCCAGAACCTCACGACCGTGACCGA
>JANOHN010000004.1:0-7076 GCA_031406505.1 Acidimicrobiia bacterium | reverse complement strand
CGTCCTCCCCGACTTCACGTACCTGCGCGCCAACGCTGAACGAGTCGATGGGATCGTCCTCACGCACGGTCACGAAGACCACGTGGGTGCGCTGGGGTACCTGCTCGCTGATGTGCCCGCGCCGATCTACGGGTCCGCGCTGTCGCTCGGGTTTGCCCGCAAGCGCATTGAAGAGGCGGGGATGCTCGACCGCACCGACCTGATCCCCGTGAAAGACGGCGACGTCGTGACGATTGGTCCCCTCGAAGCTGAGTTCGTGCCCGTCACGCACTCGGTGCCGCACGCGTTTGCAGTTGCCTACCGCACGCCCGTCGGCACGATCTTGCACACCGGCGACTTCAAGCTCGACCTCACACCCGTCGACGGACGCACCACCGACCTCCCCCGACTCGGTCAGATCGGGAGCGAAGGCGTGCGGCTGCTCATGTCCGACTCCACGAACGCCGAGGAGCCGGGGTTCACCCAGTCGGAGACGACCGTCGGCCCAGTGCTGCGCGACCTGTTCCGTGATCATCCCGACCGACGGTTCATCGTCACGTCGTTCGCATCGCATCTCCATCGAGTGACGCAGGTGGCGCGCGAGGCAGTTGCTGCCGGCCGTCACGTGGCGTTCCTCGGTCGCTCGATGCTGCACAACACCTCGCTGGCGCGCGAGATGGGCCTCTTCGACATCCCTGCCGACAAGGTCGTCGACATCGACGAGGCCCCGCGATTCGCGCCAGGAGAGCTGTGCGTGATCTGCACCGGCTCGCAGGGTGAGCCGATGAGCGCGCTCTCGCTGATGGCCGCGCACGAGCACAAGCACGTGAAGGTCAGCGCCGACGACGTGGTGGTGATCTCGGCGCATGCGATCCCCGGCAACGAGGCCAACGTCGATCGAGTCATCGACTCGCTGCATCGAGCCGGCGCCGACGTGGTGTACGGCCACGACGCGCACGTGCACGTGTCGGGCCACGCGAACCGCGAAGAGCTCAAGTTCATGCTCGACCTCGTGCGACCCGAGTGGTTCATCCCGGTGCACGGTGAGTACCGGCACATGGTCCATCACGCTCGCATCGCCGAGGAGGTCGGCGTGCCCACCGATCGAATCCTTGTGTGCGAAGACGGCGACGCGATCACGCTCGACACGGCCGGCGCCGACGTCGAGCGGCGAGCCGTGGCGGCGGGCTACCAGTACGTCGACGGGATTGGTGGCGACGTGGGGCAAGGTGTGCTGCGCGATCGCCGCAACCTTTCCGAAGAGGGCTTCGTCGTGGTGATCGTCACCGTCGAAGCGGCCACCGGTGAGATCGTCACCGGTCCC
This sequence comes from Acidimicrobiia bacterium, assembly GCA_031406505.1. Taxonomy (GTDB): domain Bacteria; phylum Actinomycetota; class Acidimicrobiia; order IMCC26256; family PALSA-555; genus SHVJ01. The sequence continues at coordinate 5,773 of JANOHN010000004.1, read as the reverse complement.
GAGATCGTGACGCGGGGCTGGGTCTACGAAGCCGAAGCCGAGGAGCTGCTCGAGGACGCTCGCGCCGCGGTGCGCGCCGCGCTGGCCGAAGCCGCAGCCGAGGGTGCAACCGACTTCGACACGCTGCGACGGGTCACGCGGCGGGCACTGGGTCGGCTGATCAGCCAGCGCACGCGCCGTCGCCCGGCCATCATCCCGGTGGTGATGGAGGTTTAGCAAGAGTTGCGCCGCGACGGCCTGCTTGGTTGCATGACCCCATGATTCGTGACTGGTCGAACTTCATCGGTGGGCGTGTCGCGCTGATCACCGGCTCGGGTGCGGGGATCGGGCGGGCCATCGGGATGCACATGGCTCGCGCTGGCGCCGAGGTGTGGATCAACGACCTGGATCAGGGCCGCGCCGAAAGCGTCGTCGCCGAGATCGAGGCTGAAGGGGGCAAGGCGCACGCCGTGATCGCTGACGTCTGCGATCCCGCCTCGGTGCGCGAGATGGCGGCCACCACCGGTCCGCTCGACATCCTGGTGAACAATGCCGGCAGTGGCGTGCGCGCGTTCGGTGTCGGCGGTGTGCCGCTCGTGCCGTTCGCTGAGAGCAACCCCGTCGATTGGGAGCCGGTGATGCGCGTGAATCTCACGGGTGTGCTGCACGTGACCCACGCGTACCTGCCCGACATGCTCGAGCGGAAGTGGGGCCGTATCCTCACGATCGTCTCCGACGCCGGGCGCAAAGGTGAGCGCCGGCAGGTGGTCTACGGGGCGGCGAAGGCCGCGGCGATGGGGTTCGCCCGCGGGCTCGCCACCGAGGTGGGGCGCAGCGGCGTGACCGTGAACTGCATCGCGCTCGGATCGATGGGCCACGGTCCGCTCGCCGAAGCCGTCGAGGCCGATCCCGAGCTCGAGCGCCGGCTCTCTTCGCGCTACTCGGTGGGCCGACTCGGCCGGGTCGACGACCCCGCACCGCTCGCCGTCCTGCTCTGTAGCGACGCCGCCGAGTGGATCACCGGCCAGGTGTACCCCGTAGACGGGGGCTACGCGCCGGCGCTTTGAGCGCGGGGCGAGCTGTTCACGCGAACGGCGTCTCGACGCGGACGCCGTGGATCACCTGGTCCGGCTGGAGGTCTTCGGTCAGGACGCGGGTGGCACCCGACCGCTGTGCGGCCACGATGATCAACGCGTCCCAGAACGACAGCGGGTGCACGTCCTCGAGCTCGCTCGCGGTCACGACGTCTTCGGCGTCGATGCGCTGCACTGGCCACGCGCTGTAATCGGAGATGAGCTCGCGCGCGATCGGTCGCGCCAGCGGGTGGGTGATCTTGCGGGTGATGGTGACGTAGAACTCCTGGAGCACCTGTGTGCTCACAGTTCCTGAGCCCGTCTCCCACGCGTGCTCCAGTGCGTTGCGAGCTGCCGCTTGCTTGGCTCCTGCTGTCTCGTCGTGCGCGTACACGAGGACGTTGGTGTCGAAGAATGTGAGGGGCTCAACGTTCATGGAGCTCGTCCCGGGCCGGCAAGGGAAGCCCATCGGTTCGGAACCCTCGGCCGAGCTGGGCGAGTGCGTGGCGACGGGCCGCGTCATAGCGGGCGTCGTCGTCGACCAGTCTCTCGAGCTGCTCCGCGACGAGACGACTGACGGACGTGGACCGCTGTGCCGCGAGGATGCGCGCGCGACGCAGAATCTCCTCGTCGAGTTGCAAGGTGACATTTCTGCGCGTCATGAGCGCAAAATACCACAGAAACTGTGGTCCACGAAAAATGTGGGCTCACCTGCCCGCCGGTGCTGAGGTATCCCGTTGGGGCGCTTGTGGCCAGTGTTACCGTCGTGGCATGGCGACTCGGACTGCTGCGAAGAAGCGCGCCCCGGCACGGAAGGCGAGCGCCAAGAAGGCGGCGCCTCGGTCGCGGCGGGCGGCGCCGCCTCCGCCGCCGACGTTGCGGGTGCGGGCTGGCGCTGCGGCCCGGCGTGAGCTGGGCGGTCACGGCGCCGACGCGCTGGCGGTTGGGCTGCTCGTCCTCGCGATCCTCACCACCCTCGGGCTGGCCTCCGACCTCGCCGGTCCGGTCGGGAAGGGTCTTGCCGACGGGTTCGCCACGCTCGTGGGCAAGGCCCGCTTCGCGGTCCCCGTCGTCGGGGTCGGCTTCGCCATCCTCCTCTTCCGGGTCGGACCCGCCTCGCGCCGCATCGCGGAGGAGGAGCCCGACGAGGACGCCCCGCCCGAGCCTCAACCGGTGCGGGTTGGTACGGGGATCGCGCTGCTCGGTCTCGCGGCCGTCGGCGCGCTCCACCTGCTGGGCGACAGCCCCGCGATCGACGCACCGCTCGCAAAGCTGCACGACGCCGGCGGCTACATCGGCGCGGCGATCGCCGGTCCGCTGAAGGCAGGCACGGGAACCGTCGGCGCGGCCGTCGTGCTCGTCGGCATCGCGTTGCTCGGCGCGCTGCTCGCACCGGGTGTGCCGATGCGCGATGTGGTCGGCGCATTCGGACGCGGTTTCCGTTGGATGGGTCATCAAGCCCGTGCGTTCAGCGAGCTCCCCGTCACGGAACCGGGCGAGCAGATGGACGAGATGGACCAGCTCGACAGCTACGAGGAGATCGATCTCACCGCTCCGCCCGACGCGTTCGATGCTCCCAGCGCGGAGCTCTACGACGTGGAGCGCGATGGCCCGGGCGTTCCTGAGCCGGACGACGAGCCCACCCTCACCGACCTGCCACCGGTCATCGCCGAGGAGCCCGGTGGCCAGCTCGCCATCGACGTGGGCGGTCGCCAACGCGGCGGTGCGTGGAAGCTGCCGTCGGCGTCGATGTTGAAGAAGGGCGACGCCCAGCAGGCTGATCGCAAGCTCGTCGACGAGGCGGGCAAGGTGCTCCAGGCGGCGCTCCACCAACACGGTGTCGATGCGAAGCTCATCGGCGCGACGGTGGGGCCAACCGTGACGCGCTACGAGCTCGAGCTCGCGCCCGGCGTGAAGGTGAACCGCGTCACCGCGCTCGCACACGACCTCGCGTACGCGATGGCGTCGGCCGACGTGCGCATCCTCGCTCCGATCCCGGGCCGGTCGGCGGTTGGCGTCGAAGTCCCGAACAAGAAGCGGCAGCTCATCACGCTCGGCGACATCCTTGCGTCGCCCGAGGCGAAGGCCGCCACGAAGCCGTTGGAGATCGGCCTCGGTCGCGACATCTCGGGCCGAGGCGTGATGCTCGATCTCGCCGAGCTCCCGCACGTGCTCATCGCGGGAGCGACCGGCGCCGGCAAGTCGAGCTGCATCAACTCGCTCGTCACGTCGTTGCTCATGCGCAACACGCCCGATCAGGTACGGCTGATCCTCGTCGACCCGAAGCGCGTGGAGCTGGGCGCGTACAACGGTCTCCCGCACTTGCTCACCGCGGTGGTCACCAACCCGAAGCGAGCGGCGAACGCCCTTGCGTGGGCCGTGCGCGAGATGGACCTTCGCTACGAGGTGCTCTCCGAAGTCGGTGTGCGCGACATCTCGGGCTACAACGCGCTCGTCGACCGCGGCGAGCTCCCCACGGTGGAGGCCCCCGACCGGATCACGGGCAAGGGCTACGAGCGCTTGCCGTACATCGTGGTGGTCGTCGACGAGCTCAACGACCTCATGATGGTCGCGGCCCGCGACGTAGAGGCCAGCATCTGTCGCATCGCGCAGATGGCGCGTGCCGTGGGCATCCACCTCGTGATCGCCACACAACGCCCATCGGTCGACGTGATCACCGGCGTCATCAAGGCCAACGTGCCGAGTCGGCTCGCGTTCAGCGTCACGAGCATCGCCGACTCGCGCGTCGTGCTCGATCAAGCCGGTGCCGAGAAGCTCATCGGTCGTGGCGACCTCTTGATGGTCACCGCGAGCGAGAGCAAGGCCACGCGTGTGCAAGGTGCGTGGGTGGACGAGGAGTGCGTGCGGGCAGTGGTCGCGCATTGGAAGCGCCAAGCGGGCGACCCGCAGTACGTGGAGGGGATCGCCGAGGACACGTCGGCCGGCACCGGCCAGCCCGGGGCCCGTGGCGGTGAGGACGATGACGACACCCTGCTCGTGGAGGCGATGGAGCTGGTGGTGCGGTCGGGTCTCGGCTCCACGTCGATGCTCCAGCGCAAGCTCCGGGTGGGCTTCGCCCGGGCCGGCCGGCTGATGGACCTGCTGGAGCGGCGGGGCATCGTCGGCCCGTCCGAGGGCTCGAAGGCCCGCACCGTGCTCATGACGGTCGACGAGTTCGAGGGCATGGAAGCTCGGGGGGCAGCCGAGGACTGATCCTGGCGGGCCTCGCCAATTCAAGGCGAGGGCCCTTGGATGCCGAAATCCCTGGTGGGGTGGGCCTCGAGCCCGCGGGGATCCAATTGCTGCGCAAGCTGCCGTTCCGGACGAGGCTGGTCCTCGTCGTCAGCGTCCCTCTCCTTGTGCTCGTGGGGTTCGCCGGCTTCACCATCAAGGACCGCTTCGACGCGCTGGGCGCGGCGGAGCAGTACGGACAGCTCGTCGGGCCGTTCGAAGCGCTCACGCAGGTCAGCCGGGCCGTCGGTGACGAGGCCGTGGTGTCGGCCGATCCTGACGCGCCGAAGGCGGAGCTCGCCGACGCCCGTCGCACCACCGAGGCAGCCGCAGCCGCGCTCGACGCGGCGCTGCCGCAGCTCGACGGGAACGTCAGCGACCCGACGCGACTCGCGGCGCGGGAGGTGGCGAATCGGCTGGTCGAGCGCGGCCCCAACGAGAACCTGGCCGCCGTTGGCGCGTCGGCGCTGTCGGCTGCGTCACAGGTGGCGCGCGAGGTCGAGGACAGCAACTTGGCGACGAGCCTGAGTGCGATCGTCGACCTTCGGCGTCAGCAGCTCGCCATCTCGGAGGAAGCCGCGGTCGTGACCGGGTACCTCGCCGGGTCGGCTCCTGAGCTCGACGGCTGGGTCACTGCGATCACCGAGCAAGCCGCGCAGGCGCGGCTCTTCGCGGAGACCGCGACCGTCCCCGAACGCAGTGCCTACGAGCACAGCCGCAGTGGCGACGTCCCTCGGGATCCGGTGCGGGCAGCCGTCGGGTCGGCGCTGCCCACGGAGTTCCCGAGCGTGACAACCACGCCGGCCGAGTACCGCGCGGTGTATGCAGGAAAGCAGACGGCGGCCGACCGTGGCGTCGCGGCGGTACAGCAGGTCGTCAATGAAGAGGCCGACGCGCGCCAGTCGCACACTCGCGGTGTGGCCATCGTCGTTGCCCTCGGGACGGCCGCGGTGATCTGGATGGCACTGATGCTCATCTGGGCGCTCGTGCACTCGGTGAGCAAGCCGCTTCGTGCCTTGACTCGCAGCGCGCGCGAGGTGTCGGAACGGCGGCTGCCGCTGCTCGTGGACACGCTGCACCGCGGTGGAGACCTCGAAGTGGATGCGCTCGGAGACCTCACGCCGATCCGGGTGGATTCAAAGGACGAGATCGGCGAGCTCGCCAAGGCGTTCAACACGATCCAGGAAGTCACGGTCACGGTGGCGCGGGAGCAGTCGGAGCTGCTCAAGAAGGGCATTGGCGATCTCTACGTCAACCTCGCGCGGCGCAACCAGAGCCTGCTCGACCGCCAGATCTCCCTCATCGACGACCTCGAGGCGTCGGCCGATCCCGACGAGCTCGCCTCGCTGTTCGAGCTCGACCATCTCGCCACGCGCATGCGCCGAAACGCCGAGAGCCTGCTCGTGCTCTCGGGTTCCGATCAGCCGGGCCATTGGGGCACCTCTGTGCCGGTCGTCGATGTTGTGCGCGCGGCCGCGGCCGAGATCGCC
>JANOHN010000364.1:0-3731 GCA_031406505.1 Acidimicrobiia bacterium | reverse complement strand
TCGTGGTGTCCTGCATCATCTACTCGTGGAACCACTTCCCTGAGCCGCGCAACCCCAAGGCGTTCTTGGCGCTCGTGCTACTGCTCGAGGTGGGCATGAACGGCACGTTCGTCGCCCAGGACCTGATCCTCTTCTTCATCTTCTTCGAGATCGTCCTGCTCCCGATGTTCTTCATGATCGGGTACTGGGGTGGACCCAACCGCGAGTACGCGTCGATCAAGTTCTTCCTCTTCACGCTCTTCGGATCTGCGCTCATGCTCGTCGGCTTCCTCGCGCTCTTCTTCGTGTCGAAGGAGCAGACGTTCGACATCGTCAAGCTCGGAGAGCTCGGGGGAGCCGGCATCGGCCACACCACGCAGATGCTCATCTTCGGCGGCATGTTCCTTGGCTTCGCGATCAAGGTGCCGATGTTCCCGTTCCATACGTGGCTCCCCGATGCCCATACGGAGGCACCGACGGTCGGCTCCGTGCTGCTGGCGGCCATCCTCCTGAAGCTCGGCACGTATGGGTTCATCCGGATCGCGCTGCCACTTCTCCCGGACGCGGCCGCCGACTGGGCGCCGTGGATCGGGCTCCTCGCGACGATCGGGATCATCTACGGCGCGTTGTGCTGCCTCGCGCAGAAGGACATGAAACGACTCATCGCCTTCTCGTCGGTGGCCCACATGGGCTTCGTGATGCTCGGCATCGCCACGCTCACCGACTTCGGCCTCAACGCCGCTGTGTTCGGCATGGTGGCGCACGGCCTCATCACCGGCATGCTCTTCTTCGTCGCCGGCTCGGTGCAGGAGCGGTACGAGACCCGCGAGATGAGCCGACTGGGTGGTCTGCTCACGCAAGCGCCGAAGCTCGGCTGGATCCTCGGCTTCTCGGCCATGGCATCGCTCGGGCTGCCCGGCCTGGCCGGCTTCTGGGGTGAGTTCCCGGCGATCCTGTCGGCGTACAACCCCGCGAGGGTCATCGACGGTCTGGTCGGCGGCAGCGGCGGCACGCTGTGGACGTTCCGCACCTTCATGGTCTTCGCGGCCATCGGCACCGTGCTGGCTGCGGGCTACCTGCTGCTGATGCTCCAACGGGTCGCATTCGGCGCGCCGAAGGCGGAGTTCGAGAACGCGCACATCCACGACATGCACACGTCGGAGTGGCTCGCCTGGACTCCGCTGCTTCTGCTGATCGTGGCGCTCGGCATCTACCCGAACCTGTTGTTCCACGTCACCGACGGTGCCGTCGCCAACCTCTCCAAGGTCTTCGGGGGCTAGCCACCTTGCCGCACATCGACTACCACGCGCTCGCGCCGGAGATCATCCTGGTCGGGACGATCGTCATCATGCTGCTGGTGGACCTGTTCGCGCGCCGGCCCGAGCTCGTGCCTCGGATCGCGAGCGTCGGTGTGCTCGGTGCGTTGATCCCGGTGCTCACCCTCGCCTCCGACGGCGGCAACCGCGCCATGTTCGACGGGGCGTACATCGTCGACAACTACGCGCTGCTCTTCAAGGGCTTGTTCCTGATCGTCGCCTACATCACCTTGTTGGTCTCGTTCAACTACATCGGCGAAGGCGACTACTACCGCGGCGAGTTCTACGTGCTGCTGCTCACGTCGGTGCTGGGGATGACCGTCATGGCATCGGCTCGCGACCTCATCACGATCTTCGTGGCCCTCGAGACGATCACGATCCCAACGTTCGCACTTGCTGCGTGGCGCAAGCACGACACGAAGTCGAACGAGGCCGGACTGAAGTACTTCCTCATCGGCGTGCTGTCGACGGCGATCATGTTGTACGGCATGTCGTTGGTGTACGGCATCACCGGGGCCAACAAGCTGGTCGACATCTCCGGGTACATCAGCCAGCACTCGATGCCGCCGCTGTTCGCGGTAGGCGTCTTCCTCACGATCGCCGGGTTCGCGTTCAAGGTGAGCGCCGTGCCGTTCCACTTCTGGGCTCCCGACACGTACGAAGGCGCGCCCACCCCCGTCACGGCCTTCCTCTCGGTGGCCTCGAAGGCGGGCGGGTTCGTCGCGCTGATCAGCATCTTGAAGTTTGGGTTCTTCCCGTCCGAAGACTCGTGGCAGCCGATCGTCTGGGTGCTCGCGGCCGCGTCGATGACGCTCGGCAACCTTGCGGCACTGCGGCAGACGAACATCGTGCGCATGTTGGCGTACTCGTCGATCGCTCAGGGCGGCTTCATGCTCGTGCCGATCGCGGTGGCTGCCGATGTCGGCGAGAACGGTAACTCGGCGTGGTCGGCGGTCGCCGTCTACCTGGTCATCTACGCCGTGATGAACCTCGGTGCGTTCGCGGCCGTCATCGCGGTGGCTCGCCGGACTGGGTCGGGGGAGATCTCGAGCTTCGCCGGCCTCGGGCGCACGAATCCCGCGCTCGCGATCTACATGTCGCTGTTCTTGTTCTCCCTCGCCGGGATCCCGCCACTCGCGGGTTGGTACGCCAAGCTCGTGATGTTCCGCTCGGTGTTCGACTCGGGCACCACGGGCGCGGTCATCCTTGGCGTGATCGCGGCACTCAACGCGGTCGTGGCCTTCTTCTATTACGCCGGCGTCACGCGCGCCATGTGGTTCCACGAACCCGCGGAAGGCACCGAGCCGCGCACGTTGCCGACGCCGCCGGCGCTCAACGCGGCCATGCTCATGATTACGGTCGCTGTCATCGCCGCCGGCGTGTATCCACAAGGCGTGGCCCGTCTTGGGGAGCTCGCATTTCTCACCGGCTGACCATTCTGGAGATCCTCGTGTACCGAATAGGTACGCCAGACTTTCCAGAATGATGGGGTTGCCGTGACGCTCGCGACGCGAATAGAGGCGAGGGTCCGGCGCGAAGGACCCATCTCGTTCGCCGACTTCCAGGCGATGGCGTTGTACGACGAGACCGACGGCTTTTTCGCGAGTGGCGGCGCGGGGCGCATGGGCGCGGACTTCTTGACGAGTCCCGAGGTCGGCTCGCTCTTTGGTGCGCTCGTCGCCCGTCACCTCGATCGTTCGTGGTACCGGCTCGGCGCTCCGGATCCGTTCGTGGTCGTGGAGGTGGGTGCCGGGCGCGGCCGGCTCGCGGCCGACGTCCTGCGGGCCGAGCCCGAGTGCGCCCCCGCGCTCCGGTACGTGCTCGTCGAGCGCTCGGCGCGGTTGCGTTCGGAGCAACGTGAGCACTTGGCGCTCGAGCCGATCGACGAGGCGCTGGGTCCGTTCGCGTATCGCAGCGATCCCGATGAGCCGATCGAGGTCGTACCCCGCGCCGGTCCGATCGTCAGCGGCCTCGACCAGCTGCCGGCGATGGCACTCGACGGTGTCGTGATCGCCAACGAGCTGCTCGACAACCTGCCCGTACATCTCGTAGAGCGGTCGAGCCGCGGTTGGGACGAGGTTCGCGTGGGCGTGGACGACGACCACCGGTTCGCCGAGGTGATCGTCCCGGCGCCGCCTGAGCTGGCCGGCGAAGCCGACCACGTGGCTGCCGGCACCGAGGTTCCCGAAGGACGGCGGCTGCCGGTGCCCGTTGCCGCGCGGGAGTGGCTCGAACGCGCGGCGGCGTTGCTCAACCGGGGCGAAGTGCTGCTCATCGACTACGCCGACGACGCGAGTGGCCTGGCCGAGCGCGGCCAGTCGGAATGGCTGCGCACATACGCGGGTCACCGCCGCGGCGCGACGCCACTCGAGGCACCGGGGCGTCAAGACATCACCTGTGACGTACCGCTGGAGCATCTGCGCTGGGCAGCCGGGC
>JANOHN010000360.1:0-3659 GCA_031406505.1 Acidimicrobiia bacterium | reverse complement strand
CCGGCAGCAAGTTGAGCGCAACGCCCAACCCAGAGCCAGCAGCGAAGAACAGCCAGAGACAGGCCCGGAGGGCACCAACCTCCGGGCCTCGTCGCGTCCTCTTGCGCGTGCGCCAGGGACTCAGTGCTCACGTGGGAGCGGAGGGTCAGAGCGTGCAGGGCGGCGTGCGCAGCCGGCGCCCACCATCGTGACGCGATGTCCGGCGGAGCGACGTTACGCGATGTCGGAGCGGACGAAGACGACGTAGTCGGCGTCGCGGTGCGTGACTCGCCAGCTGTCGTCGAGCTTCAGGAGCTGGGTGAGCACTCGTTGGCGCTCCCAGACGATGACCTCTACGTCGTACTTGGCGAGCGTCTCATTCCAGTCGGCGCTCGCGGTTGAGATCTTGGTGAAGTCGTTGATCACTTCGAGCGGGTACATGTCGAAGCGGTCATCGAAGAAGACGCGTTGACGAGGCCATTCCCGCAGGATGAGGTAGCCGCCGTCGGCGTCGTCGGCGAGGAGGCGCTTGCCGAGGAGACCTTGGCGTTCGACGGCGTCGATCGCTCGTACGGGGTACGAGTCGAGCGCGTAGTCGGGTTGGCCGGCGGCTCGGACGAGCATCGCGAACGCGACGAGGATCAACGCGGCCGCGACGACAACGCTGACGGCGCGGCGGGGCTCTGGAGGTGGTCGCTTCACCGCGATCGCTCGGGCGGCGATCGGAAGGCCCACGAGTGGGGCGAGGGCCACGTTGCGGAGGGCCCAGAGCCCGAGGAGCAGGAACGGCACGGCGACGACCAGGTCCCGCCTGGTCATGCGGGCTGCGCCTCGAGCAGCGATCACTGCGAAGACCACGATCCACAACGCGAAGGCGTAGCCCCACACGTGATGGAAGTCGGGCGATGACCACTCGATCACGTCGCTGAGCACATCGCCGCGGCGCATGAGGTCGATCGGGAACATGACGAGCGAGATGCCGTAAGGGTTGGCGAACGTGGCCAGGAAGGCGAACCCGGTCCCTATGAGCAGCGTTCGCTCGCGACCGCGCCACGGCTCGTGCCTCTCGATCCAACGACCGCCGAGGTGCAGCGCGAGGTAGAGAAAGCCCAACGCGAACGTTCCGTGCACGTTGGCCCACAGGCAAAAGACCACGGGCAACGCCAACAACGGATGCCGTCCGAGAGCGCACTCCGGCACCTCGACGACCCAGAGCACGAGCAGCAGGAAGAGCACGCCGAGCAGCAGCGGACGCTCGGACCACAGCGTGTACAAGCCTCCCAACGCGGCGACGGTCAGGAGCGCGGCGCGCACCCGGTCCCCCGCCAACCGCAACGCGAGCCGGAAGGCCAACACCGCGATGGCAACGCCGACGAGACCGCCGAACATGCGCAGACCGAACGCACCGAACGAGCGGTCGACGATGCCGTAGAGGAGCTCGGCGAGCCACGACTGCGCAACCCACTTCGTTCCGGGTGCAGTAAACGAGAACGGGTCAGCATGCGGAATGCCCTGATCGAGGATCAGCCCGCCGGTCTTGAGATGCCAGAAGAACGAGTTGTCGGACAATCGCTCGATGCCGACGCCCCAGCCGAAGACCGCGAACACGCCGGTGAACAGCGCATCGAGCCCCGGTGGACGGAGCCGTCGGCGCGCCACGCGCGCGGGCGCGGCCTCACAGTCGGACTGGAGCGCAGCCGTCACGCGCGGCGGCGCGATCGTCGCCATGCTCTCGCCTAGAGGGTCTGGGAGATCGAGATCATCGCCGGCCCGAGGATGATCACGAAGATGGACGGGAAGATGCAGAACACCAACGGAAACAGCATCTTGATCGGCGCCTTCTGCGCCTGCTGCTGTGCGCGCAGGCGGCGGCGGATTCGCATCTCGTCGGCTTGCGAACGCAAGAGCCGCGAGATCGAGATGCCGAACGTGTCAGCTTGGAGCATCGCGAGGATGAACGCTCGGAGCTCCGGCACGTCACACCGATCGTCCATGGCCCGCAGCGCATCGGCCCGCGTCGCGCCGATGCGCGTCTCCCGCAGCATGCGCCGGAACTCGTCCGACAGCGGACCAGGGACGGCCGTCGAGGTGCGTTCGAGTGCTTGCTCGAAGCCAAGGCCTGCCTCCACCGAGATCACCAGCAGATCGAGGATGTCGGGAAGCTGCACCGCGATCTCGTGCTGTCGGGTCTCGATCTTCCGTGAGAGGTACACATCGGGGAGCATGAACGACCCGAACCAGAGGAACCCGATCACCAACAGCGCGAGCAGCCCTCCGAGTTGGAGCCCGATGAGCACGAGCGGTGCCCAGACAATCCCCGAGATCAGTCCCAACAGCTTGAACACCAGCACCTGGTCGACGTTCAAGGAAACGGGCGTGCCGGCGAGCACGAGCTTGTGCGCGACGGTCTCGCGGTAGCCCTGCGGAGTGAAGCGTTGCGTAAGACCCGAGAGTCCTTGGAGGAACGGGGCGATGACGCGCTCGCTCATCGGCGCGAGCATCTCTTGGTCGCGCACATCCTGGATCTGGTAGCCCTCGAGCCGTCGGAGGGAGTCGCGCACGTCGGCGCGTTCGACGACGACGGACGACGTGAGGAAGCCGATGACGAGGACGGCGGCGCCCGCAATGCCGGCGATCAGCAGCGGCTCCACGTCAGACCTCGATCGCCATGATCTTGCGCAGCCACATGAAGCCGAAGAACGCCATGACCACCGAGATTCCCAAGGCAATCATCCCGATGGCGTTCTGGAACAGCACCGACATGTACTGCGGTTGGATCAGGTAGAGCACCCCACCGAACAACGGCGGGAACACACCGAGGATCCACCCCGACATGCGTCCTTCGGCGGTCAGCGCCAAGATCTCGTGCTTGAGCCGCTCGCGCTCGGTCATCGTGCGCGCAACGGTGTCGAGCAGCTCGGCGAGGTTGCCGCCCACCTCGCGCTGGATGCGGATCGCCATGACGGCCCACAGCAGGTCGACGCTGTGCATGCGATTGGCGGAATCCTCGAGCGCGTCCTCGATCGGTCGACCAAGTCGACTCTCGGCGAACGCGCGCTGGAGCTCACGCTTGGCCGGCTCCGACGCCTCCTCGGTCACTGCTTCGAGGCCCTGGGCGAACGAGAAGCCGGCGCGCATCGAACCCGAGAGCAGGTTCAACACGTCGGGGAGCTGCATCTCGAATCGCCGCAGCCGACGCTTGCGCCGAAACTCGAGCCAGACGACCGGTCCGATGGACGCAAGGACCGTGAACACGAAGGCGACGGGGAGCGCGAGCAACATCAACGAGCCGATGAACACCACGAAGACGCCGGCGAGATAGAAGAACACCGCTTCGGGCGGCCGCAACGGGAGGTCGGCTTGCTCGAGCTTGGCTTCCACTCGGTTGAGCAGGCCGACGCGATCGGCCAGTCGGCCGGTGAAGCCGACCACCTCTTGCATGAGTCGCGTCTCGGCCAGCGCTTGATCGCCGCGTGGGGCGGGGATCTCCGGGTCGGGCCCGGCCTCGTCGAGGCCAAAGCCGGACAGCCGCTTCTCAAGTCGGCTGCGGTGATCGCCACCGATGAGCATGAGCGCCAGTGAGATGGCCAGGATCGCCGCGGCCATGAGGATGGCCATCCCGACCCGCAGCCCCGGGTCGCCAGCATCGCCCACAACCGCCGCGGCGAACGCGGCGCTCA
>JANOHN010000350.1:0-1515 GCA_031406505.1 Acidimicrobiia bacterium | reverse complement strand
CGCTCCTACTTGTTCGTGGCCTCCGCCACCGCGGCATCCCAGTCGATCGCGACGGACTCGGGTCCGCCGTTTGGCATGTACTTGGCCGGCACGTTCGAGCCCGGGAAGATCAGTGGCACGCCGCCGGGCGTGACTGGGTTGCCAACCTGGATCTGATATGGCGCCGTGCCATCCACCATGATCGTGAGTTGGAAGCCGTAGAGGTCGAGGCCCGCAGGGCTCTTCATCCCGAGCGGCTGGGACTGCACAATCACCGCCCGCGCCGGGCTGCCTTTGGCGAGGATGTCCGCCGCGGTCTCCTGACCCGGCTGCGCCGCCATCGCGACGGTCGGCGGCGCGGTTTCCCAGTCGATCGCGATCTCGCTGTGGTCTTCGGGGTTCACCCGCACGGTCACGACGGTGCCGGGCGGCACGATGCTCCACGGCGAGACCCGTTGCTTGCACGTCGCCTCGTACGGCGGGACGTTGTCGAGCACGACTTGCACCGTGAATTTGCACAGCACCGAGGTCGGCGCACTGTGTTCCCCGCCGCCGAACGTCGTGCCCGTCTGCGTCACGTCGGTGATCTGGCCCCGGCCGAGCAGTCCGTTCTCCATGAGCTCCGACGAGACGCTGCCGACCATGGTCTTGAGCTTCTTGAGGATCCCCATGGTGCTCTCCCATCCGTCTACGAGCAGCCACGCATCGATCCGGCCGCGAGCGAGGCTCGCAGGCCAACTGCGCGCTGTCCAGGGTGTCGCCGTCGACGACTCAGTCCGTTGAGCATCAGCCGATCCTGCACATCGCGGCGGTAGGGTCGATCCTTCGATGAGGCGACGCGTGCGCTGGGTGGTGATCGTCGTCGCCGCCTTGGTGATCGCAGGAGCGGTGGCGGCCTTCGTTGTCGTCAAGCCGGATCTCGAGGCTGCTCGCGACCGGGTCGACCTGCGCTGGACCCCACTTCGCGAACCGCTCGACGTGCGCTACCAATCGCTCGCCGCGGTCGCGGCGGCCTTGGACGCCGCGGGAGCCGCCGATCGCGCCGTGACGCTGGCGCTCGACGATGCCCTTGCGCGCTGGGCGAAGCTTGCGTTGCGCGGGCCCAAGCACACCAATCCCACCGTGGAGGCGACGACCGCGAACGAGCTCGAAGCCCTGGCCCGCCGTCTGCGCGCCAACATCGCGAGCTCACCTCGGCTCGCGACGAACCCCGCGGTCACCGGTGCGCTGTTGACGTTCGACCAGTCGGTGGTCGCGGTACCCACCATCACGGCGTACAACCGCGTGGTGCGCCGGTACGAGGACGAGCGTTCGAGCACTCTCCACCGCATCGTCGCCGACGCCTTCGGCTACGAGCCGCGTTCGCTCTTGATCTTGGGCTGACCCCCTAGACGGCGGGGGACGAAATGCGTACGCTCCCCCCAACCTGGGGGGAGGGACCATGCGACGACTTCTCGCATTGTCGGGTCTTGTTGGGCTGGTGCTGGCCACGATGGTCTTCGTGGCAGGGCCGGCCGGGGCGGCTGATGCGAAGGG
>JANOHN010000111.1:0-8076 GCA_031406505.1 Acidimicrobiia bacterium | reverse complement strand
TCCCTCGCCGTGATGCTCTACAAGCACGCCGGGCTGCTCAGCGGCGGCACTGCGGGCCTGGCCTTCTTGCTGCACTACGCCAGCGGCGTGAGCTTCGGCAAACTGTTCTTCCTGATCAACCTGCCTTTCTACTGGCTGGCCTGGCGCCGCATGGGGCGTGAGTTCACGCTCAAGACCTTCGCGTCCGTGGCCTTGTTGTCGGTGTTGACGGAATTCCAGCCGCTGGTGCTGCGCATCGAATCGCTGCACCCGCTGTACGCGGCGCTGATCGGCGGCCTGTTGATGGGCGCCGGCTTCCTGATGCTGTTTCGCCACCATGCCAGCCTGGGCGGCGTCGGCATCGTGGCGCTGGTCTTGCAGCGCGAACGCGGCTGGCGCGCGGGCAAGGTGCAGATGGCGGTCGATGGCGCGATCGTGTTGGCGGCGCTGTTCGTCGTCGATGCCACAAGCATCGCCTACTCGCTGGTCGGCGCGCTGGCGCTGAACCTGACGCTCGCCGTCAATCACCGCCCTGGGCGCTACGTGGTCGTGTGAAGCGCCGCTACGGCACCAGCACCAGGATCCAGTTGACGAGCATGCGCGCATCGGCTTCGCTCACCGCCGCGGCATTCGGCGGCATGTTGACGGCGCTGACTTTGCCCACCCAATGCCGGGCCCCGGGGTTCGAGCCGGTGATGACGGTGCGCGTGAGCCGCTGGTACGCGCTGGGGTCGTCGCGATAGCGCAGGGCAATGTCGCGCCAGGCCGGCGCAATCGGTGGCAGACCATCGGCTCGCTTGGTCGCAGTCAAGACGCTGTGGCAGGCCATGCAGCCGCTGCGCGTGGCCAGTTCGAGCATGGCGGCGTCGTTCTCGGCCGGGGTCGCGTGGGCGAGGGTGGCGCTGATCAGCAGCGCCGTCGCTGCAAGGGGCAAGGTTCGCATCGGGCTTCTCCGCAAGGCACGCCTGCCAGCTTACGCACTGGGCCGGCGCGCGACTTGTCGCGCGTCAAGGTCTTTTGCGGGCTCGCGTTCATTCGAATCGAAACGGCTGTCTGCCATCGGCGATGAAGGCGCGTTCGGGCGCGGCGTGTCGAGTGTCGGTGAGTACCGCATAGCTGACGCACGCGCGCGCCAAATCAACTTCCGCTCTGCAGCGAAAGCTGTCCGTGGACGGCTAGGTGACAATGTCGGCATCGCGCCCTACAGCGGGCGTTTGCGTCGGTGGTGTCTAGGCACAGGAAGCGGCACGTGGTGTCGGGACATACGTCATCTGGGCCCTTGAAGAAGAATGGTGCTTGAGCTCTGGGCCGTCGTAGGCGCCTGCCTTGCGCCGCGCCGTGGCGGTTGGAGCTAAAAGGCATATGGAAAAGCTCGTTCTCGTACATCTCTCGGACATCCACTTCACCGGCTCATCGGGGACGTCCGTCTATGACCTCGACTCCGAGGTGCGGAACGAGATTCTCAGGGATGCAGCCACAGTCACGAAGGAACTCGGAGGTGCGACGGGCGTGCTCGTGACAGGCGACATTGCGTTCTCCGGCCAGCGCACCGAATACGAAAGGGCCGCGTCGTGGCTCCTCGAGTTTTGCCGCGCCATCGGGTGTCCCGACGAGAGTGTGTGGGTGGTGCCCGGCAACCACGACGTCGACCGCAAGGTCGCAAACAGCAAGGTCACCAAGACCCTGCACGAGAGCGTTCGCGCCAAGCAGGGGCCCGCGCTCGACAAGGAGATCCGCGAGATCCTTACTGACGTGAACTCTGCGAACGCGCTCCTTGCTCCGCTCGCCGAGTACAACACCTTCGCAGCACGCTTTCAGTGCTCCATCTCGGCGGCAAAACCCTATTGGGAGCGAGATCTGTCGTTGCCGTGCGGAACCATCGTCAGACTGCGAGGCCTCTGCAGCGCCCTCGTCTCGAATCAACACGACGCGAAGAACAACATCGTGCTCGGCCAGGCGCAGGTGAACGTCCACCGAGTTGACGGGGTCGAGTATCTGACGCTCTGCCATCACCCTCCTGACTGGCTCCTGGATCAGGACACGGTGGTCAGCCACCTAGAGTCGAAGGTCCGAATGCAGCTCTTCGGGCACAAGCACGCGCAGCGCGTGCAGGAGATTAACAAAGCGCTCCGGGTCACTGCAGGGGCGATGCATCCTGAGCGGGATGAGAGTGGCTGGGAGCCGATGTACAACGTCATCGAGATCTCGCGGCTCGACGACCAGCGGCTCGGCGTTCGGCTGTTCCAGCGACGCTGGCACAAGGTCGACCACCACTTCCTCGCCGACCAAGACCGAAACACCAACCAGCCCCACCACAACTACATCTGGCAGGATTGTCCGCGCCCGGCGCGTAGGGAGCCGCCCGCCGTCGAGGCTCCGATGGTGACCGCGGCCGATGCCGCGATGTCGGCCGCCGCCGCCACGAAGATGACGGCGAAGGACTCCATTGTCATGCCGCCACCGAACCACGAGCGCAGGCTCACGTTCCGATTCCTCACGCTGCCTTTCCGCCACCAGATCGCCATCGCCGACAGCCTCAACGTCCTTACCGATGAGGACCGCGCTTTGAGCGACGAGGCACTGTTCCGCGTGCTGTTCATGCGCGCGGCAACAAACGGACTTCTCGCGATGCTGTGGGACGAGACCGAGAAGCGTCACGCCGATCCGGCGCCCTTCAACCCTTTTGAGACCGCGAAGTAGCCGGGAGAGCACATGCATAAGAACTTTGGAGAATGGTATCGGCTGGTGGCTCTCGAGCCCGACGGAGCAAAGCTCGCGAAGCGCTGGGCTGGGGTGGAGGCGTGGGCAACGGCACTGCGAAGCAGCGATGAGAACGTGCTCGAAACGGTCCGCATCTTTCAGGGGATCCCGGCGAAGGCCTCGCGCGACCCGTTCCTGGAGGCCTTTCGGAAGCAGGACCCCGCGTTTCCTCAGCGCAACGACCTTGAACTTCAAGTTCTCGCTGGCGCATCGCTCGTTGAGTGTGTTCAGACCGTCGGTAGCGCCAGCGACGGGCTGCGCACGGCCGTCCTCGCGGGCACTGCGGTCGAAGCTTCCAGTCTCCGTGCCACGGAACCTCGGCTCGACGAAATCGCGCGCGAGGTGGCTGTCGGGCTGCGCGCTTTCGCTGTGGAGCAGCGCAAACGCAGGTCGGTCGACACCGACGCAATGCGGGAGAAGGCGAACGCCGCGATGGAGGCGATGAAGCAAATCCCCACCATCTCGGACTGGAACGTCCTGAAGAGCGTCATCACGCCTATCTTCCAAGCGCTCGTCGATGCGGTCCTGTCGGCCGACGCGGAGCTCACGGACGCGGCCCACAGTCTGCGGTCTGCCGACGAGGAGACCAGCATCCTGTGGTGGATTGAAGGTGGCTGCAGTCGCGACACGAACAAGCCGTGGGGAACGCTCAAGGATGCTGCAGCGATCATCGCGGGAACGGAGCTCGCCGACCTGACCGACGTGGCCTTGGGGCCGTGCGACGCGGCGGCGCTTCTGGAACGCGTACTCTCGGAGTCCAAGGGAAATGGCAAGGACGCGCCGCTGGCCGGTTACGTCAATGCTCTCCCCGACGACTGGGCTCGCGAGAGAACGGCCAACCTCGACGAGGCCACGCTCGGACTGGCACCGATCGCCCTCGCGACCTTCCATCGGGCGAAGAGCGACGCTTCGAGCTGGCAGCAGTACTTCGACAGCTCCAGCGGCCTGAAGTCGTCCACCCAACTGACGGCAGCTCGCGTGGCTCGTCAGGCTTACGTCGAGGCGATCCTGTTGCGGACGCTGGCCGACCCCGAAACGGAGGAGTGAGATGGCGGACGCGGTCGCGACAGATCCGAAGGCCGAAGGTGTCGAGCCCGCCGAGGAAGTGGAGCCCGAATTCATCGAACTCTTCTCAGGTGCCGCCCTCGGAGCCACCGATGCCGAGGTCATCACGTTGCGTTCGCGGACCCACCTGGTGGTCTTCGCCGGCGCGGAGGGTAGCGGCAAGACGACAGTGCTCGCTTCAATCTACGAGCGCCTGAACCACGGCCCGTTCGCCGGCTTCAAGTTCGCTGGGTCGAGGTCGCTCCTCGGCTTCGAGGAAATCTGCCACCTGAACCGGCTTGCATCGGGTGGCGTTCAGCCGGACACGCAACGAACGCGGCTGACTGAGGAGACAAAGTACTACCACCTCGCGCTGCGAGGCGCGGAGCCCGTCGCTGCTCGCCGAGACATTCTCCTCTCTGCGATGTCGGGTGAGCTGTTTCGCATGGCCAAGGACTCGCAGGAAGACGCGGAGCGGCTCACGTTCCTGCGGCGCGCAGACACCATCGTCGTGCTCGTCGACGGCGAGCGCCTTGCCAACACCGCACAGCGAACGAGCGCGCAGGCCGACGCTGCTGACATCCTGGAGAGCTTGCTCGACGCCAACATGGTGAGCCCGAGTTGCCAGGTCGAGATCGTCTTCTCCAAGCTCGATCGCATCGCGGCTGCAGGTCAGCCGGCGCTCGATTTCCTCGGCAAGACGAAGGAGAAGTTCGAGGGGAAGTTTCGCGCTCGCGTTCCGCGCCTCTCGTTCAGGAACATCGCGGCGCGTCCCGCCCCCCCGTCGGTGACCGAGAGTTCGGAGGGCGGCCTCGCGGAGGCGTTCGCGTCGTGGACGACGTTGCCGCTCTCTGCGGCGCACGATGAGCAGCAAGGTGCTCCAGCTCCATCGCGCGAGGAGCGGGAGTTCAGCAAGTTCGGCTGGCGCCACTTCGAGCGCACCAGGAGGAACCCGTGAGCAATCCGGCGAACCTTCTCTTCATCGGACTGCCCGGTTCGGGGAAGACCACCTTCTTGGCAGCCCTGTGGCACGTGCTCTCCGACAGAGGCAGTGCGACGACGCTCAAGTTGACGAAGCTCAGCGGCGATCGGACCTACCTCAATCAGATCACGAAGGAGTGGCGCGAGTGCTCGCAGGTGCCGCGTACGAACCTGCAGAGCGAACAGGTCGTGGTCCTTCACCTCGACGGCGACGGCTTCGGCTCGTTCGACCTCTCGATCCCGGACTTGGCGGGCGAAGCCTTCAAACAGCAACTGACGGACCGGCGGATCAGCCGCCACCACGACGCCTTCGTTCAGGCGGCGACCGGCGTGATGTTGTTTCTCCACCCGGACGTGCAGAAGGGCACCCAGCTCACGGTTGCACGTCAGCTTGAGGCGACCTTGCCGGGCGGCCAGGAGGGAGAGACCAGCTCGGCCGGCGCCGTGCCGAACACCTGGTCGCCGGAGACGCTCCCGCACCAAGCAAAGCTCGTGGAACTGCTCCAGTTTCTCCTCGAACGCACGCAAAGAAAGCTGCGCGTCGCCGTGGTGGTGTCTGCGTGGGACCTCGTTGAGAGCCTCGGCAGGCCGCCGCATGCCTTCATCTCGCGGGAGCTTCCGCTGCTTCAGCAGTTTCTGGAGGCGAACGATGACCTGCTCGAACACGCTGTCTTTGGGGTGAGCGCGCAGGGCGGCGACATCACCGTCGCGTCGGAGAAGCAGTCGCTCCTTGAGCTCGACGATGCGTTGAAGCGCATCAGGGTTCGGCAAGACCAGGACACTGGGCAGGACATCACGAAGCCGATCGCGTGGCTCTTGGGGCCCGGGTAGCTCATGGCTACTTCGAGCATCCACCAGGCGATCCACGGCTACCGCGATGGGCATCGTCTGCTGAGCAGTTCGACGCCGCTCCCGCCGGACGCGTCGCGGACAATGCTCGTCCTGAGCGACATGTCCGGCCCCTCGATGCAGCCCGGCTTCGACGAGTACCTGACGGCCTATCCGCTCCCCGGAACGGAACTCTTCGTTCTAGCGAAGACCTGGTACGCGCCGGAGATGCAGCGCCCGGGCTGCGTGTGGACGCACTCGCTACTCATCCTTCGTTCCCACGTCGCGAGGGTGCCCTGCGCGAGTTTGCTCGGGGCGTTTCGACGCCCCCAACTCGATGGCGTCGAGAGCGCGGCAACGAAACCAGTCGAGGTGGATGAGACGTCCGGCGACACCACACCGGACGCGTTCGCCGACCGGGGACTCGCAGCGGCGATGATCGGTGCGGTTCTCGGACAGCCCCGTCCGGTGATCGTTGTCGCAGAGACGGCCGCCCAGTTCGAAGCGCTCTTCCTTCGCCTCTGGGAGGAGCTGTGGCCCGCCGAGAGGACGAGGTTTTCCTTCTGCACGGGCGCGCTCATGCCGCGCGCGAACGCTGGTGTGCTTTTGGACCTGCAGGCGGTTCCTCGCGCTATTCCGCCGTCGCAGTTTCGTAAGAGCGCGAGCTCGGCACTCCTCCTCGACCTCCGCGCACCGGGCAAACCTGAGGCGTGGGTGGACCTCGTGCTCGACGGCGCGGTGAAGGGCGACGCGACGTTTCGCACCTGGCTTGAAGCTGCCGCCGGAGCGGACGCAGGCCGTGCCGTCGTGCCGAGCCTCGCCCCGATCTTCGGCGAATGGCATGCCCCGGGCTCCTCCGCACGTTCCGCGCTCACGAGCGTGGCGAGCGCGAAGGAACTCGAGGCGGGCGCCCGCAATCGACTCGTTGGCATGGCGTTCGACCGGGCCAACACGGAGTCGGGGGCAGCCGGTCGACGCGAGCTACTTCACGTCCTCTGCGCGCATCGAAACACCGACCTCGCCTCGATGGCGTCGATGCTTGAGGATCAGACGAAGCGGCTCTTCGAGGAGTCACGCTCTGAGGGTGTCGCGTTGGTCCTGTTGCTGCTCGGAAGTGAGCTGACCGAGGTCGGGGAACGCGTGCTTCGTGCTGCCGTCCTGCTGCTCGTGCCAAACGACGTCGACACCTTCGGAGACGCGCAGTCGCCGTTCCTTCCGACCATCGTCGGGGCGAACCCGGCGCTCGCCCAGTCGCCCATCCTCTGGCAACGCGTTGGGGGACGCGCGATCGACGTGCTGTCTGAGCTCGGCGGGGCAGACCTCGACGAAGGGGCACGAGGCTCTGTCGTCGACGCGATCTTCAGCTCGGGACGTGATGTCTCTGTCGATGCGGTCGTTCGCTTCGGCGGCAGGGTAGCGATCATCCGTGCGCTCTCGGCTCTTGCGTCCGGCCAGCTCCAGTTGTCGTGGCAATGGAGAACGGCTCTCTCGGCACAGCCGAACACGGTGCTTGAGTGGCTTGAGAGCCTTTCGTCTCCGTCGCTTCGGGACCTCGAACTCGGTAGCCGGTTCGTGAGCCCGAAGGCCACCCAGTCGCGGCTTGTGACGGTGTGGAAGAGCGGTACGGCTAGTTCGGGCTCCGTCGCCCCTCGGGTGGCGGCCTTCGGTCTGACGCTGGCGTTCTGGGAAGCCGACGTGAAGT
The DNA here is from genome assembly GCA_031406505.1 of Acidimicrobiia bacterium. Classification (GTDB taxonomy): domain Bacteria; phylum Actinomycetota; class Acidimicrobiia; order IMCC26256; family PALSA-555; genus SHVJ01. Next base: position 782 of record JANOHN010000111.1, on the reverse strand, counting down.
CGCCACTTCTCGCGGTGTGCTTTCAGCCCACGTACGACGCTGCCAGTAGCTCGCGCCTTGAGTACGAGGAGTGGGAATGGCTGCGGGAGCAAGTGCCGGCGGTGTCCTGGTACCGCGACTGGGATCGGTGCGAACGCCTCGCGGCGGCACTTGCTCGTCTGCTTACCAATCGGGACGCGTCGTTGGAGATAGTCTTCGGCATCGTTCACAGCCGCCCGGCGATCAGGAAGGTCACCGCTCTCCTTGATGACGATAAAAACTCGCGCCCGTACCTGAAGTCGCTGCGAAGGGCTGTCGCGTCGTCATCGATTGGCAACCGCGAGCAGCGCGACGCGCTCCTGGAGGAGTAGTGAGAGCCGACCCTTGCGCAATCTGCAACGCTTGGGCCAAAGTGGCAGCACACGGGCTTCTGTCGAACGTCGGGTGTGTTCGGCCGCCGCCATTGGACATCCGGACCTGACTGACTGCAATCAGTCTGATGGCGACCTTTGTCGAGGCGAGCCGAGCGTCCGCAAAGTCGCCACAGCAGCCGCTCATCGGCTGCGGCGCGTTGCTCGGCTCAGGCCCGAGTTCAGACCCACATTCCAATTCGCTCGAAAGCGAAGCCGTATCAGCGCCCGACCATCGCCAACACATCCGCTTTCAGGAAGCGCTCGACCAGCAGCATGAAGGCGATCGACGGCAGCAGCAGCAAGAGCGCCGTGATCGAGGCGATCTGGTAGTTGCCGCCCATGCTGGCGTTGAACATCAACAGCGGCAGCGTAATGACATCGGGCACGCCG
>JANOHN010000096.1:0-1944 GCA_031406505.1 Acidimicrobiia bacterium | reverse complement strand
GCCGTCATGTGGCTCCGCGCTGAACGACAGGTGCGCGACCTCGGGATCGACCCCGACCGCATCGGGGTGCTCGGTGGCTCGGCGGGTGGCCAGCTCGCCGCGATGCTGGGTGTACGTGGAACCGGAGCGCTCGACAAGGGGAGCCGCGTCGCGGTGGTCGTCTCGTGGTCGGGCCTCATGGATCTTGAAGCCATCGAGACGACGAAGTTCGATGCCGACCTGTTCGGCTGCTCGGGCTTGGCGTGCCTCGATATGGCGGCGGGCGCGTCCCCAGTGACGCACGTGGATCCCACCGACCCGCCGGTGCTGCTCGTGAACGCGGCCGACGACCCGATCACCAAGGTGGGTCAGACCGTCGAGATGGCGGTCGCGCTCGACGATGCCGGCGTGCGCCACGACGTGCTCGTGGTCCCAGGGAGCGCACACTCGATGCAGCTCGCAGCGGACGCGTGGGCCGAGACGCTCGCCTTCATCACCCGCTACCTGATCCCATAGTCCCCGTCGACCACTGGTCCAGCCTCCCGCTAGCCTCGCTCGCCGGGACCGAGGTGCCAGGAGGCATTCGTGGACGTGCGCGAACAGCTCTTCATCGGTGGTGAGTGGGTTGCACCCGAGGGCAAGGGCGCGATCGATGTGATCTCCCCGCATACCGAGGAGGTCATCGGATCGGTGCCCGACGCGTCGCCGGCCGACATGGACCGTGCCGTCGCCGCGGCGCGTCAAGCGTTCGACGATGGCCCGTGGTCGCGCATGACTCCGGCCGACCGCGCCGAGGGCCTCAAGCGCCTGTCTGTCGCACTCCAGTCGCGTGCGGCGGAGATCGCCGACATCATCTCCTCGGAGAACGGCTCGCCGAAGCAGTGGTCGATCATGGGCCAGGTCTTCTCGGCGACGATGGTGCTCGACACCTACTCCGGGTTCGCGAGTGGCTACCCGTGGGAAGACCGTCGCACGGGGGCGTTCGGTTCGCCAGTGTTGGTGCGCCGTGCGCCGGTTGGCGTCGTCGCCGGCATCATCCCGTGGAACGTGCCGCTCTTCATCATTGCGCTCAAGCTCGGTCCGGCGATGGCGGCAGGGTGTCCCATTGTGCTGAAGCCAGCACCCGAGACGCCGCTCGACGCGTATCTGCTCGCCGACGCGATCATCGAAGCGGATCTTCCGCCGGGCGTGATCAACATCGTCGCCGCGGGTCGCGAGACCGGTGAGCACCTCGTGCGGCACCCCGGCATCGACAAGGTGAGCTTCACCGGCTCGTCGGCAGTCGGACGGCACATCGGTGAGATCTGCGGCGGGTCGCTCAAGCGGCTCACGCTCGAGCTCGGCGGCAAGTCGGCCGCGATCGTGCTCGACGACGCGCAGCTCGACGAGGCCACGCTCGGCAACCTCGTGCAGTCCGGCGTGATGAACAACGGCCAGGTGTGCGGCGCCCAGAGCCGCGTGCTCGTGAGTCGCAAGCGCTACGACGAGGTCGTCGACGCGCTCGGCGCAGCAGTGGGCGCGCTCACCGTCGGCGACCCGCTCGACGAGGCCACACAGATCGGGCCGCTGGTCGCGAAGCGCCAGCAGGAGCGCGTCTTCGGGTTCCTCGAGGCCGGCAAGGCCGAAGGTGCTACCGCGGTCGTCGGTGGCAACGGCATGCCGTCGCATCTCGACAAGGGCTGGTACGTCGAGCCGACCGTGTTCCGCGATGTGAGCAACGACATGAAGATCGCCCGTGAGGAGATCTTCGGCCCGGTGCTCTCGGTGATCCCGTACGACGACGAAGCGCAGGCGATCAAGATCGCCAACGACTCCGACTACGGATTGTGCGGCTCGGTGTGGACCACCGACGGCGAGCACGGCGCGGCGGTCGCGGCGCAGATGCGCACCGGCGTCGTGGCGATCAACTCGTCGATGATCCTCGACTTCAATGCGCCGTTCGGCGGGTTCAAGCAGTCAGGCATC